>NYZO01000097.1 GCA_002687185.1 archaeon | reverse complement strand
AGAATTTCTGGGTCTTGTTTTAAATTTTTGATTAGTTGTTTTAGCTCGTTTAGTTGTTGTAGTGTTTTACGTTGTTTGAAGTCGTACATGCTCATTGATACGTCTAATTCTTGGTCGAGTGTTACTTCTTCTTTTTGGAGCATAGTTGTAAGTTTAACTAATCGCACTGCTGTATCTTTTAGATTCATAGTATAAACGAGTGGAATAAGATATATTAACATTTGTGTCATAGGGATTAATTGTCTGAATAACGTTATCAAAACCTTTAAGAACAGATATTCCAAGGAAGTAGTAAAAGTAATCGAAGGAAAAACTATGTTAAGTATGACTCAAGGACCAAGATTGACGCTTATGCAGCTACAGCAACAAACCCCTAAAACTGCAGAAGATTTCCATAAAAGTTCGTATCACGTTGAGGTAAATTTGTTAGGATTTGATATTAAGTATGCATGCACACCGTTCTCTAAATTAGAACAATATTTTAATGGCCAAAGGTTTGGGGCGTATGAAGGCGACAGACTTTTCGTATCAAGACAACATCCAACAGTACAAGCATTCCAAGCAGGTGCTTTGTTTTTTGCAAGCAAATCCCCTGAAGAATTGAGAGAAATGCTCGGAGTAGAAGCACTAAGGGATTATGATGACGGTCAAGTAAGAGAAGTTGCTGATGGGATGCTTTTTGAACATGCTGGAGAGGTATTGAAACCTAGGCATTTGGCAGATCTTATAAATTTATTTAAATATAAAGACGATGAATCAGATAACACACTCTATATACCAAATTTACACGATCCAATATTTGCTGAGTTAATCGAAAACTACGGGCAGCGTCTAGATGGACAAACTGTGCAAGCACTCATGTTGCGAAACGGAGCGAGCCTTGATTTCTATACTGAACACATGGATTCTTACTTAAAAGCTCACCATAATAATAAATGGAACAAACGATCAAGAATGATTCGTGATTTCGTTCAGGATGACGAGCGATTACAATATAGTTGGGCACCTGAAATGGTGAAGGCAGATACAGTCTATGATGATATCGTTAACGATGATCTTCTTAGCCAAAATATGGCACAAGTATTGTCCTGGGCTAGAAGAATGCAAGATCCAAGTTTAAAAGTGGGTCATGCATTGAACGTGGGTGATCCTGTTGGAGCGCGATTATTGTATCTTTGTAGCACTGCTATCCATAATCCTCCTTTTGAGTTTGTAAATGTACACGCTGAAAGGCCAAATGTTAATATGGTACGGATTACAAACGGAAATAGAACAACATTTTTTCAAAGCTTGGAGAAACGTCTTGAGTTTGACGTACTTCGGGAATTAGAATTGACTCAACAAGCTATAAGCGGTATTTCTGAAGTAGTAACAGAAGTTAGAGGTGGTCAAGAAGCAATGCTTAAGCTTAGGGATTATTGTATTGCTGCTTTAAATGTACCTTTATCATCAGATCAGATCGCTCAAACTAATCAATTGATCAGCTCGCCTGATAGATTAATTCCTGTTCTTGAGAATAATTTGAGAAAACGAGAAAATGCGTTAAAGTTATTAGCAACTAATGCTGATTCAGACGTCTTTGAGTTGTCTAGACTTCATGAAGCTTATCAGACTCTTTTAGATTATGGTTCAGATGTTCGACCGATATCAAAACAGATTCGTATTACAGAACATGGTAGAATTGCCCCATTAGAGAACATAACATTACCAGCTCCGTCACCAACACAACTCCAATTAACAGATTAATCTACAAGACTAAATAAATAATTTACATCTTGTATGAGAAGTTTATTTCGAGTTAGCCCAACACTTCTTCTTTGTTTTGCGTTTCGAAGGCTTGCTAAATAGTTATATGCATCTTCTTGATTTGTTGAGAGTGGATGATTGTACATTTCACGGTGATGCGATCTGAATTTAGGATGATGTTTAGTATACCGATATCCAGCTAAAAGGTCTTTTAATTTTTTAGATTTATCGAATCCTTGTTGTTTACTATAACTTTCTTCGACTACTTTGTTAGCTGCATAGGCCATGGTTTCGATAGGTAATTGTATCCCTAGATGATTATATTCCTGAACTTCGTTTCCTTCGTGATCTAAGACTAAGCGCAGCTCGCCCCATACGTCTAGTGCGCTAGCCCATACTTCATAATTATTAAGAAACGAATGAAACGATTTTTTATATGCATACACCCACTCTTCCACACCTTGGTCAAAATTTGAGTCGATATAACCTGTGCTCACACCAGATAACATCCCAATAAATTGAGTGAAATAACCAGTATGTCTAGGGTCAACATTAGAGCAGAATGATCCTAGAAAATCACCTAGTTTGTTGAGATTTGATATAGTGTTTAATTTAGTCCTATAAGGTTTACTTTGGATGAATTGAATCCCTTGTAACAAATTAATTATTGTTGATCCATGGTTTGTCCTTTTCAGATATGTTATTTTCCTCATAAATCCTGGGATCTGTTGTTTAAGTTTTGCAACAATACCTAAACTTCTTGTAGCTTCATGTGCAATCTCAAATATTTTGACCGTGTTGGTTAATGTAAACTCTGTATCAAACATCATTCCCATGATCTTTTGTTTCTCATGAAACCGATCAAGTGGATCCTCTTCTTGACAATATATTTCAGCTATTTTTTTAGTGCGCTCAATGGTGTTACATAATGCTGAAATATTATTCTCACCTAAACAAATGTCGAATGTTTTGTTGAACGCTTTACTATATAAGTTTGGATTCTGGACTGGACTCATTAATAATCCTCTTGTAAGAAGAGTTTTTGCTAAGCTTCCTGTTTTTATAAATTTTTCAATAGTGTTGTGACCGGCTATACAATTTCGAGCAATGTTTACTATTAAACCCTGATGATCAGTTTTTCCTAGCACCAACCACGCGTATACTAATGCGTGTTTAGATCTGATAGTATCCCTGCCTATTTCTAATAAATTTATATGATTTTCTGGTATAAACTCTAACTCCGGGATTGCGAGAATAGATTTTAATATATCTTTGGGATGTTTTTCGATATGTATATTTAGGACCTTTTGGACTTCTTTAAAATCTATATCGAAATGTGCTTGGCTAGTGTTGATTATCTTTTCTAGTGGCGATTCAACTTCTGGGATTTCTTGTTTTGGATTAAAATTTGGTTTATTTTGGTCTGGTTCGGTATTGTTGGGACGCACGTTTGGTCTATTACTTGAATTTTGACGATAGTAAGGTGGAGCATCATTAGAGGCAGTATCATTTTGTGCTTGTTTCTTCTTGAGGATAGATACTCTTGCTGATACCCTCGAGGCTAAGTCTCTATCTTTTGGTATTGCGGTTGTATCTGGCTGCCCATTTATTTTTTGCTTCTGGTAATTTTTGATTGTTTCCAGACTATTTCCAAGAGCCTTAAATTTTTCTTCAGCAGCCTTATTTCCGGGATTTTTATCAGGATGACAATCTTTTACTAAATTCCTATATGTTTTATTAAACCGATCAAAGGGTGTCTCAGCAGGCAACCCGAATATTTGGATCGCTTTATTGTACTCATATTCTGTAACTCTTGCCATATTTTTTGTAAAATAAAACCTTATTTATAACCCTTTCTAATGTAACTACTTAGTGAGAGTCTAAAGGCAACAAATATATATAGATGTAGATCTCTTATCTATTAGCATGGCACTTACCCCACTTAATTCAAAACAACGCTCGAAAATAATCAAACAATTGACCGAACAGTATGGTCTAACTAAGAAACCATTTGATGATAAGATTCTGTTTGAGCGTACTGATAAGAAACTGTTTATTGTAAGTAGGGATTTTACTAAAGTTGTAGAACAGGTAGGACGTATTGACTCTTTAGGATTATATATTGCAAAACAAGAACAACAAGGGCTACGATTGAGCATGGAAGGCTCACAATTATTAGGCCCAATGTCTTCAAAGCAATGCGTTACTATAACTGAAAAACAGCGAAAAGAATGGTTCCAAGGATTAAATCTAACAATGAAAGAAAAAGGTAAAGGGTTTGTTATTGTTAAATGCGAAGATGATTATATCGGATGCGGTTATCAGCGAGACAATGAACTGTTAAATTATACTCCTAAGAATAGACGTGTTATGGATTTGTTTTGAGCTATAGGTCTTTTGAAATATTGTGAATATAAGCTTCAAGTATTTGGTTGGTGGTGTACTCTTCAATTGTTTCTTCTATGGGTGTAATGTGTATTGTTGATTCTTTTGTTTCAAGATTATAAAAACTTCTGCTTCCTTTCATTTCAATCGTGTCAAAGATTTTCATTGAACCACTGTAAGTGTCTGATACTGCCTCAAATTGTATTCCTTGTCGGTCTATTACCCCTAATGCCATTATTAAATCATCTGCCACATCAGAAAGGTTAGAGCCTCTAACATCTTCAAATTCGACCACTCCTGACTGTGTTTTCTCTCTAGTAATAATATAAGCTCTATGTACTTTCCTTAGGGTACTTTCGCCTATTCGATATTCTAATTGTTCGGGATCTGACATGACTTTTAACATAGGAATTTGCCTTTAAAACTGTTTTTATTTGGCAATTTTTTGTGATATTTTTTGATACAGTGGACACAGTGTTTGGTCATATTTTTTTTGATAATATTTTTTTGCATGAGCTACTATTAGCGCATGATACTCTTGATAGATTTTAACATCTGGATTAAGATTTGTTTCTATAAAGGATTTAATAGCATCATACGATTCAGTTTCTTTGATTAGTTTTAGCTGTAAAAATATCCGTTTAGTGTACGCATCAACTATAAAAGACGGTACTTTAAACGAATACAATAACATTGAATCAGCGGTCTCAGGACCTATTCCGTTAATTGATAATAATTCGTCTCTTGTTGGAACTCTATTTCCTAAATTAATAAAGAACTTACTAAACGTTTTTAATCGGTTTGTTTTTTGATTATAGTACCCGGCAGGCTTAATTGCAGTCTTTAATTCTTCTTCTTCTAATTTGTCTAATCCTTTAACTGTAAGAGCATTTAGTTTTTTTAAATTTATAAGAGCTTTCTCAACGTTAGTCCAAGAAACGTTTTGGGTAAGGATTGCGCCTATACAAATTTCAAATTTTTGCTGGTTAGTTGTAGGAAAGTTATATTGTTTCAGATGATATCCGTGTTCAATGAGCGGCCACCAACCTTGATGACCGTATAAAGATAATAACTCGTCATAGATTAATCGTATTTTCGTCATGAGTATTTTTTTTATCATATACTGTTTTAAGGTTTGTGATCAAAAACTTTCTAGTCTATCTTGCATATGCACCGAATTTTGAGCTAGAATATTTTATGCTTAGGGATTCTATTCGGTAATCTTCTGTTTTTTGGGCCAGATTTTCCAGGATTCACGCAATAAAGTATAATAAAGAGTATGACATGTAACGATCTATGGCGAAACTATTAACCTTTGCGATTGGTTTTCTGTTACTTAGTACAATCACAGTATTGGCATCCTCGTTTCCAGTCGAGACTGCATCTGTTGGGCGAGTCGCAGGAGAGTCACCTGACCAAATGATTGATGGTCTCCAGAATAAAAATATTCAGCTTAATAACATATATGTAGCAACCAAAGAATCAAAACCGTTTCTTAGTAGTGTAGCCCCACAAGAACAATTGTTTAGTGTTTTTGATTCTATTACCCCTGTTACACGTTACTATTCCGTTTCTAGTTCTGGTCTCAATCAAGTTATGCGTGCAGATCAAGCATTAATATTTGTGGATGCAGAGTCTAACATTGAATACGACCAATTATTTATTGAGTCAAGAGACAAGACTATTAGCACGTTACCTATAAACGATAAAGATAATTTTTTGTTCCTTAATATACCCCACGCAGGCCTCTCCCTTCCAACCCTACAGTCACCTTTCACCCAAACAACACAACCTACAATAAGTACAACTTCAAAGTATGTTAGTGAATTTTTATATCCTCGTCGAATTGCTTGCTCTCTCTCAGAACACGCGCTTTTAGGGGACAGTATAATCAACGCAAGAAATAATTATTATCAAGACGATGAAGTCTCAACAGAAATGGCTGGCGTGCTTCTAAATTCTTACACATTAAAAGGAAATCCATTAACTACTATAAATATTAACAAACCTGATAACGATCTTTGCAATGAGAATCAAAAACTAACAAGACAAACTAATCGCCTTGTACAAGACTTAAGACAAGAGAGGAAATTATATTTAGCCTATACGTCAGAAGACGAGAAAATTAAAACATTAACTTTCCCTCTTACAACAGTGATTACAAACATTACTCTGACACACTTAGGAGATAGAAAATCAGTTGAAAAAGAAGTTGCGTGCGCTGTTGATACGCCGTTTGGTTTGAATCCTTCTTTAGGTTTTGCACAAGACAAAGAACTGTTACAAGTGCAAATTAACCCGTTTGCTTGTGAAGACGAGATTGAGTATCTTGACCTTGGTTATACTGTAAGCTTTTTGTCTGATCAGGCAACTTTTATTAGTCACGTAGAGCTTCCGTCTCAAGTAGGGACTAACGAACTCATCCCTGTAGAAGTTTCGTTTTATCATGATCCTGCGCTAGATTTAACGTCAACACTAAAAGTTTATCTTAACGAAAAATTAGTCCATTCAAAAAAATTAGCGGACTCAAGACTATATACATTTTCTGTGACAACCGGCCCAGATATTGGCCCGCATCAGATTAGAGTTGAATTGCTCGACGAAGAGGGAAACGTCCGCTCAAGCTTAACAGAACCATTTTTTGTATCAAACATCAAAGTAAACCTTGACGCAGAAACAGACCCGTTCATTGGACGCGCACATATTGATCCTAGCACAGAAGTAACTATCCAAAACATTAAACTAACTCTTATTGACAGTCGGAACGAAATAGTTTGTATGAACAAACAAAACCAAGTCACTATAGATGAACTTTTTACAGTAACCCTCTCTTGTGAAGAAATATTTGAACAAGGCGTGTATAATCTCCATTTAGAAATTGACGGTTTAGTTTATGTAAAGCAATTAGAAATTGAGGATGTACAATCACAAGAAGAATTAATTCATGAACAGTTTTTGACAGACGGGTTAGTTGTAAACACTATTTCTGGCCAAACTACAGAAGCATTCACAATCAAGCTCCCAACTGGCACTAACCTAATAAACGCAAACTTTGATTTAGAGTTTGAGGGCACAGAGCAATCAATTATTGACCATTTAAGTAAACCTCGATCTGAGTGGATTACTATATCTGTACAAAATATCGGTCTAAGTTGCGATACTCTTCGAGTGATTAATACAGTTACTAATGAACCTTTTATACAATATTTGATCTCTGAAGATGATAAAACGTGTAGTATAGATCTATTCGTTGAAAAGGGTACAGAAGAAACTATTTTGTTTGAGGTAGTTAACGATGATTCTCTTAGGTTACCTGTACTTCCTGTGTTAACGGTTGATAAAGATCTAAACATACTAAATAATGACGTTTTGTTTGAGAGACGTGGCGGGATTTATGGTTTAAAAATTGACGGTGATTTGATTTATCCTTTGCATGCAGGCTTTGATTTACATATCCAAAATGACGGTCTAGATGTCTTAAATCATGTGGAAGGTGAGTGTTCATTAGAGTTAGACTATCCTCATAAGAAAGTAATCCGATGTCAAGGATCGCGCGGTGCAGTTGATTATACTTTCATTGCAAATGAGCCTTATTCTGTACGTTTAAATTTTGATTTTGAAGGTGATCAATCAAATGACATGATCATGATCAGCCAAAAGAATGCTTGGACAGTTCATACTCCAACACAATCTAAACAACAAGATTTAACGGTTAACGATGACGAATTAGGTGTTGTTATGTTTACTGCAAACGATCATCCAAGTATTACGGCTATTTATAATGCAGGTGAAGGAAAACAAGCGAAGTTTAGTTCTAGCGGCGGTGCGTTCCAACTGTTTGGTGGACAGTTAGGTAATGGTGCAATTGATCTTAACACGCTTACCTCTGGTGTTATTCTAGTCGGGTCTAAAGTTGATGGTCTTGATGAACAACAGATGCAAGAGCGAGCTGCTGAGTTTTCTGTGCCGATGTCTGTGCAGCATAGCGGTAGAACATCTTCAGGCAAAGTGACAATGGTAATTGGCAGGGGTGAGGATGCAATTGAAGTGTTAATAGAGAATGATCAATCTGTATCCATAGAAAAAGAATTAACAAAATTTATTCAACAATTTTCTGCGTACGGAAAAAAAGAGATATTAATTCCTGTACGATTTTACAGTACTGAGGAACAAATGATTACTATTTCAAACCTTGAGATCGAGTATGCTTCTCAGGATTAGCTAAAGACCACAACGCTAACCCTAATCCTATAACTACAAACGCGTCTGCTAAATTGAACCATGAGATTGCATATTTAGGATAAATTTTAAAATAGATAAAATCGATTACAAAGCCGTAGATAAATCTATCTAATAAATTACCTACGAGTCCAGAAACCATTAACGCAAACCCTGTAATCAGTAACGTCTCTTTCTCTTTTATTATATGATAGAACAAGTAAACGATTAGTATCATTGGTAGTAATATTGTTATGAGTTTATTATTGGCAAAAATCCCGAAAATCACCCCAGGGTTTTCAGTATAGCGTAGGAAAAAGAAGTTCTTGATGAGTTCCTTATCAACACCGATAGCAAGCCATTTTGATATTGCGTCTATAAAAACTAAGATTGGGATGAGGAATATAATTTTCTTCTTCATATATTCGAATTATAATCCTTGATTATTTAAACGTTTCATATTCAAAAGATTCCTTTTACGATTCCCAAGTGCTAACAAAAGCTTTAAAGCTACAACCCCTAAAATTCTAAGTAGTTATGGAAAATCTACAGAGAGAGGAGAATATTCTAGGCAAGCACGCTAGTCGTTATTACGTCGAAGTTGAGGACATGCAATCAAACGTTGAAGCCTATTATTTTTGGTTCATTGATTTCTTCAAGGGCGAGTACCCGTCAGGGGTCGGTTTCCCGAATGTTTTAAAGATTAGAGACGTTTTCACAGCAACTGAGAGCTCTACTTTTTTCGGCAACCAAGAACAAAGAAAAGCTATACAGCAAGACAGGATTTCAACTTTTATGGCCACAATCGGTCAGATGATTAGAGACGTCTTCAAAATGGTCCGAGAACTACGTATCTTAGATGAGCGGTTAACGTACTACAAAGATAGCGAATTCAAAGACGAGAACGGTAAGAAAAAAACCGGCACAGATTTAGAAAAAGTCCGGATCGCTGACAATTCGCTAAAAGACATGTGGACGTCTATGGTTGAGGGTGGAGGCGAGAATCCGTCATCTATATATGGCATGGCCCGAACAGTAAATTTTGTTACTTTACCTGACTTATTTTTCTCAGTCATGCCCGAATCAGAAAAAGACATCAATAAAGAAGTGAACGCTATCAAAGGCACTAATAATACTGTCAAGAACGCTTTAAAGAGAAAACTATTACAGTTCATGACCTGGCGAACTAAAACTTACAAAGAGATTAGTACAAGGCGTAGTTTTTTGGTCAAATATCTAAGACAACACTATAATACTATTAGGATGTATATGGCTTGGATCAAACCACATTTAAAGAACGTAAAGAAACTTCAAATGTCTCAAGAAGATCACGTGGAACTAGTAACTTCGTTTGAATCATCAGTAATTGAGCTTGAGCTCATGGCTGTTAAAGGCGATTTCCCAGAAACTCCAGAAGCACTCAAAGCAGCAGTTGAGAAAAATCCTAACTTTAAAAGCACTGTTTATTTCCCATGTATTCTATTGCAATTAGACCACGTCGTTAGACCAATGATGGCGTTCCAACAAGAGCAGCAACGAAGCGCAATCCATGCAGGTAAAGTTGTTATGCACATGAAGAGCTACGGGTTAACGTATGATCAAATCCAAGAGTATAAAAAAGAAGTGGAGATGGAAGATTTCGACCTCATAAACTCGGTCAAAGAGGCTATGGATTCATTAAAAGACGACCTCAAACATTATCTGGACGAGGCTGAGATGGTCAAACCTAAAAAGAATAAAGAAGACGAGAAGCCTACAAAGAAACCGTCAATGTTCACACCAATCTCGTCAGTTTTCAAAAGCTTCCAATCTATGGTAACACCAGCAGCGAAAAAAAGTAACGATTATAAGAAAGGCCAAGACAGTAAAAAATCATTAGGCGACGCTAAACTCCAGGCTTGGATCGCGTACGATATTTTCAAGAAAGTGCACGGGTTACTCGCATGGTAGACGTTGACGAGCTCATAGAAAAATTAGAGAAATTAGAGCCAGACGTACTAGTGAGCGAGATCTTGAGAATTTTGCCACAGCTAGACGATAAGAAACCTGAACAAAAAAAAATACGTATTAAATTGAAAGGTATGTTAAAGACAGCGAAACAGCAGGCATTACTTTCAAAAAATCGTGCAACAGGTCCTGGACTAGAACAACAAATACGACGAGCACCAATACAAGAACATAGAAGCGTGCAACCAACTGAACATAACCTGGAACAGTCAGTCGCACAAACTCCTACTCCATCAAGTCAAGACCAAGCTACTGAGAAAGATTTATATAAAACAGAATCAAAAAGCACCACTTATAACGCTGATAGCACTTATCTAGACAAAAAACACGACGCATACAAAGACAGCAAACCAGAGATAACCGGTACATCGAGCAGCCAACCCAAAAGTCATTTAGACGATCACTTGAAAAAACGCGAGAAATATCATGGCAGATAATTATTTTCATGCAATGGACCAGAACGGAAAAGACGAGCCTATTAAGCTTAATCCGGATTATATAGGGATCTCAACACCTCCGTTCCAAGACCAATTAGAAAGTTTGAAAACTAGAATTTTTCAGGGCGCAAAACATGTTGAGTTAGGTTTTACTGGCTCTGGCAAAGGTAACATGCAACAAGGCTCAACCACTCCTGAGATGTACGGCAAAGAGCAGCGACAAAACATACGACATTTGGCTAAACTCAACGATGTTACATTGTCCACTCACGCAACTGTTGGTGTTAGCGGCTTGTCTGGAAGAACCGAGCAAGGGTTTGTGCCTGAAGCTCAAGAGCAAGCATTAAACGAGATTAAACGCGCAGTTGATTTTGCAGCTGACACAACTGACGGTGGATCTATCACTTTTCATACTGGCGAGTTCCCGCGCCCTGTGTCTAATTATAAGAAAGAAGGTTTTGAAGGGCATTTTAGCGATGAAGAACGCGGCCAAATCACATTAGCAGACGAGGAGACTGGCGAGATTATGAATCTTCGAAAAGACACACCTATTTCACGCCCTAAATTTGAATACACAGATAAAGAAAAAACTATCATCAAAAAGGATAAATATAAGTACGACGTTTATGAGCGCAATGAAGATGGAGAAATTGAGTTTGAAACTGTCACTTATAAAAAATTAGAAGACGAAGCTCGAGCGGAAGCTAAAAGGGACGGAAAGGAGTTTATCGAAGGCGAGACTTATAACGGTGTCAAATTCTATAAAAAATATTTAGAACAACAAAAAGAATTATACCGAGCAGACGCTATGCGCTGGCGCAGCCAAATTAAGGGGGCTGTACAACGCCGTAAAGATTTTGAAGAAATAGAAGAAAGATATTCCGAAAGACGAAATCAGCCCGGCGTTAACCGTGATAAAATCGACGGTGAAATAGTTCAAAGTTTAAAGGAACGCGGCCTCTATCCGTCACCTGATGTTTTAAAACAATTGCCTGAACGCGGAATTGATGTTCAAGAAAATCCATTAGCGTTCCTACAAGAACAACTCAAAGAGATGCGAGCAGAAGAAAAAGTATACGACGACATGAGCCTAAGCCAAGGCCGACAGTTAGCAGACACAGAGCGAAAAATCCAAAATGTTAAAGACATTGCTGACGTAGGCGTCAAACGCTCAACTGACGGTATAGCCCGCGCTGCAATTTATGCATATAATAAAGAAAAAGAGCAAAAACTTGATAATCCACTGTTCATTGCCCCTGAAAACATTTGGCCGGACACAGGCTATGGTAGTCACCCTGATGAGTTAAAAGATTTAATAGTAAAGTCACGTGACAGGATGGTAACTCGTCTCCGTGAAAAAGATCTACAAAAAATCACTGGCCAAGAAAGCGATAAAGGCAAAAAGAACCCTGACTACGACGGTAAACTAACTGACACTAAAGCAAAAAAAATAGCTGAAGATCGCATCCGTGCAACGTTTGATATAGGTCACGCAAACATTTGGCGTAAATATTTCAAAGGCTCAGACAAAGATTTTGATAAATGGATGATCAAAAAAGTTGAGGGTCTAAACAAAGCAAAAGCAATTGGTCATGTACACTTAACTGATAATTTCGGTTTCGATGATGAGCATTTAACGCCAGGGGAAGGTAACGCACCGTTCGGCCCGTTCATTAAAAAAATGCAGGAGGGTGGCTACAAAGGCCCTATGATAATTGAGCCAGGTCACCAAGACATCCAAGCTATGGTTGGTGGTATGAAACATTTCCACTCGCCTGTATATAGATCTCGCACTTGGGGCGATGTAAAAGATTCGTATTTAACTGGAGGCGGCATGCGCCCAAATTACGTGGTCGGGAAATATTCACCAGACGCAGGCATGCCTGAAGATCAGCGCGCGTTTAGTTTCTGGTCTGGTGTCCAAATTGAATAACTATTTAAAAGATAAGGTGTATAATACAAAAAGAGGTGGATCATAATTGAAATTCCGTGTTAATAAACAATCACGTTCAACACCGTATCAAGTTCCTAAGGCTGAATTTGACATTGCACGGAAATTTGCCAAAGAGATCTATAAAGAATTTAATACATTCATTTCAGTTATTACAGTGTTTGGCTCAACAGTAACCAAAAAGAAAAGTCGAGATATTGACATGCTTATTGTCTTAGATGATGTTCGTATGGTGCTCGAACCAGACGTAGTCCAAACGTATAAAATCATTGTTGAGAAATCAATCGTTGACATTGATCCACGAATCCATGTACAGACAATGCGGCTTACATCGTTTTGGGAATATGTTCGTGCAGGCGACCCGGTTGCTATTAACATTTTACGCAGTTCAATTGCATTAGTTGACACTGGTTTTTTTGATCCGTTGCAAGCGTTATTGGATCAGGGTCGTATTAGACCAACTCGTGAAGCAGTTTATACTTATTTCACTATGGCTCCTACTGGTTTGTTTAAGGCACGCGACCAAGTGTTAAATGGCGCACTTGACTTGTATTGGGCAGCGATTAACGCATGTCATAGCGCTTTAATGATTCTTGGGGAAGTACCACCTAGTCCGAGTCAAGTAGGGGCAATGATGCAGGAGAAGATGGTCAAAAAAGGGTTATTACATAAACGTCATATTAAAACAATTGAGGATTTGTATAGTTTATCTAAGAAAATCACTCATCGCGAGATTAAAAAAATATCTGGTCTTGAATTTGATAAACATACTACACGCGCTACTGATTTAGTTAATACAATTCAAACGTTTCTTGAGAAAAAACAGCATATGCGGATAAAGAAATAACTATGTAGCTGCTTCCTCTTCAGTAGGGTTTGTCTCGCCTGTTGTATCAATTCCGTCCGCTGCTACTTCAGGAGTAGTGTCTTCAGCTCCTGGTTGGTTAGTTGTCACAGTTGGTTGATCTGGTTCTTCTACATTAGGTTGAGGAGGTACTGTTACAGTCGGTTGAACAGGTTCTTCTACCCTAAGTGGTGCAGGTTGATCTGTTTCTTGAGCCTCAGGTGTGGCTACTTCTGCCTGAGCCGGTTGTTCTGTTGCTTCAGGTGTAGGTGTTGGAGGCGCGACAGCCGTTTGTTGTGGTTGCATTGCGCTATATGCTTTAATTTGTTCTAACACCTCTGATGTCCGCCATCCAGTGATACGAGAGATATCCGTTATTACTTCATTGCTCCAACCTAGATAAGGTTCATTTGCTTTATTTTTCATATCTCTCATTGCTCTTTCTCTTTGTATGTCTCTTTGATTATATTCAAGTACTGTTATAGAACCGTTTAATAATCCTTGATTATCCTCTGCCTCACCATCTCTCGCTTGACGTCTAACTCCATAAATGTTTTCAATAATATCTGCTACAATGTGTCGTATATACCGCTGGTCAATCATTCCTTGAGCCTCGGCAAGTGTCTTCTCACCTTCCGCAGCCATTAAAGTTTGGATGTTCTCAAATCCTTCAACTACTTCCCTATCAGGATGATTTAAATTGCCTATCTTCGTTATTAACTTCGCATATGCCCTATCGGCAGAAACTATTTCTTTAATATCGTCTAAAGCTGGGGCATATTGTGCATTGCCAGTGTCCATAACTTGTTCAAGTGTTACCATTTTTCCTTATTTATCCTATGTGTCTACTCCTATATAAAGCTTACGATTTATTACTGTATAGTGAACCATTATGCTAACGCACCCACAGGACTTCCTAACCCTCCTACATTTCTTTTCTTGGTATTTTTCTCTCGTTGTCTTTTTGCAAGAGATCCGTTGTATCCTACCATGTCTACTATTTTGGCTGGACTTTTATCTTTAGTTAAGTAGCGTTGTTCAATGAATCTGTGCACACCCTCGTCTACAATATACCGTGATGACTGATTGATGTAGTGGTTTAATAAGTCAATTGTAGATCCTCCAGGAACAAACCATGATAAAAACTCTAACCCTGCGTTTTCAATTACGTCCCACCATCGTTTTGTTTTTCGTAGATATTGGATATTGTGGTATATTTTAGGAACCGCCTCAATTAGTTCTTTAACTGTCCCTATACCGTACCCAAACCCTCCTGCAAGTTTTGTATAATCTGAGAATAATCCTACTGGTGCTAACAACTTATCCACTCGGTCTGATAGTGTAGCGCTTGTAAGCAAATGTTTATGTTCGTTATATGCGTCTTGTAGATAGCCTTTAATATCTCGTTTAGTTTCGTTGTATCCTTTTTCTTCAATAATTGGTCTTAGTTGTTTATGTTCTAGTGCTTGGCCTAGCAAATCTTCTAGGTCCGGTTTTTTAACAAACATCCAGCTTGCGATCGATCGTGTTGCGTTTGATACCATATTAATCTTTTAGTTCTAAGTGTTTGATTACTTCAACAAACGGGAGCATCCCTATAAATTCATTTTTTTTATTAACTATTGGGCATGAGAACGTATTTTTTTTCATCATTGCGATGTACGCTTTTTGTAATTCTTCTTGCTCATCTATTACTTCAAGCGGCGTTGTCATTACATCTTTTGCTAGTATTTTCTTTGGATCTTTATTTTCAGCAACAACTCGGTTAACAATATCAACGCTTGCAAGCATTCCTACTGGATATTTCTTGTTTAACACTACAACGTGTCTAATTCGCTTTTCTTTGAGTATCTTTGCAACTTCTATAATAGCTTGATTCTCTTGACACGTGACAGGCTCAGTTAGCGTGCATACGTTTATTTTCATTTTGGTTGTTCCTCCGATATCGTTTGTTCTAGGTTTAGTTTATTCTTTTTATATCGTTTATGGTTGATTACCGTAGCAGCTCCGCCTATTGTTAGTGCTAATAGTAGTTCTGCTCCGCCTAATGTATATCCAATTTGATCAAATTTGTCTGCTATTGGTTTATTATCGTCTGTTTGTATAGTTTGGTATTGTTCCCATTTGTCTTGTGTGCTTTGTTCTTGTATATAGGTTGGTTCTGGTATGTTTCGTTCTTGTCTAAATTGCTTTTGATCTTTAGCTTCAATTCCAAATACTTTGCTCCAAAACTTACCCTTAAATTCTTCTGGTTTAAGTATTACATCTCCGGCAGGAACCTTTGTTATTGTCTCTCCTATTTTATTGTCAATTTCTGCAGTTTTAGGTAATACTACTTGATATAAATCGTTTATTTTTTGTGCAATTTGTCCTGCTTGATGGAACACGTAAATTGTTCCAACACCTGTTGCTGCTGGTTTAATTGCGTGTCTAACTCCTTGTATCGTTGCACCTGTTTTTGGCATACTGTTTCCTACTGTGTCACATATTCGGTCAATTCCGCGTTTTATGCGTGGCCTTATATGCTTTGAATACACTGAATACGCTGTGAATAATACCATTTTAGATCTTTAATTTGTATCTATAGGTTAGAATTCGTCGTATTTAAACTTTTCTTTTTGTCACTCTCACTAAGTAAATAATAGATAGTGACACTTTAGTCTCTTTAAAAAGAAATAGGAAGAAAACGAAAGCCTTTTAAAGAATAGTTGTTACTCTATAGGTATGACACGGTTGGACAATATATTAGACGAAGCCTTACCCCCGTTTGCGAATAATATAAGGAAGTCTTTTCAAGGAATAAAAAGAGAAAGAACCGAGGATCAAAAGGCTGAGGTAACAGAAGGGAAAAAACCTAAAAGATCTTGGCGCGACCGACTAAGAAATAATTTTGTTACCGAACTATGGTACTCGGGGTTGTATGCCGGGATTTATTATTCCGTTGCTTGCCATAGTATATTAAACATTGGTCTATTGGGTGAAGGGGACAGGCTCAGTGCAGCTTTCGATCTTGGGACTTTTGGATATGGATATCTTGGTGCTTTTGCCATACGAGGCCTTATCCCAGGAGACTGGCCAATTGTACCTTTTAATTGGCTTCCAGGAGATGATAAATACGCACAAGGACTCGAGCCTATGGCTGATACACGCTGGGTACAAGCTTTAAGTCTTTATGTTGGGACTTTGGGGATTGCTAATTATTTTGAAGGGATGAAAGAATGGTCATCAATGGCTGGAGCACTTGCCCGCGATGGAGTCTATAGCGGTATCCAAGACGTCTGTATACTGATGCATAATTATTTCCAAATGACTGGAGGAGCTCTTGGAGATTTAATTGGATCAGTAGAATTTCTTGAACCTTTAGTGAATTCAGGCCCCATAGAGAATCATGGTTTGCCCTATTTGGTTGCAGCAGGTACATGGTTTGGTATTAAAGGATTATACGATAAATTTGGATCTAAAACTCCAATCCTTAGTTATGTAAAAGAACCTGGAAAATTCTTTTCTTGGAAAACGAAATCTAAATAGTTTCTATTTCTTATCTCTTGCCTCGTCCAATAAAATCTTTCGCTCAATGACTGCAATTTGTTCCCGCACTTTATCAACTACGTCCGGATTAACTGATATTGCATCAATTCCATTTTTAACTAAGAATTCTACAATTTCTGGATATTGGCTTGGCGCTTGACCACAAATTGACACGGTTTTACCGGCAGCCTTAAACCCTTTGAGCAGTGACAAAATCGCAGCTAACACCGCTTCATTTCGCTCATCAAAATAACCAGCACGGCCTAACAGAGCAGAATCGCGGTCAACTCCAAGAACCATTTGAGTTAGATCATTAGATCCAATAGATATACCATCAATTGGAAGTTGCGCAAATTTCTCCGGAATAAATGCCATGCTAGGAACCTCAGCCATTAAGTAAATCTTGAAATTAGAACTTCTATTCAGTCCAACAGATTCCATTATACCTAAACAAGTTTTTACTTCAGGCACATTTCGAACAAACGGCAACATAACATGAACATTTTCAGAACCCTCTTCACGTACTTTCTTAATAGCTGCACATTCTAACTTAAACACGTCCTTAAACTCGTCATTAATATATCTTGAAACTCCTCGCCAGCCAAGCATAGGATTAGACTCATCATGCTCAAACTCAGCGCCTCCTTCTAGATTCTTATACTCATTTGATTTGAAATCAGAAAAGCGAACAATTAACGGTCGAGGTGAAATAGCTTTAGCAACTTGCCCGATCCCTTCTGCTAGCTTGTTCGTATACTTCTCACCTTCGTTGTTCTTCAGTAATAATTTAGGATGTACTTTAACATCTGACGTTACAATAAATTCAATTCTCATTAACCCTATCCCATCAAAATCTAAGTGTTTGTATTCAGGTATTTTATCTGGTTCGCCTAAATTCATGTACACTTTAGTTGCGGTTAAAACTTGTGCGTGTTCTTCGTGGGTGTGTTCTTGTGTTTCTTCTACAGGTTTTGAAGCGGTTTGTGCTTTGCCATCGAATACTAATCCGTTTTGCCCGTCTATGGTTATTATTTGATCTTCTTTTAGTTTTTTAGTTGCCTCCAAGGTTCCAACAACAGCAGGGATGCCTAATTCGCGGCTTATGATTGCGGCGTGACTGGTCAAACCACCTTCGTCTGTTACAATGGCAATCGCACGCTCCATTGCAGGAACGTAATCAGGATTCGTCATCTTTGTAACTAACACGTCACCTTTTTTTACTTTATCAATCTCAGTTGCGTCAGCTAATATACGTACAGGGCCAGACACAACACCAGGACTTGCAGCAAGTCCCTTTAACAATTGCTCTTGCGATTCACCTACCATAGATTCAACTTCATTTGGTTTTTCTTCATGTTTATTTTCTTCACTAGTACTAGCTTCTTCTTTTTTTAAAGTGGTAATAGGCCTTGACTGTACTATATACATGCGATGATTCTCCAAAGCAAACTCAATATCTTGTGGTTTTTTGTAATGTTCTTCTAATTTCTTTCCGATTTCAGCTAGCTCTAAAATTTTACTGTCCGGTAATTTTTGTTGTTTTGCAGTGTCTGGCGTCAAATTTCTTTTCATAGTTTTTAGTAATGTTTCATCAAGTGACAGTTTCCAAGATTGTTCGCGCACGTCTTTTGTGATAATTTCCTCTTTTGATTTATCAATAATGTAATGGTCCGGAGTGATTGCGCCAGCCACAACAACTTCACCTAAGCCAAACCCAGCCTCAACCACGATCTCATTCTCGTCGTTATTAGACGGGTTTACAGTAAACATAACCCCGCTCACTTCAGACTGTATTTGTTTTTGTACAACTACTGACAAAGCAACTTGCATATGATCAAACCCTTTCTTAACTCTGTAATAAATAGCACGAGCAGTGAACAGTGACGCAAAGCAACCAGAAACCGCAACCAATAATCTATCGTTTCCTTTAATGTTCAAGAATGTTTTTTGTTGGCCTGCAAACGACGCGTCCGGCAAATCTTCTGCTGTTGCAGACGATCTAACTGCAACGTATGGTTTGCTTTGTTTTATATGTAAAATATCTAACGCTGTCCCTTTCAAATCTTTGAACACGTTATTGTTTACGTTTAAATCTTCGTACGCTTCTAGAATGTCTGTTTGCAATTGTTCTGGTAGTTGAGCTTCTTTGATTAAGTTTTGGATTTCTTTAGCTGTTTTTTGTAGTGTTGCACTATCATTTACGTCCAAATCTTTTAATAATTCTTTAATCGGTTTTGTTAAGTTATTTTCTTGTACGAATCGTTTGTACGCGTTAGCAGTAACACAGAATCCTGGTGGTATTGGAAACTCGGCATTGTACATCTCACCTAGACTAGCACCTTTGCCACCAACTATTGGCACGTCCTTGTTAGAAATCTCTGAGAACCATTTTATGTTTGCCATGTATCAACCTCTTTCAAGAAAAACAGGCGTGGATTTATATAGGTTCTTATTTCAAACGTTATTTTTAGGGAGTGGGGACAAAGAGTTAAATAATATTTATTAAGTACTAATCTATACTTTTTTAAAATGGAAACAATAAAATGTACGTTAATATAAAAAATAGACGCATTATCAGTATTGTTTTATTTATATTAGGTGTCGTTGTATTAATCGGAACACAACCTAAAATTACAGGTGCTTTTATTGGGGTATCTGGATCTTTGTTAGCAATAAGATATATTTTAGGCATGTTCTTAGTGTTATTGTCGATATTTTTTTCAGTCCATACAGATAATTTGGAGGGTAAACTTAAAGGATACTATTCAAAAAGGGTAAAAGAAATATTTGATGAGAAATATAATGGACAAGATATTTGGGTTTCAAGGTGGGAATTAGATGGAATCATGGACTATATCAACAACGAGCGTGATCATAACAACCAACCCAAATATAGAAAACCTGATTTTGAACATGGGAAGAATCTGCCAGGCATTCATCCTATAGGTAAACATAGATTACCTCATATGCATATCAGCGTAAAAAATAAACACAATCATACAGTAAAGAGGCATTTACTTATTACAAACAATCCTTATGATTCTAGACTCGGGATTGTCGGCTATAAATCTGTTTCAACTCAAAAAAACATTCACAAAAATGAGCCTGAAAAATCAAAATATTATAGGCCAGACCATCCAAGAACAAAAGATCGCCGCATAGTGGAAAAAGGAACGAATATAACTTTTGAGCGAAGAAGAAGAGTTAAATCATAATTGATGCTATTGGTGAAAATATTACATCGATTGAAATATAATCCTCGATTCTTCCCATAATATCATATAAAGATCGGAAATTTGGTGGAAGGACATCGTTCAAATTTTCAGCATCCAATGTTGTCGGAAGATAAACTCCTATCGGATCTCCATTAAGATAAAATTCTTCTTTTCTTGCAGCTTCTTTTGAAACTTTTCTTCCTGTTGCATGTGGGAGTGAGAAATTAAGATTTTTAATCTTATCAGATGCAGTAACTAATATGGCATCTCCATTCATCGAAGAACAGATCGTTGATCGGTTACCTGGTAAAACTTTTACTGCGCCTCTACGATAAATTAATTTTTCATCATCTCTCTCAATAAAATGGTGGGGCGCATCTAATTTAATAGTGATGCGGTTTTTGAAATATTCCTGAGTTATTTCAGACAATTTGAAACGATTTCTTTTTGCTAATTTGACATCGCTTTGATAATTTTTTAATTCATCTATATCTAAGCCATTTTCATTTGCAAGGTTTCCTTTCCCACTATGTATAATTACTACGTTTTTCCCAATTTCATAATCATCAGTAAAAGAATCTTTGACTTGATAAAATGTTATAAAATGTTGACCTTCGCCAAGAATTCCTAGGCCTGAAAATTTCCCCATTAAATGGGTGGCAAGATTGTTCACTGTATATTCTAAATCAGCTAATTTATCTTCAAACGTGCCTAACAGCGTCCCGCATCCCATATCTTTTCCTACGATACCTGGTTCAAGGATATGATCAGGTTTATATGATGCCACGTATCCAATATAAGAATCATTCTTCAGACTATAATTCGGAAGTAAAATCGTATCGGTTGAATCTTTAAATAAAGCAGCATTAACATCTAAGTTATCTGATAAATTTAACATTTTGTTTATGTTTTTCCAATCAATCACGGTTTAAAAAGACGATGAAACTAACTAGCAACCTTCTGTGCAGTAATCGTATACGTGCCTGGCAACCTTGGAACAGCCTTTTGCAATGCACGTTTAGCAAGCTCTAAATTCTCCTTATCAACTCTTGCACTAAATATTTTCTGTCCACGTTTAATTACTGCTGCAATACCCACAACTTTCCCGAACGAGTGTGCCATTCCAGTCTGCAACCTATCAGCATGTGCTCCTGACAACATTTTATTCTCGCGTAAAGCTTGATGCGGATACGTACGTAACTTCAAATGATAACCAATAAGCCCTGCTCCATCTTGTAATTCTTTGTTTATAACTCGTCTTGCTGATTCTAACGCATTATGTCTAATCTGGTGCGGTACTTTAGAAACTATAGTAACTTCAAACCCGAAATTCTTGGTTGCCTCTCCCATATCAAATCGAACAACTTTTTTATTTGGGATAGCTTTAATATAACCTTTTTTCTGAAACTTACTTTTTCGTGTATAAGGTCTTGTAATATGTCTATAACATTTACCTTTTCTAAGCGTTGCCATTTGAAACCTCTAACTTTTGCCCTAATGCCTGTCCTGGAATCCCGCGCTCAAACAATGCCCGTACACAACCGCTATTGCCGTGTGTTGCTCGAATTTTCCCTTTAATCTCTTTTTCTGTTTGAGTTTTGAACGTAACATCTTTTCCGACAAATTCTTTAGCTTTCTCAATAGAATCAATTTGCGGCATTGACAAAATCAATTGGTTCATTTTTTGATGATGTCTTGATCGTCTGAAATTAATAATTGTTGCTTTCATAGTTATATGTTTTGTCAAGCCTGTTTTATAAACTTTTCTTAATTTACGATTAGACTCCAATCCTTACCAAAAATATCTTTCAAATCTTTCATCATTGTGGCGCTTAACGCGGCCTTCTCAAACGACGTTGTATTCTCGAGTGTATTTTGTAGTTCTGTTAGGTTTGATTTTGTTAGTTTTTCGAGTCGTCCTTTTGATGTAACTTTCGCTTTCATGATACCTTTAGTTTTGACGCCAGTATCTTTTTGTACAAACACAGTACTACCTATGAACGTTAATTGACCGAACTTGTCTCCGTACTTAACACGCACAGTTGCTTTCTTCAAGTCTATCCCTTTCTTTCGTTGAACAATTTCGATCATGGATTTAATGAATACTCGGCCATCTTTTTTGGCCTTCTCAATTTCTGCTTTAGTTAATTTAGCATCTTTTTTTGCTTTGACTAATTCTTTAAGTGTTGTTGCGAGGCTTGACGCAAAATTTTGGTCGTTAACAAATGTCTCGAATTGTTTTTCTAGTTGCTTCCCAACTTTTAGCTCATACACTTCCATTGCTTCTTTTGTTATGCTTACACATGAATCGTATATTTCTTCAAAACTTTTCTTCTCGGCTTTGGTCTCAATTTGTTTGAACAGTTTCTTAATACGTTTCAAATAACTATCAGCGTTCTTTAAAAATGAGTCTACTTCAGCGCCTGTTAATTCTTTGATCTTTCTATATTCAATTTTCTTATAACTTGTTCTAACACTTTGTAGCATATCTACGTACTTTTGTTCTAGTATCTTTTCTTTTTTGACAAATATATCAGTCATTAATTGTATTGTTTCTGCAGGTGTCGGCGGTGTTAGACCGTACAACATCAAAGCTGCTTGGGACGGGTTTAATAATGCATAATAAATATCTTCTGATACTATGCTTAATAATTTAGCTTTAGTTCTCTCGAGTAATTTCTCGCCTAGATCCATGTGCATATCAATCGCTTCAGAACTAGGTTTGATCCGTCCCATCTTTAGAAGTAACTTCCAAGGCATGAACACTCCTCGATCATACAACGGCACACCGTCCCGTAAGAATGTAAATATTACAGGATGCGCGTCTTTTAGCGAATCCCAGAAATCAGTCAGTATATAAGTTTGGACGTGGAACTGTTTATCAACTCGCGTGATTCGTGCAGCATCAAAGCCCATGGTTACGATAATAGATCTTAATTTTTCTTTTAGTTCATACCTACTCATTTTCTTAACGTCAGTATCATCAACTACGACGTACACGTCAATATCATTAGATTTCTTATCTCCTCTGAATAACGAGCCGGCAGCAACATAACTTACGATATATTTCTCAAACTTTTGTAAAACCATGCTCTTGTGTACTTCTGAAATCTTGAACGCCGCAATAGTATCCTTAGGGTCATATATTGGCGCAGACATTGCCAGAGCACGTAACATATCATACTTTTGGTCTAGGCAACTCTCTTTTAATTCTTCTATGTCCATGCTTCTAGGTATAATTTTTGGATCAATTGTTTTTGCAATCCTGTTTAAGTTCTCTTCTAAAGATTTAATATAAGTCATAAAATTAGTTTTTTTGTTAGGTTTATACTGTACTAGAACTAATACTGGAATCTCTTTTGATAGAGCTTTTTTCTGCTCGTCAGTTAATTGTTCCTGCGGGTTTTGTGGTGGTGGTGGTAATAATGTTATGCCGACTACGTCCTTCTTATATTTTAATAGAACAGCTCTCTTGAATTTGTCTAATTTCTGTTTTAATTGTTTTAGTCGCTTCTTTACTTCCTTTGACATCTCTGGCGGTTGTGCCGGATTAAATCCTGGTGGCGGGCCCATCGGTTGACCGCCTGGTTGCGGCATAGCACCGGGTGGTGGCATCGGACCAGAAGGAGGCATCATAGGTTGCATTATAATGGTTGGAGATATTAGGTCTATATATAAAGGTATCTTTTTTGTGTATGCGTTTAGCTGCTGAGGTTTACTCTCAGCATACTGAACGTATTTAGCCCTCTTAATCTCCATGTAGCAAGCACTGACATGGTTATTTCTT
>NYZO01000096.1 GCA_002687185.1 archaeon | reverse complement strand
ATTACGTACCCTTCTTTGATAGCGGGTTTTTCTATAAATGCGCTTTCAAGTATATCGGTTGCAGGGCTTGGGCTTTTCTTCTTACCGTTTGCAGTATTTACCTTACGTAAACTACTTCCTTTCTACTTTCTTTTTCTTGCCATTGCAATGAGTGGCTTTGTTAACATGTTGATTCCAGGCACTATAAATGTATTAGTTAAATGGTGCTATTTCTTGGTGTTAACTGGGGCTATATTTTTATCTGTAAGGGCTCAAGGTCACAGTGTTACCTTTAAAAAGCTATTGGTGTGCTTTTTTATGCCTGTAACAATGCAAGTGCTGTCTATAGTACTTGGCGAAGTGAAAGCGACAGAGAACGATGGCTCGGCAAGCTATATTGGCGGCTACAATCACGAAGCAGCTTTTTCTATGATAATAGTTAGCTTCATCTTTGTACTAGGGTTAACAGAAAGAAATACTATTAGGTTTCGAACCACACTTTTTACGATAGCGGTTTTCCTACTCATACTCGTTAATTACAGAACTGCAGTGTTAACAATTTTACCTATTGCTGCAATCTTCTATTATTCGTTAGTAGAGCAACGTTTGAAGCCTTCCCAAAAAGCCCCTGTTTTAACAGTGGTTTCAATGTTCCTTATTTTTGTTTTCGTGGCTCTTTCATTTACGATGAGAGAAAGGTTTGCCGACGTCGGAATGTTAGCGTCGAACTTAGACCTAATATTTAAAGCGCCTGCCTATTTTACTGAAGCTGAGAAAGACATTATGTCTTCAAGAGTATATTTGTGGAGCCAATATATAGATGCGCTGACAAATTCAGACTTACTTCAACAATTGCTTGGTTATGGACCAGAGGCGTGGAATGGCGTTTTTAAGCATTACGCACATAATACGTATGTTTCTTACTTTTATGAATACGGATACATAGGGCTGTTCTCGTTTCTTTTCCTATGCTCGTATTCTTTGATTATTACGGCTGGTGTAAGAGACAAACGCTTGTCAAAAATCTTACCACTCTCTTTGATTGGTTTTCTAACAATGAATTTAGCAACAATGCCGCTATGGAATATAGAAGGGCTAATATTCTTCGCAATTTTGATAGGCGTTTCTTTAGGCAATACTGCGCCTGCAAAAGCGCGTTATAGTTTTAGAAACCAGTTAGCACTATTAACTACAACGGATTAGTTTTATGAAGATATGCGCAATAGGTCTACGCGGTATTCCTGATGTTATGGGAGGGATAGAGTCTCATTGCCAACAGCTTTACCCTAAAATGGTGCGGCAAGGCGCAGAAGTTACGGTTCTGGCGCGCTCGCCTTATGTAAGTCAAAAACGATATGAATATGAGGGTGTGGAAGTTATTAGTGTTTGGGCTTTAAGGCACAAATTGCTTGAAACCTTCTTGCATACCTTTATCGCGATTATTTATGCCAGACTTTTTGTAAAACCAGATATTGTGCATTTGCATGCCATAGGACCTGCACTGTTTACGCCGTTAGCACGATTACTTGGTATGAAGGTTATGGTTACTCACCATGGCGCAGACTACGACAGGCAAAAGTGGAGTCCATTCGCTAAAAAGGTACTAAAGTTCGGCGAAAAGATGGGGATCACTTATGGAAATCGAGTGTTGGTGGTGGGGCGTAGCTTAAGTGAATTGCTAAAACATAGCTTTCCCAAATATTCAGATAAAATTAGCTTTGTACCCAATGGTATGTTGCCCACACTTACAGGAAAGATGACGGCTGACTACCTACCAAAAGATTTAGGTATTAGCGCAGATAGTTATATTTTAACTGTTGGCAGGCTAGTTCCCGAAAAAGGTTTTCACGACCTTGTAGAAGCTTATAAGCAATCTAACGTTTCACCAAAATTAGTAATTGTTGGTGATGCAGATCATGAAGATGACTATTCGAAAAATTTAAAACGTTCGGCAAGTGCAAACATTATATTTGCCGGAAGGCGCTCTGGAGACGAATTGAAGGCACTATATCAGCATGCTTCAGTGTTTGTTTTACCATCGTACCACGAAGGTCTTCCAATTGTAGCGTTAGAGGCGATAAGTGCAGGTAGTCGAGTATTGTTGAGCGATATTTCACCCAATATTGATATAGAAGCACCTGCCGATAGCTATTTTAAAGTGGGCAATGTTGAAGAGCTTTCTGTAAAATTATCTACCTTATCGAGTCTAAATCTAAGTCTTGATAGAGAAAAATTTTTAAATAAGTATGACTGGGAAAGTATAGCCACAACAACGTTCGGTCATGCTAAAAATTTGGTATCATAACGTGAGTTAAAATTTTTATTCCATGCAGTTAGAAGGGAATCTATTTGGACATTTCAGTTGTAATTACTACGTGCAATCGACCAGCTTTCTTAAAAGAAGCATTAGATAGTATATCAACACAAACATTGAAGCCGAAGGAAGTCATTATAGTCAATGACTGCTCTGATATTTCATACGAATCAGTTTCAGATGCCATTAAAAAGGTAAATGCTAAACATATACTCTTGAAAGAGAGAAGTGGAGCTAATAGAGCTAGAAATATTGGTATCGAAGAATGCTCTGGCGAAATTATAGCTTTTTTAGATGACGATGACATTTGGCTACCAGAGTATTTGAATGAAATTTCGGCTCAATACCAAAGCGGAGCCGATGCGGTAGTTGCTGGATTTAAGCAACTGGGAAAAGAAAGTGTTGTTGTTATTAACAGTGATGTAGAAGTAACGAAAACATCATTGTTACGTGGAAATACTTATTGTGGAATGTCTGGGTTTAGTTGCCGCAGGAAAGTTCTCGAACAGTTGCAATTCGATGAAACCCTACCCAACGGACAAGATTGGGATATGTTTGTGAGGTTATTTACGAAAGGAATGGATTTTAGGAACATTCCAGAGGCACTGTTTTTATACCGCTTTCAAAATGAAGATGGGATTGGAGCTAAAGTGCGTAAATTAGCCCCTAAAGATATTTACCCTAGGCTAGCTTCTGCATACAAGCACAAGGAGTTTTTAGGCGATTACTGGTTCAAAAAGCGTGTAAGTGAGCAAGTACTCTTTTCGTTAAAACACAAGGAAGATAAAAAAAGGTGGATTTTACTATCAATAAAGCTTGTCGGTTTAAAACCTACAGTAAACTTTTTCTTTAGAGCTTTGCGCAGAAAAGTATTGAAAAAGCCTATGGCGATATAGTGTATTTAATTGGAATAAAAGCGAAGGGAATAACTAAGTTGGGATTAACGTAATGAAGCAGGAAAGTATGCAAAAAGCTTTTATGTATCCACCGAGAAGTCAAAATGAGTTTCTAAACCTAAATAAAAAAGCACTTCATCAGTTAGGTTACGATGTTCAGCCTACAGATTTAACTTTTATTAGATATTTATTATCCCACCCTAAGAAAGCTATTGTGATTTTGAACTGGGTTGAAGATAGAGTATATGGCAGATCATATAAAACTACTGTTCAGTATTTCTTTAAAATGATCTTATTAGTCATATTTTCAAAAATTTGTGCGAAAAAGGTGATTTGGATAAAGCATAACTTTCGACCCCATAATAGCGGAGGAAGTACTAAGCGCTTTGATTTTTTATGTAAGTTATATTCACTGCTAAACATTCCGCCAATATCACTAGAGAGTTATTTTTCGTCTCCCTCTCTTATTCATCCACTGTACAAGTCAAACAGTGAACTTAATGCGGACGTTGAAGCAACGGAGCAAGAAAGCACGATAGAAGTGTTATTCTTCGGTGGGATAAAGCCTTATAAAAATTTGGATAAAGTGCTTATCGACTGGCCTCCATCACTTTCCTTGAAGATAGCGGGGAAGTGCTCTGATCCCTCTTATACCCAGATGTTAGAAAAGATAATTAATGATCGAGGCCTCGACGTTGATTGGGATAATCGCTTTCTTTCAAGTGATGAGTTGAATGAACTGTTGAAAGCATCAAAGTTCGTCCTATTGCCTCATTCAGATAACACTATGATAAGTTCCGGGTCTTTTTATCATGCTATCGGGGAAGGGTGTAACGTTTTAGTGAATGCAAGCCAGTTTGGAAGAGTCAAAAGCGAGCAACATACATTTGTTCACTTAGTAGATATAGGAAAAATTTCAAAGGATATGCTGCAAACTAGTTTTGTACCTAAAAGAGAAGTTCGGAACGAGGTGTTAGCTTGTTACGGTGAAAACCGAGTAGTCGAAGCTTGGAATACGGTTCTAAATAATGCCTAAAGTATTGGACGAAAATGAAATGAATTCAGATAATAGAGCTTTACTAAATACCCCCCAAGTTAGCGTTTTAATACCTGTTTATAACGATATTGACAGAGTAGGTCTTTGCATAGGAAAGCTAACAGCCATGGCTTTTCCTAAAGATGAATATGAAGTGATTATTATTGATAATGGTTCATCTGACGGTACCTACGAACTTCTTCAAAAATTAGTTTCTGAATTAGATGATAAAGCGTTTCGCCTTATTCAATGCCTCACCCCCGGATCTTATGCAGCCCGAAATGAAGGGTTAAAATTAGCTCAAGGTGAATTCGTGGCATTTACAGATTCTGATTGTTTAGTTTCTAAAAACTGGCTGAAAAGTCTACTCGACTGTTGGAAATCGCAAAGCGGAAGCGTTGTGGTTGCTGGAAAGGTATCCTTCTTTTCAGATACTAACAAAAAGACTGAACAATGTGCTTTAGATTTTGAAAACATGTTTTCTATGAAGCAAGATCAGAACGCAAAAAATGGTAAGTGCATAACTGCAAATTTATTTTGTACGATGGAGCTACTTGAAACACATGGCGGGTTCAATGAGAAGTTGAAATCTGGCGGCGACGTTGAGTTTAGTCAGCGAGTAGTGAGCTCCGGTGGCAAAATTGTATATTCAGAAGGTGCCGAAGTTTTTCATCCATCACGCAATAAAGAAGAGCTGTTAATTAAACGAAAGCGTGTAGTGGGGGGCACTTGGGATGCAGAACTTTCAAAGGCTAGTATAGGTCGCAAACTGAGGTTTTGTGTTGGCTTAGTTAAAATGTTCTTAGGACGAACAAAGAAAACTTTTATGAACGCTAGTTTTTCATTTAAACGTAAGGTAAGTCTTACTTGGTTACTTTTTTTAATCTTTCTCACCAGTATGACCGAGTTTCTTCAGCTTCAATTAGGTAAAGAAGCAAATAGAAGTTAATTAATAGTTTCGTAAATACCACCCAGTTAAATTATTGAGAAATAAATGTCGCTTAAGAAAAAAGCTACAAAAGGTAGCATTTGGACATCTTTAACAAGAACAGGGATCAATGTCGTTGATTTTCTTGTATATGCCTATCTGGCAAGAGTTCTTACCTTAGAAGAATTCGGTTTGGCCGGTTTCTGTTTTCTTTTTATTGAATTTGCCAATACTCTAGTAAATGCGGGTGTTAATCAGAATCTAGTTCAAAGAGACAAGTGGGAAGACAGATACGCTGCCAGTACAATGACGTTCGTTGCTGGTATGGGAATGATAGTGGTATTAGGAATCCTGGGTATAGGTGCGCCTATTGCTTATTACTCTTATTCAGAATTAGCTGCTTGGGTTGTTGCCAGCCTCGCCCCAATCACGCTAGTCACAAGCTTACAGGTTGTGGTAAGTGGGAAACTACTCCGCGAATTTAAGAACAAACAAATGGGCGTAGCGAAGTTCTGTGCAACCCTAATTTCTGCTGTGACAATTATCGTATTGGCCGAGAATGGTTATGGGCTTTGGGCGCTAATTATCGGAAAATTGGTCAATGCTATAGTCCAATATTTTCTTTTACTATACGTGGCTAAATTTAAACCCTACTTTCATTTCGATAAAGACGATAACAAAGAGTTGATTAGCTTTTGCTTACCCCTTTTCGGAATGACAATAATGAACTTCCTTCACCGGAAAGCTAGCAACATGTTTACAGGGTTCGTGTTAGGTCCTGCAAGTTTTGCATTACTAGCTGCGGCGCAAAAAGGCTCATTAATAATAAATCAAGTTACTATGAGTTCTATTAATTCTATGGTTGTTCCAAGTTTTTCGAGGGTGAAAGACACAGAAAACCTTGGAGATCTGTATATCAAAATGGTAACAATTACGGCATTGTTAGTGTTGCCAATTTTTATGGGATTAGCTGCGATAGCAGATCCGTTCGTCACGATAGCTTTCGGGGAAAAGTTTTCCCCCAGTGCTGAATATATGGTAATAACTTCGTTTGCTATGTTTCCAAGTGTAGTGGCTTGGTTTCTGCCTAACCTACTAATCGCTAGGGGAAAAACTAAAGACGCATTCTATCTTACTTTACTAAATTTGTTTGCAAGCATAGTCGTCGCAGGGGCCACGATTTGGTTTGGTATAAAAATTATGCTTATTAGCACAGTGATAGCAGGTTTTATTTCATTACCTATAAGACTTTTGATAACTAAAAAGCACGTTCCATTAAATTTAAAGCGCTTGTTTATCTCATTAATGCCACCGTGTTTTTCTTCATTAGGAATGTATCTGTGCCTAATACTCTTGAAGCCCTACTTAACTTCATGGATTGCCAACGATATTTTGCTAATAATGGCTTTGGTCGTTTTCGGTGTAGTAGTTTATCCATTGCTCTATACAATCGTATTCTTTAAGTCGGTGAAAAGAAATTTAGAAGAGTTAAAAATAATGTTTCTTAAATAAACCTTTTAATAAAAGAGGTATCAAAAGTGCTAGAAAATTAGAACCTCCCAAACCCTAAATATGGGATGACTACCAGACAAAAGCTTTCGTTAAAAGAACTTATTATAAATTGGCAATGAAGGAGTATGAGGAAATGAAACATAGTCAGCGATTACGATACTTGCTGAAACACCCACAGCTTGTATGGAGCAGGCCAAGAAGAGTATTCATGCTCAGCCATATGAGAAGCAGGTCATCATTACTTTCACACATACTGGGGTCTAATGAGGGTATTAGAGGTTACAGCGAGCTTAGTATTAGATACAAGCGAGCTTTTTCGCTTTTAGATCAAAAAATAGCTTTGCACCAAGATGGGCTTAGGTTTGATTCATCAAAAATTCTTTTTGATAAGATCCTTCATAAAAGTTACGATTTTAAAAACAGCGAAGAATTAAATAGTGCTAGTTCCACTATTATTATAATGACACGTCAGCCGGTAGCTACAGTCAAAAGTATTGTCACTATGGGAAGAAAGCATGGTAATCAAAAATATAGTGACGTTAATTGGGCGTGTGAATATTATTCTCAACGACTTAGTTCGCTTACAGACTATGCTAAAGAGCTAGATACATTTTTTTATCTTGATTCAGATGATATTGTTAGGGAGACAGATAGAACGCTAGCTCGACTATCGAAAGCCCTAAACTTAAAAGTACCTTTATCAAATGAATATTCTTCATTTAATAAAACAGGTAAAGAAAAGTCAGGTGATACTTCCGAAAACATTAAAGCTGGTAAAATTGTTAGAACAAGGGAAAATAGCGATGTCGTTGTTCCAATTACCCTTGAAGCAAAGCTAAACGAGCAATACTCTGATGCCGTAGAGGTAATGAAAGAGCTGGGAGCGAGCTAATAATACAATTCTCGTTTAAAATGTAGATAGAAAAAGCATTCGCTGACCTTGTACTACGATGATAAGCGAAGCTCTAAAGTTTTCTTTCCAATTATCTTTGATTTTTCAAGTTAGTATACGTAGATTGTTATGCTAGCTTGCCTTTTTTTCAAAATTGTCCAGTTCAATTTCTTATCGCTTTTTACATGGAAACTCGAGCTAACTAAGTCCTAGCTATTTTATTCTTGCCCTTTTTAAATTTATCCCTAACTAAATAGTAAGATTTTGATAAGAATTTCTTGTAAGTAAATTTACTATTGATTTTTTTCAGATTTGTGGCTACAAATACTAAAGAAAATAATGTTTTCAGACTAGACTCGTTACCTAAGTGGTTGTTGTAGACAGTGTATAGGTGGTTGGGCATTGATGTTTTATAATTGTTAGACAAATTTGAAACGATTGCTTTGCTAGCGACTATACGTTGCTTTTCATTGTTTTTAGATGTAATGCTATTTGGATGAATTCTGTATTTAAACAATACCTCATTTATAATACCAATTTCTGTGCTGTTAACTAATCTGGTCCATAGTTCGAAATCTTCTGCGAGACAGTAAGCTTTATCATATTGAATATCACTCTTTTTTAATTTCGTCATATCAAACATTGCAGTAGGATGGCAAACTGGACAACCAAAGAGTAACTCTACTGGTTCAAGCTTTCGCGATTTAGTGGAAACTTTTTCTCTAATTTTCCTTCCATTTTCATCGATATATTCAATACCAGTAAATAGTAATCCTATGTTATTATGTTTACGTAAATATTGTACTTGCGTTTCGAGTCTTGTACTCAAGCAAATGTCATCTGCATCCATTCTTGCAATATAATCGCCGCGACTAATCTCTATCGCTTCGTTTAGCGTTGCTATCAATCCTCGATTTTCCCTAGATCTTAGCAGAATTCTGTTGTCTTGAAATTGCTCTATTATTTCTCTAGTTCCATCAGAGGAACCATCGTCGATTATAATTATTTCTAAGTTCAAATAAGTTTGACTACATACACTCTCTAGAGCTTCTTGAATGTATAACTCCGCGTTGAAAGCGGGAATAATTACAGAGATAAGTGGTGAAGTAGATTCCATTATTTTCCTTTTAAACCTGAATTAAACAGTTAAGTTCGTATTTACAATACAGAAATAATGGGTATTGTCGATTGGCACCCTAATAGATCCACCCATTTGCGGCGTATTGGATCCACTTAAAACCGTCTTTTTTGTCCTCAAACAGAGTGATTAT
>NYZO01000095.1 GCA_002687185.1 archaeon | reverse complement strand
TGTTTTCCCTGGGTAATGTAATTTAACTTCTGCTGTTCTGTTTAAGTCAGATATGTACGAATCATTAACACTCACCATTCTGTGACTTATGTATATTCCTTTTTCAATTCCTACTCCTAATCCTCTCGTTCCTGCTGTAATTGATACGTTTGTTAAATTCCATCTAACTTCACTTCCGTTAGTGTATGTTAAGAAGTTTATTTGTTCTAATGGTGATTCATCATTTATTGATTCACTAGCTTGAAGTTCTAAATCTTTTACATTAAAACTTTCTGTTATAGATGTTAATGTTGCTACGATAACATTTCCTGATGATAAGTTTGCTGTAATATTACTTATTGTACCTCCTAGTGATGAGTTAATTAGGAGTGGTACTCCAGCTGTAGATGCACTTTGGTTAAATACACAGTTTTCTACAGTAACATCAGATTGATTTTGTAGTATTACTCCGTAATCTGTTGAAGTCCCTGAGCTTCCGTAGAATACTGTAAACCCATCACAATCTAAGTTTACTTCGTCTGCTGTAACTACAAATCCATCGTTAGCTGTAGTTACGTTTGATATAAGTAGAAAGTTATCTGCGTATGTTATGTTGATGCTTGAGTTTAATTGTTCAGACCCTCCTATGTTAACTGCTCTTAATCTAGGGAAATTGTCAACTGCTCCTCCTCCTCCGTTAATTGTTAGTGATGAATCGCATATTAAATCGTTGTCATTGTCGTCACATCCGTTATCTGAAGAATCGTAGTTGCTGTAGAAGTTTCCTTGACCTGTTATGTTGAACATGTCATCATTATCTGTAACTCTTATATGGTCAGCTGAAACTAATCCTGTTGTGTTTAGGAAATTGTTTCTGTACACTAAGTTAAAATCAGCTGTAGCACTTGCAAAGCTTATACCTTGTGGGTTATCATCAAAATTATTATCAAATATTTGGTTAAAATCATTATTGCTTGCAAATTGTATTCCATCTGCTGTGTTGTTAGTGAAGTTATTGTTTGATATGATATGATTTATTGTAGTTCCAGTTATGTGTATTCCATTGTTATTATCTCTGAATACTGAGTTGTTTATTATCCATGATTCAGCTGCGTTGAATCCTATCCCGTTATCTCCTGCAGCGCTTTGTGAGTGGAACGTTGTGTTTTCTATAGTTCCGTTATCTATTGATGTTGCTTCTAATCCATTATCTGTATTGTCATTAATTGTTGAATGTTTCAGTGTAAAATTGTGCGAGTTTGATTGTATTTGTATTCCATCTTCTGCGTTGTTTCTGAATGTAGATAGTGTTACAGTAACATTAGCTGATTCTGTTATAAAAAGTCCATCTTGTAAGTTATCTTCAAAGAAACTGTTGTTTATTACTGTTCCTCTTGATTGATAATTTGCTTCTCCGTTTATAAGTCCAAAGTAATTATTTGTAAAGTTGCTTCCATGTATTGTCACATTACTTGAGTTGTATATTGTCAATCCTCCTCCTGTAGTTTCTTGGTTACCTATTATAGTTACGTTTGTTAGAATTGCGCCTGTACATCCGTTAAGTGTAACTAACCCCTCGCTGCTTGCGTCTGAAACGTTAACTTCAACGTTTGATAGTGTGTAACTTACGTTGTTGTAACAATGATGGTAATCTACACCATTTATTTTATTGTCAATAAATCTTTGTCTTGTTGCTCCTGCACTTACGAAGTTAAGTGCCATAGTTGTCGAAGTATTGAATTCGTTATTAGTTATGTTATTATCTCTTGCTGTTGCTGAATTAATCCACATTGCTCTTACGTTATCAAGGAATTTATTATTATCAACGATATTGTTAAGGTTTGAGCTTGCTATGAATACTCCTGCCGCTGCTTGATTTGTGAATGTATTGTTGATTATTCTTGTACTGTCGGTTGTACCTGCTAAATGTACACCATACCAATCATTATCAAAACGGCTTTGGTTTATTACCCATCTATCAGCGGCATTAAGGTGTATCCCATTGTCTGAGCTTGCTGATTGGCTTGAACTATTTACGTTAAAAACGTAACCATCATCTGACGTTGCTGCATCAATTCCATCGTCAGTATTTTCAAAAAATAATGAGTTAGTTATTGTAGTGTTATCTGACCCAGATATACTAACTCCATCATCTCCGTTGCTTCGAGCTGTTAAATTATCTAATGTAGCATTGTTACCTAATTGTATGAATAAACCGTCTTGTGTGTTGTCGTCAAAGAATGTATTGTTAAACGTTGCATGGTCAGATTGATAAGTTGATTCGCCAAGTATAACTCCATAATAATTATTCGAGAAGTTACTTTCTTTAACTATTACATAACTTGAGTTGAATATTGTTAGTCCTCCTCCAGTTGTTTCTAAATTTAAGCTTAATGTTACATTTGTTAATATTGCGTTATCACATCCGTTTAAGGTTATTAATCCTTCACTACTTACGTCTGATAGGTTTATGTTTACGTTTGATAGTGTATAACTCACATTATTGTAACAATGGTGATATGTTACTCCATTTATTGTGTTATCAATAAATGTAGAGCGTGTAGAACCTGCGTTTGCAAAATTAAGAGCTACTGTTGTACTTCCATTTATTTGGTTACTTCTGAAGGTGTTATCATTTGCTCCAAGTGCATTTATCCATACACCTCTTACGTTATTTAACATTACGTTATCGTTTATTGTGTTACCAAAATTGCTACTTGCAAAGAATAATGCTGAGCTGGCAGCTCCAGTAAGAGTATTGTTTACTATTCTGACGCTATCGGTTGTTCCTGCTAGATGTATATTGTACCAACTTCCATCTATTGTACTTTTATTGATTACCCAGTTATCTGCTGCATTGAGGTGTATTCCGTTATCTGTTGAGCCTGGGTGACCTGTGATGCTCACATTATATATAGTTCCATTAACTGCGTTAGCAATATCTAATCCGTCGTCTGTGTTGGTTGTTATATTAGAATTTTGTATTAAGAAGTTTGTTGATGCTCCACTCATTGACATTCCATCGTCTGTGTTATTCATCAATGTTGTGTTATGTATTGATGAGTTTTTTGATGTTACTAGCCTTACTCCATCTTGGAAGTCACTAATTAGACAGTTTCTTATTGTAACATTGTTTACACTTGAAGCGGTTACTCCTATATCTGCTCCTGACCTATCTCCTTGTAATGAAAATCCTGCACAATCAATCTCTACATCTGATGCGGTTACTGTTAGACAAGTTCCCGTAGTTTGTAAATCTTGGTCTAGTGTATATACTCCTGCCGCTGCTAGTGTTGAACATGATGAAACTGTTGGGTCAATCCTTACGTTTAATCCTGCTCCTGATGCAGCCATATCAAAAGTGTCCTGTTCCCATAGTGGAAGTTTGTATGTATATTTGACAGCAAAGGCATTGTTTGTATTTACCCATATTGGTCTATCTCCCCATCCGTACCAATCTCTTACTCTTTCTGAATATACGCTTCCGTTATCTAAGGTTACATTTTCAATTAAGTTTCTGTATGAACTTGAATATTCTAAACTAAAATATTCTGCATTTATGTTAGAATGAAAGAATTGAAAATCAGGTTCTCCAAATATTGAACCTCCTGATAGTTGTCTTGTTTCAAAGATTGCTATACAGTAATGGAAGTCATCTGTTGGATTACGCCATTCACAATTAATTTCTGGCTTGGTTATTATTACTCCGTTGTTTTCTCTTGAGTATTTGTATAGTCCGTTAACTTGGTCTCTTCCATCTTGTAATAGTTTTATATCTATTCTTTCCCTAGTACCCATAGGTTGAGTTTGTTCAGAACTCACTAGAGCTATACTTATTACAAATAAAAATACAAAAACAATAATATATCTTAACTTCATGAAGGTCCTCTCAAAGTTGTTATTCCTCTTAACGATTCTGTTAAACTACCTAATGAGTTTGTTACTCCATTAGCGTGTTGGTAAGTATAGTAAACAGTAACTCCAACTAAGATTAAACAGAACATTATAGTTCCCATCATTACAGCTACATTCCCATACTGGTCCCAGAAAGTTTTCTTCTGATATTCCTGTGCTGCTTCTCTAAGTTCTAACCCAGTCCATAAATTAATATCATGAGGTATTGGTTCGAAAGAAGCAGAAGGATTCCCACAATTAAATTTAACTGGGAAGAATGAAGATGCCCCAGTATGATATAAGAAAACGTTTCTTCCAGGTAGAACCTGGTCATATTGGATTGGCATTATTTCTTTTCTCTTTATGAGTAACTTCCATTTAGTAACTCCATTCTTATCTTTATACTCTTTAGCTCTATCTCTTACTATTCTTCCTACGGAATGTACTTCATCTTTTTGTCCCGTACCTCCCCGTTGCATGATGGTTACTTTATACTTATACTGCATAAAAATAAATACTACTCCAAATATTGCTATAATAGCTAACATCATAAATCCATATCCCATCCAGTATAATACTGAATCGAACATGCCCACCCAGTTCATGGCATCTAATCCTGGTATGTTTGGCATTTTATTTATTTACCTCCGTAAAGAATCCTTTCTTTTGTGGTTGGTTAGGTGTAAAGTTTGTGGCTTCAATATGTTTATGGATGGTGGTCAAGTACTTCCTCTCTCCATTATTATAACATCTCCAGAAACTAGGCTCTGCCATATTCTTTATCTGTCTAATCAACCATGATAAATCTTGTTTCCTTATTTCATAATAGAAATAGTTATCTCGTAAATGTAAGATGATGGTGTTAATCAATCCACGTAAGTTAATATAAATCCTATCATCAGAATAGTTAGAGTTAATTAAGTTCCTGGAAATTAAAGGTCTTAGGTAAGATTTAATCTTATGAATACCTAAGTCATTCATTATTGGAGGTATTTCTTCAATGACATCTTTACCATCTTTATCATAACCAACCAGGTATTTCTGTTTAGTCCATACTCCATCAATGTCAACTTCACTCTTTAAGTCATGAACTAACTGGTCAACTTCACTAATAAGATTCTGCTGCCATTGAACTAACCCGTTCCTCTGTTCTTGTTGGTAATGAAACTCCATGTCCTCTCTCATTCCTGCTTCAAATACCTGTCCCTCTTTGATGAACTGTTGCTGTCTAACTTCTGCGTCAATCTCTGCTTTCTGTTCCCTTGCTATCGGATTAAATATTTCTTTAATACTCATTTGAAAACCTTCTTCATCTTACTATCTTTCATCTTGAATCTCTTTAGTTTCATCCTTGCAATCTTATCATAAAGTCCAACGATATCTTTCTTAGTTTTGAATACCATTTTATATTTACCTCATACTTTTATTATTGGTCTATCTTCCAACCCCGTTAATAATGATGGGATTTTCTTTGCTGTAATATTAAACTCCCGTGCTGTTATGGTGGGTTGGAATAGTAATGTTCTTTCAAAATCAAACTTACCTTTCTTCTTCTTCTTCTTTTTACCTGGTTCTAGTTCTGGAAGTTTTATTCTTGTTGGTGGTGGTGGAGGAGGAATACTTATATCTGTTATTCTACTAATTCTTGATGGACTACCTGGTCTTGATGGTCTACTTACCCTACTAATGTCACTAATCCTACTAATATCTGAAGGTCTACTTGGTCTTGATGGTCTACTGATTCTACTAATATCACTAATCCTACTTACATCACTAACCCTACTTACCCTACTTATATTACTTGTCCGACTTATTTTAGATGTTCTACTAGGTTTACTTTTACCACTAATGACAGAACTTATATCACTTATTTTAATACCCGAACTTCCAGGTAAACTAACCCTACTTTTTCTTAATGATAATGTTTGTTCAGAAGGAAACCTTGCACTTTGTTCTTTAATCTGTTTGGAAACTTCTTTGAATCTTTTAGCGGTAACCTTTTCAGAAACGGTTCTAAATTTTCGTATCGGAACTTTAACACCCCTAAATTCTGTGAACTGTTCAAAACCTTTTAATCTTCCAAGAACACCCTTAAAACCAGTACCAGTTATATCAGGAACTAATTTAGTTCCTACTGGAATGATTGCTTCTATTTCCGACGTTTGTCCTTTCTCAAACCTACGGGTAATGAAAGCCCTTCCCTTACCTGCTTGACCTTCTAAGAACTTTGCAGTTGCTTCAAATCCAGGTGATTCTATAACTGAACGTGGTTGTCTTTTAACACCAGTTACACCCACTTCAACAACAGTAGGTTTAGAAACTATGGGTTGTCTTGAAATCTTTGAAAGTGATGAAGAAAGTTCTGCAAATTCTCTACTTAATCCTAAGAAATGGGGACTTCCTTCAGTACGTGGAGTTACAAATAAACCAGGGTCTTCTTTAAGTTTAGCACCAAACTCTCCTGCTTTAATAGTTGGTTGCCTTCCTATTGGTGTTGGTGCGGAATGAACTACTATTGTTCTTCCAGATACTTCATCTAATTGTTTCTGGAATCTTCCTAATGCTTCTTTTGGTGTCCTTGCAGTTGGGAAAGTTTGTTTACTTTCCAATACTTCCTTTGCAAATACCCTTTCAGGTGGGACAAACTCTGCACCTACTTTAATTGCCTGTCCCCTTATTGCTTGACCAATAGTTGATGGTGCCTTTGCACCAATACCAAAAGCAGTTAATTCACCTGCAGTTTCTCCAAAAAATTCACCACGTCTTTCTGTTGGTGTTGCAGAAAATTCTATAACTTTAGCACCAGCAAAAGTAGTTGCTAAGATGGGTGCGGCAGCCCCAGTAATATTAGGAATCTTCCTTGTTGCTATTGCTGTTCCGACACCTAACCCTGCTGAAACTGTTGCTTCAACTGGTTTTTCCCTAAAGAATGAAACAAACCCTTTAGGTACATCCCTAGTTTCTCTACCTAATGTTTCCCCTTTAGCTATTAATGGTTTAACTTTAAATTCAAATGTTTCAGGTGTAAATAAACTTTTAAATTGTCTACTTTCAAATATAGTAACTCCTCCCGTTGGTGTTGGTTTTGGTTCAGGAATAATTTCTTTAGCAAAAGTACTTATTGTTCCTTCTGCCCTACGTATAACATCTTTAGTCCTTGCAAATGGTGCAGGTCGGAAAACACTACGGTCACCGAATGGTGCGGGTGGGAATTGTTCCCTTCTTTTAAAACGTGGTAAATCTTCCCTGGCTTGAAATTCCCTCTCTTCCCTAAATTGTTGACCAAAAACATCAACCGTTGCTAAGTTACTTTCTACCCCAGGGGTTTGTTGAGATGGAGTTGGTTGTTCCCTTGTTCTTGAAATTCTTCTTCGTGGTTGGTCGGGTGTAACATCCCTTGGTGAATCAGTACGTCTGAATCTTGAAGGAACCCTACCTGCTTGTGGGAATCTTGTTGCAGTTACTGCCCCTGCCTGTGGAAAGTCGGATGGTTCTGTTCTTGGTTGTCCTTGTCTAAAATCACCCATCCTTACTTCCTGGGTAGAGGTTCTTTTATCACCTACTCTTTTAGGTGCTGGTACTTTTCTTACTTTTGTTTTAGAAATCCGTTGTTTTCTTTTACGTTCCTGACGTTCTCTTTGTTTCTTCTGGATTGCTTTAATCTTTTCTAAACGTTCTCTCTGCCTTTTCCTAGCTTCACGTTGTGCTTTCTCTTCCCGTTTCTTCCTAGCAGATACTCCGTTAACCATTATTTACCACAAACCCGTAAAGTGGTTAACCAAATATATTTATATAATCTAGGAAAAACTATTTAGTACTATTTAGTTTTATATAGAAAAATATATAAACATATAGTATTTACTACAACTGATGCCCCAAGTATGTATCCATCTTTCAGAAAAAGAACTTAAAGAAATAGATGATTATAGGAAGGAATGGGGTATTCCTCGTTCTAGATTGTTAGTAAGAACATTCCAAGCATACGCTAGGAACTATCCCCATGATGTACGTGCAGCTAAATCTTTTATTGAGGAAATAAGTAAAATCCTTAAAGATGGCTAGACATAATAAATCCGATGAAGGTAAACAAACCCAGTTTAATATGGGTATTGCCGATTTAGAAAGAATCAATGCAGTCCTGGAGGGATTAGATAGAGTGACAGTATTAAGAGATACCGAAGAAAATCAGAAGATGGTAATAGTAAGATGGAAAGAGAACTTTGCCTTACTGAAAGCATTGTTTAAAGAATTATCTTCCGCTATGAGTAAAGAAGATTTAATTAAACATCATTCGGCATTACAATTTTGTAAGGGAGAGTTTAATTATATACTTAACAATGTTAATCATAGGAAAGTTACTGTTGGGTTCTTAGAATACTTTGATGATTGGGAAATGGAATTAAGAAGGTTCGCTAAAGATGCAGGATTTATTATGCCAGATAAAGCAGACATGACAGAGGCATTAGGAGTATGACAATAAAAATATATGAAGAATCTGGATGGGAAGGTTGTATAGAAAGTATTATGAAAGGTGGTAAAAGTAAGAACCCTAACTTTAAGAAATGGTTACTTCAAAAAGACATGGGGAATTATTTATTTGACGCAGGTTTACATTTAAAGACTTTCAACATCCAGAAGAGTATCAATAATGATGACCGTGACCATTTTATTGTAGTTTGTGGTAAAGAGGGAACTGGGAAGTCAACATTAGCTTTACAAATTGCTTGTATGCTTGACCCTACATTTAATCTTGACCGTGTATGTTTTAAGATGATTGATTTCATTAAGGGAATGAAAGAAACCAAACCTGGTCAAACATTTATACTTGATGAAGGGAATTTGTTCCTATTTTCTAGGGAAGCCATGAGTGAAGATAATAAATTTATGTTAAAGTTGTTTGCATTGATGAGACAGAAGAACTTATGTGTAATTATCTGTGTTCCTAACTTTTTTACCCTTGATTCTTACATCCGTGACCATAGAGTTGACAGTTTATTATATTGTCATAGTAAAAGTAAGTACATTGGTTATACTGGGAAAGCAATTAAGATAATTAGCAATCAAGGAAGTAGATATAAGCAGGTAGCTGGTCATAAAATACCAGGTGGAAGTTTTTGGGTTGGGTATTGGAATAAATTTATTCCAAACTATAATGATATTACTGAAAAAAGTTATCGACAACACAAAGGTGACCATTTCGCTGAGTTCCTTGATGAAATGGAGAGTTCAGTTCAGAATAGGAATGTGAGAGGTGGGAAGTGGTTGACGATGAAGCAGACTAAGAACCTCTTACCATTAAGTGAAAAGAATATAAGAAGATTGGGAGAGAAAGGTACCATTCCG
>NYZO01000094.1 GCA_002687185.1 archaeon | reverse complement strand
TTCCAAAAATATAATAATTCAAAATTATTAAAAAAGTTAGAGCCACTTTTTTTCGTTCTCATCGGTCTGCTTATTTTTCATCCAAATTTGCCTTACGATGAACATCATTACAACTTCGTAATTGGTTCGGTAAACGACATGCTTAACGGAAAACCGTTATTGTATGAGACTACCAATCAATATGGAATCTTGAGTACTTATTTTCTGTCTGGCGTTTTTAAATTTGTTAATTTATCTTACGAAGCCTTTTCCTTCATTTCGTTTTTAGCTTACTACGCGTACTACATTGGTCTTTATTATTTAATAAAAATTTGGTTGAGATCTCATTTATGGGCATATTTAGGTACTAGTGTTATTTTAGCTGTAACTTATTTTTTGCAAATAAGTCCTTCTTTGTCAGCCTTATTATATCCAGGGTTTAGTCCTTTTCGGTACGGTTTATTGTTACCGGTGGCTGTTCTACTTTTATTGTATAGTCGACAACAAAATAAGTTGGTAAAAGAAAGCGCAATCATTATTTCAGTATTGGCATTTTTTTGGAATTATGATACGGGAGCATACTTAGCCATTTCTACCTTTTTAACTCTCGGATACTTTGTGTTGCAGGAGTCAGGATTGTGGTCAGGTCGCTTAAGAAAACTTTTTTATCTAGCACTAAAATTTTTGGGGTATACCTTGGGAGTTTTTGGACTATTAAACTTAATAAATTATGTAGCTTTTAACAGCTGGCCGTTGTGGGACGAGTTGGTGGCCGATATTTTACGAGCTCCAGCTCAAAATAAAATACCATTCATTGGTTTTTACCAGGTTTATATTTATATTTATGTTTCCGTCCTCCTAACTCTTCTTTATTTTGGATTAAAGCACAAACGAGTTAATTGGCTGTTACTTTTTTTCACCATTTATGGAATTTTTTCGTTTACATATTATGCCGGAAATTCGGCCTGGAGTTTATTGTACCCAATCACCGTACCTTTAATTTTAATTGGGTTGTATTATGGAGCAAATTACTTTACTCAGCGTCTAGTTTTTTCAATCCTAGTCAGTGTTTTGGTTTTTTCAGGTCTAGTTTTGGTAGTAAAAATTCCAGTTGAATTTGGCAGCCGGGATTATTCTTTGTTAGGAAAGTACACTAGGCAAGATATACATGATCAGGCTATTAAAGAAGATGCCCTCACCTTAAGGGATGATTATATGTTTTTAGATAAGATTGCGCTTATTCACCAGCGTGGTACAAAGATTTTAATTTACGCCAAAAAAAGTAATCTATTTAATTTTTATGAACTGGCACAAATATCGAACAAAACTAGGGCTGGCGAATTAGTTAGTCAGGTAGAATTGAAAGACCCAGAATATTTATTTATTGAAATTGATAGGAATGATCAAGTCGAATTCATAACGGGCCGGGTTTTACAGGGGTATGCTAAAATTGATAGCTTAAAGACTCTAGATGTTTACCAAAGACAACTATAATCAAAAATATTTTCTGAGTTTTTTGGCCCTGGCTACTTTGGTCTATTTTGCCGCTGCTCGTATTTTTCAGGATTGGTTATATCGAGGCAACAAAAGACCAGAAAACCTTTTTGAAAGTTTAGGACCACTTTTTGCGATTGCCGAACCTTGGGAGATACCACTTTATTTATTAGGATTTTTGGTAATTCCCGTGTTGGCTATAATTTTTTATAAGTTATATCAAAAAAAGATTTTTAAATACTTTATTTTTTTAGTCATAGGAGTCGGGGGGTTGGTAGTTCTAAAAATAATATTGACCAAGTTGGGGGGGTTAAATTTTGGAGTTTACATAGATTATATTGCTAACCAGGGTTTGGGTAAGACTTTTTGGCTTTTGACTACTAAAAGAATCTATGTGGCTAGATTAATTTTTCTAGCCGCCGCAACAGCGTTTCTGATAACTTATTATAAAAACTTTTCATTATCCAAAATACATGAGTGGTCCAAAAAACCAATTTGGGGCAAGATTGAACCTTTTTTTGTGGTCCTAATAATATTGTTGATTTTCCACCCCAACTTCCCAACCCAGGACCACCATTATAATTATTACATCGGACCGTTAAATGATATTTTAAGTGGGAAGCCTTTGCTATATGAGACTACTCATTTGTACGGACTTTTGAATATTTATTTTCTCTTACCGATTTTTAAATTTTTTCTGCCACTTACTTATGTCTCGCTCAGCGTAGTCCTATTCTTTTTTTACAGCGCATTTTTCTTAGGACTCTATTATTTTTTAAAGAATTGGTTAGGTTCGAGGTTTTATGGATATTTAGGACTGTTAGTTATTGTTGCAATTTTTTATTTTTTCAATTCCAGCCCGACCAGGTCGTTGTATCTTTTTCCGGCTAATAGTCCTCTCCGATTTGGATTGTATTTACCAGTTTTAGGTTTAATCTTAGCTTACAGTAAGCGGCCAAAAACCATTTTTCGTGAGTTTTCAGTTGCGATTTCTTCCCTCGCTTTGTTTTGGAATTTTGATAGTGGTATGTTTTTGGCTGCGGCTACTTTTATTACTTTAGCTTATATAGATAGTTTTTCGTTTAAGAAGGTTTCTCTACTAGCCGGTAAGTTTATCAGTTATATCGTAGCAATTATTGGGGTAGGTAGTGTCCTAAATTATTTAGTTTACTCTGCGTGGCCTAACTGGTCTTTATTTTTTAAAGAAATAATTCCTTTCGGAGATGGGATTGGTATGTTTCCTTTGCCTTTGGTTGGAATTTTTGAGATATTTGTATTTATTTATTTAATGGTTGGTTTATGGATCGTCCGAGAGTATCGTAAGGGTCAAATAATTGATCCAGTATTAGTTTTTTTAGTGAGTTATGGGGCATTCGCCAGTCTATACTATATCGGTCAATCTAATTGGCAGAATTTAACTCATATTTCAGTGCCGCCGATTTTGTTAGTATTTTATTTATTTAAAAAGTTTCCGGAATCTCGTTTTACTCGCTCAGCTTTTGTAGCTCTACTAACATTCGCTTTTTTGTTTATGGTTGTTAAAGTGCCGGTGGAGTTTTCAAACCGTGACTATAAATCCTTTAGAGCTTTAACGGACGTACCAGCGGTGAATGAAGAATTATATCAAGACGCACTTTATCTAAAAAATAATTTTCTCGAGCTTGAGAGGTTACCAGTAATTCACCTGGATGACACAGAGCTTATGACTTATATTGGACAGGCCAATTACTTTGACTTTTATTATCTGTTCACCTTGTATTACGCCGAAGAAGTCGAGGCTATAGCTCAGCAAGTACAGGATGAATTGCCGCCCTACATATTTATTGGTAAAGAACGTGACGACCGCATGGATTTATTTATAGCCACCGGTCTTGAGGGGTATCATAAAACAGAATCATTAAGAACTTTGGACGTTTATGAAGAAGGGGAGCTTGGGTCCGGCTTTACGGACAATCAGTCCTAAGGTAGAATTTAGGATAGACAGTTTAACTTTTATTCATGCCGGTGCGCGAGAAAACAATTGGATTTGTAGTTTTTCGAAAGGAGGGTTCGGGGTATCGATTTTTATTACTTCGTCATGAGGGTAGTTATTGGAACTTTCCTAAGGGACGAGCTGAAGCAGGGGAGTCCGACTTAGACACTGCTCGCAGGGAGCTTCTTGAGGAAACGGGGATTAGTAAAATTAAGGTTCATGAAAATTTTCGTCACGAATATGATTACGATTTTAGCTCAGTCATTGAGGAAGGAAAAAGGGTTAAAATATTTAAGCGGGCGATTTTCTTTTTAGGTGAAGTGGAAGAGGGGACTGGGGATATTAAGATTTCCGATGAGCATCTTGACTATGGTTGGTTTGATTTTAAAACGGCTAGTCGTCGATCCTTTTTTCAAGAAGGTCGAGACTTATTGAAAGTGGCAAACAGGTGGCTGTCTTTACATTATCAGAATAAAGTAATATAATTCTCTAACTTTAACTAATACTTGTTTTCATGGATATTAAAACTTATTTTAAAGCGGCTTTAGATAAGGGGGCGTCGGATTTACATTTGATTAGTGGGAATAGACCTATGTTGCGAATTCAGGGGCAGTTAGAACCCTTGTCTGACCAGTCTTTAGATCCTAAACAGTTGGCAGACGCAGTTTTTAAAGCCATTGATCCTGAAGACGTTGAAACATATAAAAAAAAGAAAGCAGTAGATTTTGCCCTAGAAATATCTGGCGGTTATTTTCGAGTTAATTTACATCAACAAGAGGGGACGGTCGGCTTGACCGCGCGAGTTGTACCTGAAAAAATACCTTCTCCAAAGGATATTGATTTAAATGAAACTGTGTATTCTTTGAGTCACCTCAATGATGGATTGGTTTTAGTGACCGGTCCGACCGGGTCGGGTAAGTCAACCACTCTTGCTACCTTAATTGAATTGATTAATCATGAAAGAAAAGCGCACGTGGTAACGATTGAAGACCCAATCGAGTTTCGATTTAAAGAACAGCAAAGTATTATTGAGCAAAGAGAGTTAGGACGAGATACGCACGATTTCGCCGAGGCCTTACGGAGCGTTTTACGGCAAGATCCAAACGTGATTATGGTAGGGGAGATGCGGGATATTGATACAATTTCAGCAACGCTGACTGCAGCCGAAACGGGACATTTAGTTTTATCTACTTTACATACTTCTACTGCGGCCGAAACCATTGAGCGAGTTGTAGATATGTTTCCAGACCACAGACAGCAACAAATTCTTATCCAGTTGGCCTCCACTTTAAGGGCGGTGGTCTGTCAGCAATTGTTACCGAAGAAAGGCGGCGGGCGGGTTGTGGCCCGTGAGATTTTGGTGAATACTCCAGCCATTTCAAATTTAATTCGTGAAGACAAGATCGCTCATATTCCTTCGGCCATTCAAACTAGCGGAAAACTTGGTATGGTAACTATGAACAAAGCTATAACCGCTTTATACGAACAAGGTTTAATTGAAGAAACTACTTACCGAAATCGTCTCCGCGAAGGAGATAAGGTTGGAACTTATTACTAATAAGTATGACTAAAGATCGTTGGGGGGACATTAAGGAGATGATCAGCGAGCGTTTTGAGGTTGCTGATTCTAAAATCGAGGATACTGACCCAGGGACTCTCGAGACAGTTGAATTTAAAGGCCCGATTGGTTTAATGCGCATGACTTTTTCAGTTAAACCCAAGTTACTTGAGACAAAAGGCCATGGTTCTCGTAGGATTGGTAGCGACGTGGCTATTGAGCATGTTTATGACGAAGAAAATGAAGTATGTACCCTCAAAGTATATAAATATGACGACGACCAAGAAACTTGGCAAGAAATTGGCGCCGATGCAGTTGCGAACTTATAGTTTAGGTTTGTAAATAATGATCCAGAAAAATTTTAAATTTTATCTTGCCACGGCTGCTATACTTATAGCCGCTTTTTTACTTTGGCCTAAAGTTACTGATAATTCTAGGTCTGACTTTGTACCCGTAACTGGTGTAGATTATAGATCTGGTTTAGAATTAGTTTTTGGAACAGGCTGGCAAGATGAGCAAATCGAGGATGTTCGAAAAAGATTACTCGATCTAGTTGTACCAAGTGAATTCCGAAATTTACATTTGGAGCTAACCTTAGCCTTGGGCAGGGCTGAACAGGCACAAAAAAATGAAAACGCAGCGGATATTTCTGAACATATTAGTAAAATAAATACTTTACTAAGTGAGTAGCATTAATTTTTATGTTTAAAAGTAATTTATTAAGGTTTTTACCGGTTCTAGGAGCAGTAATTATTTTGGTGATTTTAGAAATTTCAGCTTTCAAACCAAGTAATTTTATCTGGGCAGCACCGTTATCTTTAATAATCTTGGCCGGCGTACTTTGGAAAATCAGTGGGGCTAGGCTACGCTTTGCTATTCAATTTGGAATTCCACCAATGGGACTTCTGCTTGGTGGGCTATTGTTTTTTTTATTTATGGAAGGCTATGTAGTAAAACAGTTTTTACTGATTGTATTAACTATTGTGATTGGAGTATTTTTGGAAACTTTAAGATTATATAGTCAAGAACGTCCAAGGTATCAGACCCATAGCCTAGAAAATATGGCTAGTTACGTACAAATCCTAGCTGTATTTTTTTGGGTAGTTGGACTATTTAGTTTGGCAACATTTTTGCAGCAACAAGTTTGGTGGTTAGCTATTTTAGCTGGGGTAATGGCCGGACTAATGATGTGGGGCGAAATGATTATTTCGGAGGCTAACAAAGCAGAGGTTTTAGCTAAAGCCAATTTAACCACTTTGTTAATTGCCGAGTTGTTTTTTAGCTTGACTTTTTTACCGACTAGTGTTTATGTTAATGGCTTAATAACGGTTGTCGTGTATTATTTGCTGAGTGGGATTATTAGGAATTGGCATCTAGGCATAAAAGAGCCTTCAGTAATAAAACGTTATATTTTAATTAGTTTGGGTGGGATTGCCTTGGTGTTGTTGTCTGCCAAGTGGTTTTAGCCACGGACTTTAGTCTTGGGGCTAATATGCTATTATAAAAATATGAAAGTTGTAAATAAAATTAAAGGATCAGGATTGCTTTTGACTATTGTTTTGTCGGTAGTTTTTGGGTTTATGGCTGGAGTAGTTGGTCAATTGGTTTCCGATACTTATTTTTATCCTCTAGACTCGGCCGATTTAGAAATTGATGATTCAAATAGAAGAGTTTTAAGAACCCTTTCTGACCGAAGTACAGTCGACGTAGCCCTGGCTAACATTATTACTCAAACCGAGCTGCGAATGGCTGGTGTCAATATTAGGGCAGGTGTCGAAGCTGGAGGCCTACTTGGTACCGCAGCAACTTTAACCAGTGATGGTTGGTTTTTAACGCACAGTGATGTTTTAGGTCGACGTTCTGCTGCAGGTTTGGTTATTACCTTGCAGGATAAAGTATTATTAGTTGAAGAAATAGTTATAGATAACGTTTCAGGAGCAACCTTATTAAAGGTTGATGCTTCCGAGTTGGCAGTAATAAGTTTAGCTAATTCAGCAAATATAAGGAGAGGGCAAACTTTGTTGGTTTTTGGAGCAGATGGGCAAATAGTGGATACGAGTGTAGTAAATTTACTAACCAGTGGAAATGCTACATCTGAGTCTTATAGGAGATCGTTTGAGTTAAGAGATACTTTATCTGACTCTTCTATTGGAGGGTTGTTACTTGATTTGGGCGGAAACTTAGTTGGTTTGGTGTCTGGTACAGATATCCCAACCGCAGTGCCTGTTAGTCATTTTAGGATAGCTATTGAGGGTATTTTGAGGACTGGTGAGGTTCAGCGTCCAGAATTAGGGCTTAGTTTTGGTGTAACTCCTGGAAATGAGAGTGCAATTGTTTTACAAGCTCCACGAAGAGGCACTCCAGCTGCTCAGGCTGAGCTTGAAGAGGATGATATAATTTTAGAAGTCAACGGAAATGTTTTGGATAAGTATCAGGATTTAGCTGAGGTGATTCAGTCTTTTCGTCCCGGCGACGCTGTTTCCTTGCGAGTGAATAGGGGAGGTGAGGAGATAATTATCGAAGCGTTTTTGGGGCTTTTGGAGTAAGTATTGACGTACTGTTGTATTCATGATAACTTTCTTATACAAAATTATGATTCAAAGTAATTACAAACTAATTATCCGTCGTAGCCGTACCTCTCGGTTGAGGTAACGGTACTTTGACGTTTTTGCAAATCTAGTTAAATAGATCAAAACGGACTCGTAACCGCCTCAACCGGGCGGTTTTTTGGTGGCACGACTTTTTACTATTTTTAAAACATAGCCGAAAGACGCGCCGCCACGAGGCCGTTTTTTGGTTATATCGTTTAACCAAAGCCTTGAGGTGGGGTTCTTTGAAAAAGGAGGAAGTAATGAAGAGTAAGATTGTGCGATTCGAAAGTCCGCCCGGCAAGGCTGACGACACAGAATCGTCAACGTTTGTCCTTGAGATACTCGATCTCGATAATAAGCCGGGGCATCAGGAGTTCGGTGGCTCGACTATATTCCGATTCTTGGCTACGGGGTTAGGGCGAGTTTTGAGTCTTGCCAGGCAGTAGCAACACTCTTAGGTAAAGAGATTTTTATTGCTTTGCAAATGTGCCAGCCTCACATTCATCTGGATA
>NYZO01000093.1 GCA_002687185.1 archaeon | reverse complement strand
TGGAAATAAAAATATTCCTTTCTTTCAGAAAATGCGCTACCTATGGAACCAAACAGAAGGCGTATATTCTTGGGCAACTGCACCGATTATAGTATTGGTGGTAGGATATTTGCCGATTTGGCTGGCTTCAAATGTAGAAAGGACGACAGTTCTATTTCAAAACGCTCCGCCAGTACTTGCTTTGCTGATGAGGGTGGGTATGATTAGTTTAGTGTCTATGGCTATCATTTATAGTATTATGTTGCCACCTTTACCAAAAGGAGCGAAGTGGTATCAGAGACCAGCTATGATATTGCAATGGGTGCTGTCGCCAATTACTTTAGTCTTATTCGGCTCTATTCCCGCTACCGACGCTCAGACGCGATTGATGCTAGGAGGGAAGTTCCGTTTAGGTTTTTGGGTAACAGAAAAAAAATAAATCATGAAACTATGTCATTCCCGCGGAAGCGGGAATCTTAATGGGGGTGCTCAGTCAATGAGATCCCCACTTTCGTGAGGATGACAAATTAATATTATGCCTAAAGTTGCTGTTGTCATAGTTACGTGGAGTTCGAAACGTTTTTTAGAAGACTGCTTTGCTTCGTTGGAAGGGCAGTCTTTTAAAGACTTTACGGTGACGGTGGTCGACAACGCTTCGGTAGACGATTCGGTACAATTTTTACGTGAAGAATATCCTACGGTAAGTATTCTCGAGAATTTTAAAAATTTAGGTTTTGCTCGGGCCTGCAACCAAGGTATAAAGCTAACAAAAAGTGATTACGTTTTAATTATAAATCCAGATGTTATTCTGGATGAAAACTTTTTATTAAGATTAGTTAAGGCGGCTGATGAAAGTCCCGAGGTGGGTGCTTTTGGGGGTAAGTTATATCTAAACAAAACAAATCCAGAATCAATTGAAAAGTTAAGTTTTAAGAATAATAACGAGGTTGACTCGCTTGGTTTGGAAGTCAGTAAAAGTCGCAGAGTGTCTGAGCGCGGCGAAGGGCAAAAAGATAAAGGTCAATTTAATTCCAGCCAAAGCGTTTTTGGGTTTTCCGGAGCGTGTGTTTTGTATCGACGCGTGGCCTTAGAAGAGGTGGCGGTCAACGACGAATATTTTGATGTTGATTTTTTTGCTTACAAGGAAGACGTCGATTTGGCTTGGCGGTTGCAATTGTATGGGTGGAAGGCACAATTTGAGCCAACTGCAGTTGCGTGGCATCGTAGATTTTTAGGAGCAGATAAAAAACGCGGAAAAGTGTCGGCTCAACTACGTTCTATGTCTTTGAGGAATCAACACTTAGTGATTATTAAGAATGAAGACACAAGTAATCTATTGCGCCATTTGATTTATGTCGTACCTAGGAGTTTAGGTATGTGGGGTTATGCTTTAATCTTTGAGCCGTTTCAGTGGCGTACATTAATCCGTCTGTTTAAACAAGCTCCAAAATCTTTACAAAAAAGAAAAATAATCATGTCTCATCGTAAGATTGGACCGGAGGGTATAAGAAAATGGTTTAAGTAGTATGGATTTAAGTGTAGTAATAGTAAATTACGGTCAAGTCGGGTTGGTTAAGCAGTGTTTGAAAGGTATTAGAAATGCTGGCTGGCAGTTTTATTTTGAAGTTTTTGTGGTTATGAATGGTCCCGATGACGGATGTGCACAAATGGTTTCACAAGAATTCCCTAGGGTTAAGACTTTACATACAAAAGGGACTATTGGTTTGGGGGAGGCAAATAATATGGGAATTAAGTCAAGTATTGGTAAACATATTTTAATCCTTAACCCAGACGTGGCAATAGAATCGCGAGTAATCGAAAACATGATCGATTATTTAGATAATAATTTAGAGGTGGGCCTAGTAGCTCCAAAATTATTAAATCCTGATCAGAGCTTACAACATTCTACTTACAGATTTCCAAACTTATTTACACCTTTGTATCGGCGAACTTGGCTAGGAAAAACTAAAGCAGGACGAAAGGGTCTGGCCAGTTATTTAATGACAGACTGGGATCATGGCGCCAACCGATCAGTTGATTGGTTGCTGGGTGCGTGTTTATTGATTCGGAGACAAGATCTAAATCAGGTTGGGGATTTTGACAAAAGATTTAAATTATATTTTGAGGATGTTGATTTATGTCGTCGTTTTTGGGAACAAAATAAAAAAGTAGTTTATCTGGCAGATATTAATTTAGTCCATTATCACCATCGTGAATCTGCTAAATGGTCTTTGCTTAGGTCATTATTTAGCCGAGTTACTTGGCTCCACTTAGCCTCGGCCGTAAAATATTTTTGGAAATACAGAGGAAAAAGCGCTAGACAAGCTGCTAGCCCTCCGGTAATATAGGCAAACTGACAAGTTATTAGTTTATGTTAATCAAAAAAATAGGAATTGACTTGGGCACCACTAACGTTTTGGTTTATGTACCAAAACGGGGAATTGTGATTAATGAACCATCGGTGGTAGCGCTATCTCAGCAAGATCGCAAAATTTTAGCAGTTGGTACAGAGGCCAAAGAAATGCTCGGCCGTACTCCGGACACCATCATTGCTCAGAGACCTTTAAAAGACGGAGTGATTGCAGACTACAAAACTACAGCTGTCATGCTCCGTTATTTTGTAAATAAAGCTTTGGGTGGAGTTCGATTGTTTCGACCAGAAGTCATGGTAGCAGTACCGGCCGGGATTACTTCGACTGAGCGTCGGGCAGTGATCGACGCTACGATTGCTGCTGGAGCTAAAGCCGCATATATAATTAAAGAACCAATTGTAGCCGCGATTGGAGCCGATATACCTATCGGCTCGGCTTCCGGGCATATGATTATAGACATTGGAGGTGGAACTTCTGAAATGGCTGTTATTTCTTTGGGTGGGATTGTAGCCAACACTTCGGTACGGATTGGGGGAAACAAATTAGACACGGCCATAGCTGAACATATTCGCAAACGTCATGGTTTAACTATTGGGGAACGTACTGCCGAACGAGCCAAGATAGAAATTGGCTCAGCTTTGTATCTTGATGAAAAGCTGACTACCGACATTCGCGGACGAGACGTGGTGACCGGACTACCAAAAACTATTACTATTAGTTCTGACGATATTACCGATGCTGTACACGATAGTTTGGTTGGGATTATTGAAGCGGCCAAGGAAGTATTGCGTCAAACTCCACCAGAGCTTTCGGCCGACGTGATCGATAAGGGTATGATAATGTCCGGTGGTTCTTCGCAATTGCGTAATATTGATCAATTACTTTCCAAGGCTACTGGAGTTCCTGCCTACGTAGCAGACGATGCTTTGTTATGTGTGGCCAAGGGAACCGGGATTGCGTTGGAGAATCTTGAGAGTTATAAGAGGAGTATTTTAGCATCGAGCTAATCATTTAATTATTTATTTAGTTTACCGCCGATACTAGGCCGGTGGTTTTCTTTTTTATGGTATAATTTATTTAATATTTACTTCATGCGAGGGAGAAAACAAAAAACAAAACCAGGCCAAGTTGACCGCGTGATGCGTAGTAAACTACGTCATCACAAGACTTTGCAATTCCCGCGAGGTTTTTTGTGGGGGGCAGCTACTTCGGCGCACCAAGTTGAAGGTAATAACATACACAACGATTGGTGGGCTTGGGAAAAATCATCAAAGAAGCATCCAGATTCAAATTCGGCATGTGATAGCTATAACCGTTATCATGAGGATTTTAATTTAGTTGAAAAGCACCACCATAACGTACATCGACTATCTATAGAATGGAGCCGGCTTGAGCCACGCGAAGGGCAGTGGGACGAAGAGGCGATTAAGCATTATCGTTTAGTTTTACGTGACTTAAAACAGCGGAAAATAAAAACCATGGTGACCTTGCACCATTTTACTTTACCGAATTGGTTTGCCCGGCTAGGGGGCTTTAGTCGTAAGCGAAATTATGAATATTTTACCGATTTTGTTCAGAAGGCGGCTGAAAATTTTGGCGATCTAGTAGACTTTTGGATAACTTTAAACGAACCTATGGTTTATACGACTCAAGGTTATCTAAATGGAGTTTGGCCTCCTCATGAAAGTAATAAGTTAAAAACCTTGCGGGTTTATAAAAGTTTGCGGCGAGCACATCGTAAATCTTACGCCATACTACATAAGGTTCATAAACTAAAAAAATGGCCTGCGGCCAAAGTGGGAATATCGAATAACGCGGTGTCTTTTTATTCGTACCATAGACATTCGCTATTAGATTATTTATTTATTACAGTCGGTGATTTTTTGTGGAACCATATGTTCTATTGGAACAATAAAAGATTCCATGATTTTATTGGAGTAAATTATTATTTTCATCATCGGATTATTCATAAACGCTACCGGCTACTTTCTTTTTTTGAACCAGCTCGCCGGGAGAGTAGGGACATGAGCAGTGTTGGTTGGGAAATTAACCCTCAAGGTTTATTTGATGTTTTATTAGATTTACAGCGTTACGATAAACCAATTTATGTAACTGAAAACGGAATTGCCACTTTAAACGAAAGCAAACGGGCCAGGTTTTTGGTTTCATACATCAAAGAAATTTATCATGCCTTGCAGGCTGGGGTAGACATTCGGGGGTATACTTATTGGTCGTTGTTGGATAACTTTGAATGGGAAAAGGGCTTTGAGCCAAGGTTTGGTTTGATCGGAGTTAACTTTAAAAACCAAGTTCGTGTGCCAAGGTATACTGCTAAGGTTTACGGCGAGATAGCCAAGACTAATAGTTTACCTCATAAGATGCTGCGATTATTAGGGCACGAGGGTGATAAAGATTATAAGGTGTAATGAGTACTTTAAGTATTTACAATTTACAAATTTTTATTTACAAAACACAATGCTATCCAAGTTTTGTAAATTGTAAATTATAATTTGTATTTAATTTGATATGACTTGGCCTGTTTGGTTACTTATTGCCTATTTTTTAATCGCTATTACTTCTTTAGCAGATAGGATTGTAGTAGCAAAAGAAATTGATCGTCCAGCCGCATATTCTTTTTTGGTGGCGGCCTTAGGTTCAATCGTAATTTTTCTTGCCCCCTTTGGATTTTATATACTGCCATTACCAGAGTTAAGTGCAGCTTTTTTGGCCGGCGGAATTACAGTTCCAGCTCTTTACTATCTTTATCGGGCGTTAAAACATGGACAAGCATCGGCTGTTTTTCCGTTTATAGGCTCAATTAGCACGATTGGAATTTTCGTCTTGTCTTACTTTTTTTTACACGAACGTTTAAATTCAATTCAAATTTCTGGAGTAGTTCTATTGCTAATAGGTAGCTATATTGTTAGTCGCGAGGTTGGGCGGAGTAAAGGGGTAGGTAAACCAGGGTCTGCATTATTAGCAGGTATTTTTTTAGCCGTTACTTATACAGCTGCTAAGTATGTATATAATGGTGGGGAATTTATTGCTGGATTAATTTGGATTAGGCTATTTGCTTTTTTGGTAGCAACCTTAATTTTATTATCACCAAAAAATCGGCGCGCGCTCAAAGCTTTAGTGAAACCATCGCGGGGCGATGCGCGTGGCTTGATTCTCTTGGGTCAGGGGACTAGTGCAATCGGTTTTTTAATTCTAAACTACACAATTTCTTTAGTCAGTGTAACTATCGTTAGCGCCGCCATCGGTTTACAGTATGTGTATATATTAATATTGGGTTTAATACTTCGAAAAAAATATCCTAAACTTTTACCGGGTAAGCTTAGGGGTAAGGTTTTAGGGACAAGAATTGTAGGCATTGCCGTAGTTATTGTTGGATTAATTTTAGTAGTTAGTTAAATGACAAGAAAACAGAAGTACGAAAAAGGCCTGAAAAAGAATATAGGGCGTTATTATATATTCAGAATTTTATCAAAGAGGGCATACCTGCCCTTGATTGCTATTTATGCAGTTGAAGTAGCTAATTTGTCGTTATACGAAATAGGTATAACCATAGCTGCGGCTGCTACCGCTCAGCTGATTATAGAAGTACCTAGTGGATATATATCTGATAAAATTGGGCACAAAAATGCTCTGGTTATGGGTACTATTATTACTGCGTTTGCACCCATTGCATATGTGGTTTGGCCTAGTTTCTTAGGTGTATTATTAGGGGTTGTTATTTTTTTCGTCGGAGTAGCTTTTCATTCTGGAACTATGGAAGCATTTGTTCATGAGACTTTATTAGAGCTAAATCGTGAAGAATTTATTGCAAAAGTTATGGGACGAAGCCAATCAGTTGGTTTACTAGGTAATGCCGTAATAATTTCTTTAGTCCCTTTAAGTTATGTAGTTGATATTCGTTTACCTTTTATTATTGGCGCACTCCTATTGTTTATTAATGTTTTAGTGATGTTAACTTTAGTAAGTCCAATTAAAACTAGAAAAAAAGTCAGTGAACTAGAAGTCGTGAGCTTTACGAACTTAGTAGGTGCTTTACACGGCAAACATCAATACTCATTATTTTTATTTTTAGGAACAGCTACAGCTATTGCTCATTCCGTACCAAACTTTAGAGAAATTTATTTTCAAACGAGTGGAGTAAAAATAGAGTTATTCGGTATTATTTTAGCCGGCACTAGTATCATTGGGGCTTTAATGAGTAGTCTGATTCATAAGTTAGAGATAATTGAGGCTAAAGTTTATTATCTAATTGATGCTTTAATCCTGACAAGCTTATCATTTGCGATTGGTGCGACCGTTAGTCCAGGTTTAGGGGTGGTGGTGTTTATAGTTTTTGCGGCGTACGGCCGGACCCGTATGCCATTATTGCATTCATATTTTTTAAAGGTAAGCCCAACCAGAAAGTTAAAAGCTACGTATATGTCTTTACATGCTTTTTTTGCTTCATTAAGCACTATGTGGGTACCAATTTTTTTGGGGTATGCGGTAAGCAGTTTTGGGGTCTATGTCGGTTACAGATGGTTTGGAGTAGGTATGGTATTATTGTTGGCAGTAATTTATTTTTTCCATTCAATGAGGATAAGGTACGCAAAGCAACAAATATAAGCCATGCTTTTTAAACGCATTAAAAAATTAAAAGAAAAATACAGGCGAAAGTTTTTTTTAATTGCCACGATTGCAGTTTTGATTCTAGCTGGATCGTTAATGCTGACCGTTGCAGATTTTAGTGATGGCCAAGAACCGATTTGGGGAGTTACGTTTAGTCAAAAGTTTGCCAAAGAATTGGATTTAAATTGGCGGAAAGTATATATCGCCATGCTCGATGATCTAAAGATTGACCATGTAAGGTTGGCAGCCTATTGGGACGAAGTCGAGCCGGTCGAAGGGGAATTTCATTTTACCGATCTGGACTGGATGTTAAATCAGGCCCAGCGTCGAGATGTTAAAGTTACTTTGGCAGTTGGTAGACGCTTACCACGTTGGCCTGAATGTCATTTGCCTACGTGGTCAAGCCATTTAGACGGTCAGCAATTGGATGAACCAGTTGCAAATTATATTTCTCGGATAATTGAAAGGTATAAGGGGCATATAGCAATTGATCGTTGGCAGGTAGAGAACGAGCCTTTGCTACGGGTATTTGGGATTTGTCCAAAATTTTCTTTAGATCAATTAAAATCTGAAGTCGCATTGGTTCGTAGTTTAGATCCAAGCCGACCAGTGATGACAACTGACTCGGGAGAATTATCTTTATGGTTACGAGCATCAAAACCTGTCGATACTCTTGGAGTAACAATGTATTATCGGACCTGGAATCCTATTCTAAAAAATTTCCGATACCCTTGGCCGCCTGCTTACTATGCCTACAAGGCAGCGTTGGCTGGCAAACTTAGAGGTGTAGATATTATTGGGAGCGAGTTACAGGCTGAGCCATGGCCACCAAATCATCTTTCATTTACGGAAATAGATCCAGGTTTACATTCAAAACTTTTGAATACAGAAGAATTGATCGGTAATATTGATTTTGCCAGACGAACCGGTTTTGGTGAGCATTATCTATGGGGAGTAGAGTGGTGGTATTGGCTAAAAGAAAATGGCCAACCTGAGGTTTGGGAGTTGATGCGTAATTTGTGGTCATAGGTTTATTTGCGTTTACCCTTAATTTATGTTTTAGCTAGCCTTGTCTTGCCATAAGGCTTATTTTTGATTAGAATAAGCCCATGGTTTCTTCAAAAGTTTCTTCAAAGAATGATGATAAATGGGGGGTTATTGGGCACAGGTCGGTTGTTTCATATTTACAAAAAAATTTAAGCAACAATACGGTCGCTTCGGCCTATTTATTTACTGGTCAGGAGGGTTTAGGCAAAAATACGGTTATTGAAAAATTCTTAGCTGCGTTAATGTGTCAGTCGCATAAAGACCCAATCCAGTCTTGTCAGTCGTGTGCAATCTGCAAGCAAGTTAATGGTCGGGTGCACCCAGACGTTAACTGGCTTGAGCCTGAAGAAAACAAGTCTATAAGTGTAGCCGAGGTAAGGGATTTACGCTCACGTTTAGGCCAAACTGCTTTGCTAAATAGTTATGCCGTGGCTGTAATTTCTCAAACTTCATTACTTAGTGAGGCAGCGGCCAATGCTCTGTTAAAGATTATTGAAGAGCCGAAAGGTAAGACCATTTTTTTGTTGGCTACCGATAAACCTGCTTTGTTGCCGAGAACAATATCTTCACGATGTCAGGTTTTGCAATTTCAACCGGTTGCTAAAAAAATAATTTTTGACTATTTAATAGCTCAGGGTTTTACAGAAGATAAGTCAAATCAAATAGCTGATTTGTCGGCTGGTTTACCGGGGCAAACTATTAAGTACTCACAAGATGGTTTGTTATTTGAAGAAGTGATGTCCGAGGTATCTCAGTTTATCGATTTATGGGAATTATCTCCAGGCAAGCGAGTTGGTAGTATTGAACGAATCTTGGCCGATGCCGGACGTGATTTTGCAGCTAAATCAAATTGGCTTAAAAATCATCTCCCGATATGGCTTGGTGTTGCTAGAGATATTATGTTAACCCAAAATGGTCAATCGAGTTTAGTAAGTAATAGTTTTGAATCGGGACGGATATTAAATTTGGCTAAATTGTGGTCTTCGCGCCAGACGCTTTCGTTAATAAATAAGTGCCAACAAGCACATATTAATTTACTAACAAATGCTAGTCCAAATCTCGTGGCGGCAAACGTAATGTTAAGTGTTTAATTTATTTTTAAACTATAATTCATTTTTATGAGTAACAAAAAAAATCTCTTCTATCTAACTCTGGCGCTAACTGTTTTTTTGGCCGGATGTTCGTTGCGTTTAGGAAATAGCGGTCCAGAAGCCGGAGTTTATAAATCTTTTGATAAGGGGGAAACCTGGGGTGGTAAGAATCGAGTTATTGCCTCTTCTGGGATAGGTAACCTTGCTTTTTTGAATATTGTGGACTTGTATGAGGATCCTAGTGATAACAAGGCTCTGTACGCAACTACTCAAACCAACGGACTTTTCTATACTTACAACGGCGGTGACAGCTGGCAGCAACCAGCCCAGTTAACAGCCGGTTTTTTGAAATCTATCGCAGTCGATCCTAAAGATCGTTGTACGATCTACGTAGCAGCTACAAATAAAGTACTAAAAACAATTGACTGTAATCGATCCTACGTAGAAGTTTATGTTGATTCTAGGCCAATCGCGGTCAGCTCTGTGGCCGTAGATGGCTTTAACAACAATGTTATTTACGCCGGGAGTGAAGGTGGAGAAATCCTTAAGAGCACAAACGCTGGCGGAAGTTGGGCGACTATCAATAGGTTTAATAATCCAGTTCGAAAAATTATTGTCGACCCATTTGACACTCGGACTATATACGTTGCCACTGAGAAAAAAGGAATATTTAGGTCAGACAATGGCGGAGTAACTTGGCGCGACTTAAACGATGGCTTAAAGCCATTCTCTGGCGGACTAGATTATCGGAATTTAATTATAGACCAGAATAGTCAAGGAAATTTATTGTTGGCTACTCGTTACGGTATCATCAGAACAGCCGATGGTGGGCGTA
>NYZO01000092.1 GCA_002687185.1 archaeon | reverse complement strand
CTGTTGGTAATTTTTCTAAATGTAATGCTGTTGATCTTGTGTTTTGAGCAATCATTGAATTAAAACACAAAATCATTAATATGTATATAAATATTCTAAGCCTCATTGTATAAATAGAATTTTAGGTTGTTATCGTTTGTAATTGGTAATGCGATTATTTCTGCAATAATGTAGGCGGTGTTTCTAAAGCCTCTAATAACATCTCCAATCTCATGATTGGATTTATCGGAATTAGTGGTTTTGTCTGTCCAGTAGCCATTTATAAAAACCTCGGTTGGTGTTTGGTCTGCTGCGCCAGAAAGTTTCCAAACAGTGTCATTACTATCAAATAAAGCGAGTTTAGGATCTGTGCCAACTCCTTCATCTATTACTGCATAGGCTCCTGCTTGGGCGGTTGGATATGCTGCTTGCAATAGAGGTAAAGAACTAAAAACACCATAATTTGGGTTTGGGGTTTCTGAGCCTGTTACGGCATCTACTCCATCTGCTAGTTCTATTAATATGTTGGAGATTTCTGCAAAATCTTCTGCAGTAGCCTCTTTAGTCCTATCGTTAACCGGGTTAACGTTGGTCTTGTTTTTTAAGGCTGCAGAAGGACGCGTTATTGGCATTCGTTTTACTTTTTACTCAAATTTGATGGTTCTATGCTTTTGAAAAAAGGACATTAAAAAGACACTATAGATTTTGTGTTTGATGGTTGCACAAAGTCTACTGTTGCTTTTGGTTGATAGTCTGTAAACTCTGAAGGATTGGCTTCTATTAATGTAATTGCTTTTTTTAGGTGTTGCTGTGCTGCTACCAATCTGTCTTGATATAAATTGTTGAGTTGTGTTGGATCTAACGGATTGGTTTTGTAACCTTGAAAATCGTCTAGTCTTTGGTAGATACCAGATGGTGTAATATCGAACACGCCTGTGGTTGCAATTTTTGCTACTGTAAAGTTTACCATTGCGGCTTGTAGCACATCTAGTACTTCTTTATGAATAGCCTCTGCAGCAGCTGCTATAGTTGTAAGCGTTGCTGTATTTAATAAGGGAGCTATGTATTGGTGGTGCACCTCTAGTAAATATGGTTTTAATGCCAAGAAGGTTCTGCGGCTGTTTGAAATATTAAACCAACGGTTAAAGGTGTCTGTGCGCTTTACCAATAATTCTGAAAAAATGGTGTAGCCTTCTGTTGCTTCCCAAGGATCAAAGTCTTCTACATTGGCTTCCATTATTTTTAAAGCTTCGTCTATGGCATTAAAACCTGCATCTACAACAGATCTGCGCAAATCTCTTATTTGCCACCATTCTGCAGGCTTGGTATATTCTGCAGATTCTACTAAAATCGCCTCATCTGTTACAGATAGCTGCGCTAATGGCAGGTATAAAAACCATGCTAAATTTGCAGAGGCTTCTTGAAATAGCTTGTAGGCTTTAAGTTCTGTGCCTGTTGGCTTAGTTGCCGCCCAAGCGTTATACAGGATCTCTCCAATAATTGATACTATAAATTTACGCTCTGCTTGGTTAACGTAGGGTTGGATGTTTTCAAAAGTTACAGAGTTATTGATTGAAACGTAACTCTTAATGTCTTCTGTAGATTTTATGAGTGTTGCCATTACATTGTTGTTTGAGTTCCTGTTGGGTTTTTATCTAGGGTTGTGAGTTCAGTATTGGCAAAGTCTCCTTCTAGGTCTGGGTCCCAACCATTATAATCTCTTAAAAGTTCCCATACTTCTAATGTGATTTGTCTTTTGGTTTTAAATAATGAAGTAAGTATTGAAAAGGCTTCTCTTTTGTCTGAGCCACTACCTGTATTCATTTTACCTCCTGGTATGCCTGCTCCTAAAAGCGAAGGGTCTACACCCATTGCAAACATAATTTCTGAATTTGCTGCAGAGGCTTCTGGTAGGTAGGCACCATCTTTTAATTTATCGTCTACTGCGGTTACTTCTATACCTTTGGTCCAATTGCCATTGGCGTCTTTATAGGTAATAGATTGTATTGATTTACCTGCGTTTTTGTTGCCACTCAAGTGGTTGTCTATAGCTTCTGTGAGTTGGTCTCTTATTTGTTTCTTTTTCTCATCGGTAAAATCTGCCCATTGGTCTTTATAGGTGCGTGTAAAATACTCTTCTGAGATATGCACTACATGCTTTACATTGATTTGATTTTGAAACAGGTGTTTTTTGTACTCTGGTATAGAGGCTGCAACATCCATCCAACCATTACGGTAGATAGCGTGCCAATCTGCTTCTGGATAGTAGGTTTCGTCTTGCAGTGGATAAAACACTGGCATTACAAACTTGTATATTTTCTTTTTCTTGCAATACTCTTTTATTTGTTCTGCAGACCACCAAGAGTCTATTGCTGCAATGGTTTCTACATACTCTGAGTCTTCTTTGGTGTTAGGCTCCCACTTATGGCAATAGTAGATATTTTCTATTAAGCCAGTAGCTTCATTTATTTTTTGGAAGCGGCATTTTGAAGTTTGTAATCGCCTTACAGATGTAATGGTGTTAAAATCTTTTGAGAGTATAAACTCTGGAAACGCAATGTATAGGTCTTCTAGATCTGCAATGGTTTCTACCCAGAAACGCTCCATTTTACAGGTTCTAAAGAAGTCTCTTATTTCTGTGTGGTCTATTAAAGAAACGAGTTCTTTAGATTCTTTTCCGTTTTCTGTGTTGGGTTTGTAGAGCTTAAAACCTTGACCGTAATGTGTAGATTTTAAAAAGCGTGCTCCAGCAGAGCCTGCGCCATTTAATTTGAGTGTTTTTATAAAGTTTTGAGGGTACTTATTGTCTTCTCCCCATTTGGCAATTTTACCAGAAGATTTGTCTTCTGGATTTACAATGGTATGTGATTCTGATGTTTTACCAAAAGAGAAAACTGTGCCAGAACCATGGCCAAATGCAACGTCTCCATGTCTTGTGATATTACCCATTAGTAAATAACTTTTTTATTGTTAAACTCTATGATGTAGCGTATTTTAATTTTGATAGGGTGTGCATGAGGGTTGCTCATGTCTCTAATATTACGTGTATAGTTTTTCCAGTGCTGTGGGTCTTTTTTTATTTTACTACGTTTTTTTGGTTTTGTACGTAGTGCTTGCACTGTGTTTGCATGCGGATTTTCTTCTGCCATTAGCATTTTGGCTTTTTCTAATCGCAGCATACGACCTCCTGTTTTTGAAAACTGATTGTAGGTGCGTACCGCAATAGAAAAAACGGGTGCCTTGCCTTTGGAATCTAGGGTTGCCATTTGCTTTAGCACATCTTTTAAATAAATGGTTTCTTGCGACATATAGGCAAGGTGCAACTTGAAAGGGCTAAAAAAAAGGACATTAAACAAGCGTAGTGTTTGTAGCTAAAAAAACCACTCTAGCGAGTGGTAAAAACCTCTTTCTACCTTACGGGGTATATTGTTTTTATTAACTACAAACAGTGTCTATATCTTGCCAGTCTTCTGGATTAACGGTTAGTGGTTGGTGCATTAAGAATTGCCCCACAAAACGATAGCCGTATAATTTTTCTGTAAATAATGGTCCTACTTTGCTGTAGCGGCAATCTTCTACATAAAAGAGGTTGTGTAATATGTGCCCTGGTGTTAGAGAGTCTTTACGCATACGCGCCAATATTTTTAAACCGAGCTGTTCTACGCCGCTTAGTTTTTGGTTTTGATCGTTAAAATCTCTGTTGGCAGGATTGTCGAATATTGTGAATGCCCATGTGCGTATGTTTACAGATTGTTGGATGGATGATTGTGAGAAGTCTCCTTCATAAGATTCTAATGCCATACACGGCATTTGCACACCGCTTCTAAAACCTTGACGTATTTCTGTTAGGTCTATTCTAAAAAAGTCGTTCAGACCGTTTAGATTGTCTGCTAAACTTTGCATGTAGTTAATGTATTCTAGGTGTGTCATGATTTAGGTAGGTTTAAAAGATCGTGGTTGTAAATACTTAAAAAATCGTATAAAAACGTATTGTTAGTGGCCTGCAGTTTCGATGGGTCTCCTTGAATTTTGTCTAGTATGATCTCGCCAAAACTGATGTATTTCTTTTTTATTTTGGGCTGCTGCTGTTGGTCTTCTGGTGCTTTTGGAAATATTGCAGGGTAGGTGTCTTGTATGTGGTTCCTGCAGCCTTCGTAAGCATAGGCAATTGTTACGAGCTTTTTGTAGGGTAATGGCAGAAAAAGGTCTGCTCTTTTATCTACTGCTTGTTTTATAAATGGCTTGCGTGCATCTAAATCTGAAGGTGTTGGATTAGCTTCGCGGAATAGCGATGCACATAGAACTGCAAGCCATATTTTGTTGTTGGTTTGACGCCAGTTGTAGTAGGCGGAGTCTGCAAAAGAAAACTCTGCTATGGTGGAGTTACGCAGGCGCATGTCTGGACTATAGTATTTTACACCTTCTATTTCTATATATTCTTGAAATTTGGTGCGCTCTATTCTATTGTATAAAAATTTGGTGTAGGGTTCAAAGGCTTCTGGTCGCATTTCTTTTAATGCGGTTTTAATGGTGCGCCATGGGTTACCTCTTAGAAGTTCTTTTGATAACTGCATATAAAGTAGGAGTGCTGACTCTTTGACTGCCTCGGCATTGTCTTTTACTACTGAGTGGTAGCACTCTAGTTGGTAAACAATGTTTGAGAATTGTTTATGTGAGAGGTCGTTCCAGCGTTGTGGAATGGTTAATTCTACAGCCATAGTTTGTAATTTACAGCAAGGTGTAGATTGGTGGGCGGTTAAAAAAGGACATGAAAAAACCCACTCGAATGAGTGGGTATGAATTATTGTGGCAAGGGTTTTACCGTAAAGCACATAGCAGGCTTTTCTTTAAAGTCTCCTTCGTAATAGAAGTCTGTTTTAAAGTTGAGTTCTTGTAAAACATCGTGCACATCTACTTTGTAAACCCATTTACTAGGCAATACATTTATTAGCATTACATAAAATTCGTCTAAAGAGATTGGTACAGATTCTTTGTCTGATTTTTCTGAAGGCTCAAACATCTTAGAGATGTATTCTCTTATTTCTGGTTTATAGTCTGTTTTCATTGGATTATTTCTAATTCGTTTTAAAAAATTAACATACCATTCTGGAGATGTTTCTTCAACAATCTCTGCAAATATAGCATCAAGCTGCATGATGCGCTTGGTTTGTTGGACAAAGTTTTTGTAGTGTTTTAAAAAACTCTTCTAGTTGCTCAAATGCTTGTAGTGCATCTGCACGGTCTTGTTTGGGGTCTGCCCAGTCAGACTGCATAAAGGCACGAAGCATTTGTTTAAGGTTCTGTTGGTAATATGCAGGGCCTGCATATTCTAATAAAGCGTGTACAGCTTGGTGTGCTGTACTGGGGGTGTTTTGAATTTCTTTTGACATATCGAAAATTTTAAACAGCGAAAACCCATGTTAGGTGTGTCAAAACAAGTACGAGACTTGGATTACCTTACTTTCGTTACGGCCACCGTGACGGGTTTTCTTATCGTTAAATATAATTGTCGAGATTTCTCTCGCCTTGCTTTGACGAGACAAACATACAAAAAAAAGAACACTTTAAAAATAAAGTGCTCTTTGGTTTGCGGCAATGGTGGGTTTCTATGAGGTTAGTTTAAAACGAACGAGTTAAGTTTTGATGATTCGTCTAAAATATATTTGTATTTAAGAACATCTTGAATGGCTTTGACTCTTGAAGCAGATAACGTTTTGTCCGCATGGAATTGGTCTCCTTGCAATCTATATTTAACTGATTCTGCAGTAAACATTTGTTGTAAAATCAACAATGTTGATTCTGTAATAATATCATCTGAAGATTCCCAAACCTTAGTGGTGTTATCCGTTTTTGGAGTGGAAGCAGGAAAATAAGTAAACCTTTCCCCATCTATTAAAAAGGTGGCTTTTCTCCAAAATATCCAATCGTCTCCGTGATATCTAATTACCATTCTTGGATCTAAAGATTGGTTGTCTTTCATTCCGAAATAACAATATATGTTATTTCCGTATGTTCCGTAACCGGTCTTTGAATAAACCCAAGTAATTCCTTGAAATTCATCCTTCTGAAATTTCATCTTCTGTTCTAAATTCTTTAATGATTTATCAATAGTTGACTTAGATGTTTCAAACTGTAAGTTAACAGCAGTTCTAATTGAGTCTATTTGAACAAAGTTAGAATCAAGTTGAATGATTTGACCTAAAGCTTCATTTGCCTTTAGAAAGTTTGATTCGTTTAAAGAGCTCAATGCCAGCGAATAGGCGTCTTGAAGTTTTTTTTGAGATTTCTCAGAATTGTTACTGATATTATTTTCACTTGAGTCAAAAATAAATGTTACAATAACTCCTAGAAACATAAAGGCAACAAAGCCT
>NYZO01000091.1 GCA_002687185.1 archaeon | reverse complement strand
TCCGACATGCAGTTGTCGATGAAAGAATTTCATCACATGTGAATTAAATTCTTTCATCGACAACTGCATGTCGGAATTCGCATCTATTTTGGAAAAGTGCTCAGAAATCTCATCGTCATCGGCTTCTTCGCGAGAAATATAACCATTGTCATCGTTATCCAAATCAGCAAATGTTGTATCAATCTTGTCCATGTCATCACCTGCAAACGCACTTGTTGACAGGGCAGCACTAATTAATGCCGCAATTGTTAACTTTTTCATATCAGACTCCTTGGTTTTTGGCCTCCATACAGCTTTAAAACGGAGGAGAAAATTCACAGTTAACCATTCACAGCACATGCCATAAAACAAAAGCAACCAAAAATCAAAGAGGTGAACAATGCCAAAACGTATACTAGTCGTAGACGACGAACCCGATGTGCTCAACGCTACAATTTTAATATTAAAAGAACATGGCTTTGTAGCCACTGGTGCCCAAAGCGGAAAAGACGCACTAAAATTCCTAAAACAAGAGCGAGATATTGACCTTATCCTTTTAGATTATTTCATGCCTGAGATGGACGGTTTAGAATTATGTGAGAAGATAAAATCTGATCCAGAAACTCGTGACTTAAAGTGTGCATTATTAACTGTTGCAAGCCCCGCTGATATTGGAGAAGAGGCCATGGACCGTCTTGAGATCGTCGAATTTATTCAAAAACCTATCACAGAAGATTTTATATCACGAATCAACAAGCTAATTAAGGCTTAACATTCACTTTATAAAAAAGAGGTCTACGTTCATGTTTAACACCATCAACACTCAAATAAAACAGTTTTTCAACCTAAAATCCGATTTCACTTCAGCCGATAAGCTCTTGTATCGCACAACACGTCTAATTCAAAAAAGACAATTGATAAAGAATCAGATCACACTTCTAAAAGATCTTCGACATCTATCCCCTAAAAAACGTGAAACAGCATACATCAAGATTTATATTTCTTTAGAAAATTTCATCCTATCTAGTAAACCTCCAATAATCAAAAAAAAGTTAACTATCAACAACCTTCACAATCTAATAACAAAAGACATTACCCTCAACAAACTCAATCCAAGATTCCGTATCTTATTTTTAGAAAAACAGGAGCAGATTTTCAATTTATTCAAACAGCTTTCCACAATTCTCCTTAAAACAAGCCTCCACGAACTAGACAAACATCGTGTTCAGACCATCATCGTTAAAACAACAACAAGCTCAGTCTTAGAAGGTACTAGGCTTAACAACTACAAACCTACTTTGATTATTGAAACTACTCCTCACTCAAAAAACAAAGATTTTTTCAAATCCGCCAACAATACGTTCGCAGAACTAATCCTTTCCTATCAATTATTATTACACAACTCACTTCCAAGCCATCAATATAAACGAATCTTAGAGCAAGCATACAGCACATTATGCAACAGATACTACGGCCTATCAACCTTAGAACATCTCGAGGAAGTTCTCACTCCACAATTCAATTTAAGCAAACACAAAACCAAACCCATATCACCTCAAACAGTCCTTGCAATAATTTATGTCATCCGTAACTATTTACGCGACTCAGCAGCTACTCCTTACTTAAAAGCATTAGAAAAAAGTATAGATCATCCGATAAACAAACAAACAGAGGCCTTTGTATCTGCATTCAAACGTCTTGAATCATTCATCACCCATCACAAAGCCTTCACATTAAATCGGAAACGTACCATTAACGGTTTACGTGAGGAGATCCGTGACCAAGTTTCACTTCAGAGTCTTGAGCCAAAACTACAATTTATATTTTTACAAAAGCATGAGCGACTCATCAAGCTCGCCGATGGATTTATTGAAAATTATACGCACATTTTGAACCCTGTTACAGAACAAGAGCTCATTAAAAAAAAGCGTAGCTATTGCAATCGCATCCCTTTATTAAAAAACTCCCTCAACTCACACGGTTATATCTCGCTTAGCATTATAAATTCGCGACTTCAAAACCACGATCCAAAAATCCTAACTAATTCTTTAACGTCATTTATACGCATCTATTATCAAGAAGGCATTCGCCTAAACAGCCTTGAATCAGCCCGCTCAGCAGTCCGAAAAGCTTACCAGTCCATGCAAGACCTATACCACACTCATTCTCTTCTTAATCTATACCCGCTCCTCCCCGACGATTTTTTGTCTGAGCGCGACAAATTTGATATGCTTCAAAGCACCTATGAAACTTTCGTTAAGACAACTTTGACTCAAATTAGTTCTAAAAAAATTAAAAAAGAGCTAGCCGTGTTAGCAACAAAACTACAAAAAAAACGCTTCTATGGCCGCGACAAAGAATCATCTCTGCAGGCAGCTTATTTCAAATTCTTCAAGTTATTTATCGACAAACTAAACCCTATCCTAGGCCACGAAGGCTTAGAAACTAAATTCAAACACGCTTTCTCGATCGTCAAATCTGAGCACGGCGCATACCCAATGCACATCCAAATACTCCAAATCATCCCACGTGGCTTCTTAGAGGTCGATCGGTTCAATCTTTTAAGCAAAGACGAATTAGAACGCGTAAGCAAAGCCCTCAAAAAAACCGAGCTCATGAAATCTCAATTCACCAATATCGCAGCGCACGAGCTCAAAACTCCGTTGATCCCTATAATTACAAACTCAGAAATATTCTTGCGCCGTTACCGTAAAAAATTAGATAAAGTTGGCATCGGGATGATCGAAACTATCATTCGCAACGCTCGTCGTGAAGAGACACTTGTAAACGATCTATTAGATATAAGCAAGCTCGAAGCTGGTGAGATGAAATTCAAAGTAGAACCAATCAATTTATCTGAGATTTTAACTAACGTTTTAGAAGACATTTCATCACTTGCTAAAACCAAAAAACTCCTTCTTAGCTCATCGATCCCAAAACGCCTTCCAAGAATCCATGGCGACACCCAACGTTTGGTCCAAGTCTTCACTAATATTTTAATAAACGCGATCAAATTTACTGAAAAGGGCACTATAACTCTAAGCGCAAAAACAAAAGACAAAGGCATCCTAATAACTATCCAAGACACAGGTGCAGGCTTAAAAAAAGAAGATCTCCCTCACTTGTTCACTAAATTCTATCAAGCCCAAAATATCACTACTCGCTCAACCAAAGGTTCTGGTTTAGGCCTTGCTATTTGCAAACTAATCATAGAATTCCATGACGGCAAGATCAAGGTTGAAAGTGACGGTTTAAACAAAGGCAGCACATTCTCAGTCTGGCTCCCAACCAAACGCAACCCCAATCTAAAATCAAAGGTTAAAAAAACAAGCTATTTAAACAACTAAATAAAGATTGGTTCATGCGATTCGATATTCCGTCTTACCCTGGTTGTTATCTCTTCAAGGACAATAGAAAAAAAGTAATCTATATAGGCAAGGCTAAAAACTTAAAGAAACGTGTCAGTTCCTATTTCCAAAAACGTCTTCATGACGCAAAAACTCAAGAGTTAGTTTCTGAAATTGTTGATTGTGATTATATTGTAACTGATAACGAGATCGAAGCTTTAATTTTAGAATCTTCTTTGATTAAGAAACATAAACCTAAATTTAATATTATGTTAAAGGATATGTTTGCTTATAGTTACATTATGGTAACTAACGAGCCTTACCCAAGATTATTAACCGTGCGTAAAGTTTCAAAAGACAAGAACTTATACTTTGGCCCGTATGTGTCAGGCCGCTCTCGCACTATTGTTTTAAAATTTCTGCGCGACGTTTTCAAGATCCGAACTTGTACATCACCACTTCCCAAACGTGTTTGTTTGCGTTTCCATATTGACCGTTGCAACGCGCCTTGTATCGACAAGATCACTCAATCTGAGTATCAAACCTACGTCGACCGTGCGGTTTTATTTTTGAAAGGTAAAAATTCCAAATTGCTTAAAGGTTTGAAATCCGACATGACAACCGCGTCAAAATCTCTTAATTTCGAGTTAGCTTTAACCATTCGCGACCAAATCCAAGCTATAATCCAGATTAACAAGCGTCAAAATATCGATTTGAAACGCACGTTTGACATGGACATTATCAACTATTTCCATGATAATAAGCGGATTTTGATCGAAGTGTTTAATATGACCAAAGGTTTAGTCCAGAATCAGAAACGTTTTGAGTTTACGTACAAGCGCGGAATTTTCTTAGAGTTCATTAAACAGTATTATTTAGCAAGCCCGTTACCTGACGAGATAATCTTGCCTAGCATCAAAGAATCGAATTTATCTTCTTATTTCGAGAAAGTATGTAAAAGGCGTGTTAAAATAATTACTCCTAAACGCGGCAAGAAACAACAATTATTAGCATTAGTAAAAAAGAACGCCAAACTTCACTTTAGCGGCACTAGCCAAGCTTCCCAAACTCTAAAAGAAAAATTAAAATTATCACGCCTACCGTCTATCATTGATTGTTTTGACGTATCTAATATCCAAGGCGATTTAGCTACCGGCTCAGTTGTACGTTCTATTAACGGCAAGCTTGACAAGTCTAATTACCGAAGATTTAAGATTCGCGGTGTTAGCGGCCCTAATGATCCAGCCATGATCCAAGAGATTGTCTTTCGCAGGTACGCGTCCATTCTAGAACACAGCGGCGATTTACCGGACTTGATTATGGTTGACGGTGGAATAACTCAATTGAACGCTGCAAAGACTGCACTACGTAATTTAAACGTTAACATTGATTTGATCGGTCTAGCCAAAAAGCAAGAAGCTATCTACGTCCTTCATAGAAGAACCCCTGTATTATTATCTAAACGCTCAAAAGGATTACAGCGTCTGCAACAATTGCGTGATGAAGCGCATAGGTTTGCGATAACTTATCATAAATTTCTTCGTCACAAGAAAACTATTCCAAAATAATTTAGAGCTTCAAAACCAATATTAATATATACTTTAACTAATAGAATGATTTTTTATGGCATCTAAAAAACAAAAAGTCTCAAAGGACAACCATTTTTTTGGTTGTTGCCCATCCAACACTAAAACTTTGGGAATCATATTGATCATAGTTGGATTTTTTTATGTGTTACGCGAGTTAGGATTAATTAGTTCTCGTTTAAGTATCTGGCCTGTGATTTTAGTATTATTCGGCCTTTATTTGATTTTCAAAAGATGATGTTTTATGGCAACACGAATTAGAAAACAGATTTTAGGTTTAGTATTATTTATAGGATTATTAATTAGCGGTTGTTCGGTTACACAAGACCAAGACTTGCCACTGTCTACTTTATGTTCTAATGTTGGGGGCGAATGGAACGAATGTAGTTCGCCTTGTTTAGGCACAGAGGGCGAGATTTGCGCAACTGTTTGTATTGAAGCTTGTGAATGTTTAAAGGATAACGATTTCGCGTGCCCTGCAGGTTTTTCCTGCCAGCATGTTTCGGATCAAGATCGAGGTCGTTGTGTGTCTGATGTTTGAGACAATCCAGGTTTTATTGTTTGACTCGTATCATATAATCATTGAGCTACAAAACGGTATAATTGTTAGAAGTTATTTTACTAAAGATAAAGTTAAGGAGAAATATTTTTCAGTTTATGCAAAAGAGATTAAAAAAACATTGGTGCAGTATAGCCAAAGCCGTCGTATAGATTTAAGTCAATTCAATTTAGAACTAAACGGCTCATCGTATCAGTTGCGAGTCTACCAAGCTCTACAAAAAGTTCCGTTTGGAGCGACTGTAACCTACGGTCAATTGGGCGGTTTGATAGGTGACGAGTTAGGCGCACGCGCTGTTGGTAACGCTGTTGGTAAAAATCAGTTTGCGTTGTTCATCCCGTGTCATCGTGTTGTCTCAAAGAGCGGCATAGGCGGATTTTCAAACGATTTATGTATCAAAGAAGGACTATTAAAATTAGAATCTAAAAACCCCCGCAACGGTTTGCGAGGGTAACTAACTGTTTTCCTTTTATAACTTGTGCCATCACCTCCCACCAATTCGTTAAGGATAAGAAAGCTATTCGCTTATAAAGTCTTTATGAAACATGCATCTATACAGCGGGTGCACAACCTTTATAAAACTAAAAAGTGATTTTGCCTTTAACAAATGGGTGTAATCATTAAATTTCGCGGCCCAGAATGGTTTTACGGGTTTGACGCGATCATACAACTTTTCGGATCGATCATTGCCTTAGTACTTGCTATTTACGGCTATAAAGCGTATAAGTTATCTCATCAAAAGAAATATTTATACTTTTCGATGGCGTTTGGTTTGCTTGCTATTAATTTAATCATTTACGCTTTATTCATCCCTGCTGTTTTTATTGTCTATAATTTTTATTCTGGTATTGATATGGGTTTCGCGCTCCAAGTAGGCCAGATTCTTAACTTTATTTTCATGGCAGCAACTCTTGGCGCGTATATCCTGTTAATTGCAAGCTACGCAAAGCTCGAGCAAAAAAGCGTTATTTTGATTTTATTAGCCCTTTCGTTAGTAGTTTCTTTATTCGCGTTCAGGTTCAGTTCAATTACTGGCTTTAACTTAACCGCCGTTTTATTACTACTTGCTGTGATGGCTTATAATTGTAAAAATTGCATCCAGACCAAGAGTAGGACTGCAATGCTTGTTTTCTTATCATTTTTCTTAATTGCACTCGGTCATTTGTTCTTTGTAGGTTCAGGCATCAGCACGGAAGCCTTTTTAATAGGTCATATCGCCCAATTAATTGGTTACGTAAGTCTATTAATTATGTTTATCAAGGTACACAATCATGCAAAGAAGAACTAGCTTTGAAATCATCAACGATATCTTGTTTTTGATGCAACGAAAAGGCGGGAAATTAAAGCCTACCCATATTTTATATGGAGGTAATTTATCGTATGATCGTTTGAAAAAATATATGGAACAGTTAGAAAAGCGTAAATTAGTTGAGGTTACGTTTGAGAAAGAGAAGAAATTTTATTTATTGACTGACCGTGGGTACGAGTACGTTAATGAAGCTCGTAAATTAAAACAGTTTACTGAAGCGTTTGGGATTTAGAAAAGTACTTAAATTCTAAGTATAATAATTTTTTTGTATGAGTTATTGGAAGAAGAAAATAAGCAAACTCTCTCCTAGAGTATTTGATTTGGACATGTTAGGTGAGCTATTAATATTGCTTAGTTTAGGTTCAATTTTCTCACGTCAAATCGTCCAATATACTTTGTATTTGTTTTTATTAGCTAGTATTTTATTATTGTTTTACGTTACATCAACTCTAAAAACTTATTATTTAAAGACTAAAACTCCTGAGTATGCGTACCTAATAGGTGGAATCGGGTTAGGGTTACAATTTTTGCTTATAGGGGCCCAGCTGCCACAGTTATTCTTTAAATATTATGTGTTAGTTATCGGTATATTATTAACACTACCTGCGATTTATGCGCTATTCTTTAAAAAAAGTTAGCAACATATTTATATAAGATACTCAAGTATTATTTCTTAAGGTGATACACGTATGCCCAACTTGATTATGTTCTTTGGCACTGAATGCGCACATTGTCATGAGATGAACCCATTAATAGACAAGTTAGAAAAGGAACTAAAGATTACTGTGACGCGTCTTGAGATGTGGCATGACTCAAAGAACAAAACATTATTTGACAAGCACGCAAAAGACAAGTGCATGGCTGTACCGTTTTTCTTTAACGAAAAGAACGAGAAATTCATTTGCGGCAAAACAACGTACGATAAGCTCAAAGAATGGGCTAAATAGATTGAAAAAAGAGGATGAAAAAAACAATACAACGGTTTAGTGTTGAGTACAAACGAGTGCTTGACGAGAAAGGCAATATAGATCAGAAACTTATGCCAAAGATTTCAAAAGAAATTATTCGATTTTTTTATGAGAAGATGGTTTTATCTAGACGTTTTGATGAGCGCGCTATTAAGCTACAACGTCAAGGACGACTAGGAACTTACGCATCAGTTTTAGGCCAGGAAGCGTCACAAATCGGTTCTGCTTTAGCTATGAGTAGAGATGACTTAGCCTTTCCATCGTATCGTGAGTCTGGTGTATTTATAGCACGAGGTATGCCACTACATTTATTATTTTCTTATTGGGCTGGTGACGAGCGTGGCATGCACACTCCAAAAGGCGTTAATGTATTCCCTCTGTCTATTACAGTCGGTGTACATCCGCCACATGCAGTCGGCGCTGCCATGGCGTTTAAGTATAAAAAAAAGAAAGCAGCAACTATTGTTTACTTTGGCGACGGCGCAACGTCCAAAGGCGACTTCCATGAAGCAATGAATATAGCTGGCACGTTTAAGGCTCCTGTTGTTTTCTTATGTCAAAACAACCAGTATGCTATTTCAGTTCCAGTTAAACAACAAACTGCGGCTGAAACGATCGCACAAAAAGCTATTGCTTATGGGTTTGAGGGTGTTCAAGTTGATGGAAATGATGTTTTCGGCGTGTATAAAGCAACTCAAGACGCATTAAATAAAGCTCGGAGAGGAAAGGGTCCAACTTTAATTGAATGTTTTACGTATCGTCGAAATGATCATACAACATCAGACGACGCATCTAAGTATCGTAAACCAAGCGAAGTTACTCCATGGGAAGAAAAAGATCCTTTGTTAAGACTCCAAAAATACATGAAGAAAAATAAAATTTATTCTACCGATTGGGACGCGGACGTAATAAAAAAAGCGGATACATTAGTTAACAAGGCAATGGTCCAAGCTGAAGCTATGCCTAATAAGAAACCAGAAGAAATAATTGACCATATGTTTGAAACACTCACTCCGGCATTAAAAGAGCAACGCACACAACTCAAAGAGGAGGCAAAACGACATGGATCTTAACATGGTTGACGCGATTAATTTAGCGTTAGCCCAAGAGATGCAAAAAGACAAATCAGTTATTTTGTTAGGTGAAGATGTAGGTGAAGACGGCGGTGTTTTCCGTGTAACTGACGGTTTAGCTAAACGTTTTGGTAATCATCGAGTTTTAGACACCCCTATTGCTGAATCCGGTATAATTGGCGCATCTATTGGCATGGCCATTGCCGGTTTAAAACCAATCCCTGAAATTCAATTTGAAGGTTTCTTGGCCCCTGCATTTGATCAGTTAATTTCGCACGCGTCAAGAATCCGTTATCGCTCTCAAGGTCACTATCATGTACCCATGGTTGTAAGGAGTCCTATTGGTGGCGGAGTAAAAGCACTTGAACATCATTCAGATTCACCAGAAACATATTTAGTTCACACACCAGGTTTAAAGGTAGTTATTCCGTCAAGTCCGTATGACGCTAAAGGATTATTAATTTCAGCAATTCGTGATCCGGATCCTGTTATTTTTTTCGAGCCAAAACGCATTTACCGTGCTATTAAAGAAGACGTCCCTAAGAAAGAGTATACTATTCCTATAGGCAAAGCAAAGGTAGTAAAAAAAGGTAGTGATATTACATTGATTACGTACGGCGCATCTGTTAAGACTTCTTTAGAGGCTGTAGGTTCTATGTCTGACGTTGACGTTGAGGTTATTGATTTGCGTACACTGTCTCCTTTAGATACAAATACTATTGTTTCGTCTGTACAAAAGACTGGTAAGGCTATTATCGTTCACGAAGCTCCGAAAACATTAGGCGTGGGCGCAGAAATTGTAGCATTATTAAACGAGAAAGCGTTGTATAGTTTAGAGGCTCCGATTGAGCGTGTCACTGGTTTTGATACGGTTGTTCCTTTGCGCAAGTTCGAACATTTTTATACGGTTAACGCTCAGCGTATCATTGACGGCATTGTTCGGGTGATGCAAAGTGGCGTTTGAGTTTACGTTTCCAGACGTTGGCCAAGGCATTACAGAAGGTCAAGTTGTTAAATGGTTAGTTAAGGAAGGTGATTCAGTTACCGAAGACCAAGATATTGTAAAAGTTGAAACTGATAAGGCGATTGTTGATATTCCGTCTCCAAGGACTGGCACTATTTTAGCGATTAAAGTTAAAGAAGGTAATACAGTCAAAGTTAGGGGTGCATTAGTTATTATTGGCGAGAGTGGCGAATCCCCTACAAATATTACAGAATCTCCAAAAAAGAGCGGCTCTGTAGCAGTCGTTGGCGAGCTTGAAGAAGCACCTGATAAACCCTTAAACATACCAAAACAATCTATATTAACAAAATCAGTTGGTCCTAAAGTTTTAGCAACTCCATTGGTGAGAAAGAAAGCTGCTGAGTTAAAGGTAGACTTAGCAACCATTCAAGGTTCAGGTCCTAATAATCGGATCTTAGAGCGTGATTTGACTACTACAAAAAAGGAACCTACTACTGAATCGTCTGGTGTTTCAATCAAACGTAAATACGATTCGTACGGTTATCTAGAGAGAATTCCTCTTAAAGGCATACGAAAAAAGATTTCCGAATCTATGATGACGTCTCTTAGTTCTACTGCTCAATTAACTACAATGGACGATATTGATTGTACTAAGTTATGGAAACTGCGTTTAAGAGAGAAGAAACGTTTAGCGAGTAAAAAAATAAAATTAACATTTATGCCGTTTATAATTAAAGCTGTCATTATGACACTTAAAGAGTATCCGTGGTTGAATGCGAGCGTTGAGGGTGAAGAAATTATTGTGAAAAAATATTATAACATAGGGATTGCCGTTGATACTGATGATGGGTTGATTGTGCCGGTGATTAAGATTGCTGAGAATAAGTCTATAGAAACTTTAGCAAAAGAGATTATAACATTAGCAACAAAGTCTAAAGAGCGAACGATCGATTTAATGGACATGCAAGGCAGTACTTTTACTATTACTAATTACGGTTCAATAGGTGGTAAGTACGGAACACCAATTTTGAATCTAAACGAATCCGCTATTTTAGGGTTAGGTCGTATTTTTGACGATGTAGTTATTGAGAAAGGTCGTGTGAAACAGAAGAAAATGCTACCAATATCACTCTCATATGATCATCGTGTTATCGACGGTGCAATGGCTTCTAGGTTTATTGAGAAGTTACGGTTAGTGTTAGCTGAACCGAATAAGATAAAGTAGTTCTATGTAAACTTTTCCGAATGTATACCGAACTCTATCTACTATATTTAATGATTATTCGAAATTATGCGTTGACTTTTCGGATCTATCTCAGACAGGCTTAAAGTGATACTTAAAGAGTAAGACTCCATGATTGAGGGATTTTATCTTGACACATCTATTTGGCTAGATATCTACGAAAGAAGAGGGCTTAATGGAAAACAAGCAATTAATTTGATTTTCAAAATTATTATTGAAAGTAGTATTATTGTATATTCAGATCTAACTATAAGAGAACTCAAACATATCGGTTATGAAACAAATGAGATTAATTTTATTTTATCTACAGCCAAACCAACCATATTAAAGCACATCCACACGTACCGAAAACAAATAGAGCAAGCAAGAAAATTAGCAAAACAAAGAAATGTTCCTTTCAAAGATGCACTACATGCAGTACTTGCAAGAGATAATAATGTACAATTTGTGTCAAGAGATAAACATTTTCAAAAGTTAAAAGACATCACCGATACCAAGAGTCCAGAAACACTTATTTAATTCCAAGCTCTCTTTCTAATTCCAAAAACGCCTTTTCTCCGGCTTCATGGAGTTGTTCATCTGTGGTTTTTCTTTTTGAGGCGCCATATACTTTTTTAAGTTTTAGTAATATTTCTTCTTTTTCTAACGCGCTAATTTTATCTCGTATCGCTTCTCTAATAAATTCTGTCTTTGTTGTATACCTATGTTTCTTCATAAATTTCTCAATATCATGTGAGAACGAATCTTCTAATTTCAGACTAACTGATTCCATAATACTGCTAAGTAATACTAAGTAATATATAAACTTGTCTATACGAACAATCTTAAATATGTTCAACCTTCGTAAATCTCAATCGGACTACGTTCTTCAAAAAGTAACTGATCATCCTTCCAAGGTGCTAAATCAATTAAATAGATATTATTATTCCGTCCTTGATGAATGATTCTAGTTCCGTCTGATGAGAATCTTTGTTGAAACCTATTCGAAACAGGTTGCATATATGAATTGATAAAACCCAAATCTTCTTCGATGATTTCTGCATATAATTTTTGGGCATAATCCATAATAAACAAAGACTTATCAATATAACTTCTTCTAAATCGTGACGCCCATCTTCTAGACCCTTCGAAAATCAAAGTAGTTGCATCATCACTTAAACAGGGATGAAAACTTGTAGGTAACCCTGTATCAAGATGGATAACCTCACCTGAGTGGATTGGTAAAAGCACTAATAAATCATCTGATTTTGAATGTAGGAAATTATAATTTTTCGCTTGTTTACACACAGCCATACCTTGGTTATTCATCTGTAATTGTGAGTGAAAATACGGTTGAGATGTAATCTGATAAGCTTGATGATCACCTTTAGACCAGGAATGAACTTGATTTTCATATTTCTCATCATAGTCAAGAAAGACTACAGTCTCTCCGCCAAGAGAGACAGCAAAATCTTCTATATACATAGATCCAAGAGGAATTTTTTCAGGTAACATGGTATCGTGATGCCAAAGATAGACACCCATTTTTTCTTGAACATCTGCAGCAATACTATAAATAATTTCATGACCATCAAAGGACATTGCAGCTGAGCCAAAGGTGCCAGAATCACTAGCAATTAACTCAGGAGTTTCATTACGTAAGTCATATCGAAAGATATGTTGATATGGTGTATGTGTTTTTCGTTGATAAGATTCTTTTCTTAATAAGATATATTCCCCATTATAGCTAAGGGCATACCCCCAATTATCTGGGATACTGCCTTTAAAACGTCTTTTCCATCGGTCTTTTATTGACCCAACCCATAAGTTAGATCCAAAGTCATTTGGTGCAAGTGGTGTAGGTTCTTTATCGATTCCCCTATAAGCAAACGTTTCCCCATCATGTGAGAGAATAGGGTTACTTCCTTTACAAAGAAAACGAATCTTTACATTATGTCCTAACCCTGACTGTTGTTTGAGGAAATCTGTTAGAGAAATTTCTGTTGCTTTATGGGTGATCGAATAGACACTATCATGGTTGATCGAATAGACATCATCACTCAATCCAATCCCCGTACTTTTTTGAGGTACACTCAAAGCTAAACTAGCCAATCCACCGGTTGTTGTTTTAAGAAAGTTTCGTCGCGATAATAAACGATTTTTCATCGAAATTCTTAAAGAAAAAAGAGTATTTAAGACTGTCTATTTGCACCTATAAAGTAATAAAAAACCTAGATTAAAGGATCACCTAAACCAAACCAAAAACTAAATAAGCACTATATTTCTTATATCACAAAGAAAAGGAGGTTTTATACTATGACACCAAGAACAAAAAAGATACTCGTTAACCAGTCCGTTGCTATTTTATGTGACGGTAATAATATTGAGCGTAGTATCCACGAAATCACTAAAAAAACGAACACCATGCTCAATTTTGACACGTTAATACCAAAACTACTCAGTAATAGAGGTTTAAACCGTTTAATTTATTTTAGAGAAGGTGTGAATATTTCGTCTAAATTCGCCGAAAGACTACATGAGAGGTATTACGGCTCAGTTGTCCCGTGTCACAAATCAGCGGATATTCCACTGTCAATTAAGGCAACTCAACTAGCTTCAAAAGTAGACACTATTATTATCATGTCTGGCGACTCAGACTACGTGGAGTTAGTTAGACACTTAAAAGCTGAAGGTGTACGCGTAGAGATTGCTGCGGTAAAAGAAACAACAGCAAAGATTTTAATAGAAGAGGCAGACTATTTCCACCCGATAGACAAAGTGGACTGGTTTAGTTACACGCCAACAAAAACAACAAAAAAATAAAATGGGTTTACCAAAAGATTCAGGAGTAAGGTTTATTTTACTCGTATTAATCATAGGAGGATTAAGTATAATGATACAACCAAACACAGGTGAGCAAAGTCCACCAACAGAAAAGATTGTTACGCTACAAACAACGTTAGGTGACGTTAAGATTAAGTTAGCAACTGATATGCCAATTACTACTGGTAATTTTGAGAAGTTAGTCAAAGACGGTTTTTATGACGGTGTTATTTTCCATCGTGTAATTGACGGTTTTATGATCCAAGGTGGCGATCCAGAAGGTACTGGTACAGGCGGTCCTGGTTATACTATTAAAGACGAGTTTACTGACCATAACGATAATCTTCGCGGCACAATTTCCATGGCTAACGCAGGCCCAAATACTGGTGGGAGTCAGTTTTTCATTAACTTAGTTGACAATAATTTCTTGAACCCAAAGCATCCTGTTTTTGGAACAGTCATTGAGGGTATGGACGTAGTTAATAAAATTGCCAAAGTTGAGAAAGGTGCAGGAGATAAGCCTGTTGTTGACGTGATTATTACGAAAGCGACTGTTAGTTAAGACTTCAAAATTTTCATCTGATTATTAAACGGAGATATATATTCACAAAGCGCTTGATATTCTCTTTCATCTGGTCCTGTCTGGATTGAGATTTCATCGTTTGCGTGCAATTCTTCCCATCTATAGGCAATAACATGTCCAAGATCAATAATTGCCTCTTGTAAAGTATTATTTAAATAAGATTGATAACCTAAACAGCTTGCTTGATAGAACCAGCTTATTTTTTCTACATCAACTTCAAACCCTTTTTCGACACTAAATGATCCGCCGTGGAAACGTACGATATTATTTAGAATCGGATAAAATATTGATACTGTTTCCATTGTTCTTCAAATTTTTTAAAGCTAATAAATATAGGAAAAATTAACCCTTTTTTAAGATTTCGTAGGCATGTATATTTATTTAAATTAGATTGAAAGTATACACAACATCTACTATTTGATCTTCACCTTCAGCATCACATGTAACTTCTTTTTTAGTAAGTTTATACTGTAAAACTTGCCCGTTAACTTTCACGGTCATAATCTCGTTTAGAGAGAGTGGTATCCCGCCTTTCCAATCATATTCACCTTCATACGCACCGTCTAGAAATATTGCTTTAGTGTTCTTTTTGATCATAAATTACATTGGTCTGATAACGTTTAAAATAGTTTCGAATATACATTGATTTTGTACACTATGTTGAAACAACAGTTTCTCCATTAACTTTCTGGAACCGCAACACAGATTCTACAAACTGTTCAATACGCGGCTCATGACTAACTATTATGACTTGTTCGTTTGGAAGTTGATCAAGCACTAGTTTGAGTCGTTCTAATTGCTCTGCTGAGAATCCGTCTGTTGGCTCGTCTAGTATTAATAATTCTTTAGTTTGGATTAGGTCTGCCATAGCGTTCACTGCTTGGTTTAACGCTAATCTGTAAGCGAGTGCAGCAGCAGTCCTCTCACCACCAGACAAAGACTCATAATCAGTTTCATAACCGTTGTGTTCTATTAGCGGATTAAACGAGAAATCTGTTCGAACTTGTAATTCATCAGACCCTACTAAAACACCAAACCATTTCCTAAACGCTTGATCGAAATCATGATGAATCTTTACCATTACGTTCTTTTCTACGTCTTGAACAACGTTAATAAAATCAGTTTTTAGAAAGTGTACTAATTCGCTTAATTGTTGCATATATGTTTTCGCTTGTTCTTTGCGTTTAATTTCCACATCTAAGTTTTTGATTATTTCTTCAGTTGTTTTTTTTGCTTCTTCTAGTCTTGCTACTTTAACGGTAATAATTTGTTCTTGTTGTTGTATTTCCTCTTCTGTTTGTTTAGTTTCGTTAAATTTAGTTTCGATTGTATCCCATTGTTCAAGTGCTGTAAAAAGTTGTTGTTTTTCGTCATGCATCGAGGCTATTGTTTTTTGCGCATCTTCTCGCTCTTGATTAAGATTTTGTTTCCGTTCAGTTAACTGTTTGATTTGTTCTTGTTTGTGTTGTATTAGTAATCCTTCTTGTTGTTGTTTTGTTAACTCTTCTTGTTTTGTTTTCGCATTTTCTCGTTTAATTTGTAATTGTCCAAGTTCTGTATCGAGTGTTAATCTTTGTTGGTTTTGCGTTGTGATAATTTGTTGTTGTTCTTGTTCTATTTTGGTTTTGTGTTCTGTAATTACTATTTGTTTACACATAGGGCACTCATCAAGTTCAGTTATTTTCGTTATTGTTTCCTCAGCACGTTCAGTTTCGTGTGTGCACGCGTATTGTATTTTTTGTTTAGTTTCTACGTCCTTTTCAATTTGCATAAGCTCTTGTTTAAGGTTATTAATGGGTTCATCTAAATTTACTGTTTCTTTCCCTTCAACCGCCTCTTCTAATACCATTAATTCTTTAGTTAACTTTTCAAGTTCTGTTTTACAGTCTTGTATAGTTTTCATAAGATGTTCTTGTTTAGTTTCAATTAATGTAAGTTGATGTTTTTTATCTTTTAGTTCTGTTATTGTTTGCTCTATTTTTTCACGATCTTGTTTTGCAGCTAGAACTAGAGTTTTAATACGCTCTTGTTCTGGCTTAAGTGTTTGTTGTTCTAATACTACTTTACTAACTTCTTGTTTTTTCAACTCCAGCGCCTGTTTCTTCTCATCAAGGTCATAGATTCTACCTTCAAGCGTTGTTTTCCTATTATTTAGAAAAGATACTAACACTTTTGTATTATCTTTAATTAGTTTATATTTATCAACCGCAAATATTTTTCGTATAGTTTCAAGCCGTGTTTCAGTATCAGTTTGAATGATGTGTTTCATTTGCTCTTGCGGTGTATAAACTGTGTACCGATAAACTATTGGGTTACTTCCAAGCATAGATTGTGGGTAACCAAATAATTTTAGAACTTGTTGTTTGAGTTCAGTTGTTGAAAGTTTTGATAAATCTCCGTCACTCCCAACCCAACACTCGCTCACACTAACCCCTTTTTTCGTCCTTTTTAATACACGTTTTATTTCAAACTCTTTAGTACCTACAGAAAAGTTAATTTGCACTTCGCCTGCATCCACTCCGTTTCTAAGAAGTGATGCTGACCCGCGTCTTGCACCAAACAGAGCAAATTCTAAGGCTAAGAGTACACTTGTTTTCCCGCTCCCAATATCTCCTGTAAATAAGACTCGTCCATCTGGGATAGTAATAGTTCCGTCTGTATAGCTCCTAATATTTTTGAGTGTTACTTGTTTAATCTTCATCGTATACGAGTTTTTCTATTTTCATGCTTTTGATTGCGTTCTTTATTATACGCTCGTCAAACCCTGCTATAGTTTCGCCGTCTGCTTTCTCAAGAACTAACTGTTCCATTAGCGTTTGCGCGATTGTTTGTTTATCTTTTAATTCTACTTTTGTTGTGATAATTTCTTTTTCGATTGCTTCAGGAGTTTGTTCAACGGTTAATAGTTCTTGTTCTTCTTCTTTCACGACTAGTTTGGCTGTATGTTTTAGTACAATGTACGCGTCTTTCAGAATAGTGTCAATTTGTCCAAGATTAATATCAACAGTCCGTCCGTCAGTTATTGCTCCTTTAATTCTAAGTAAAACAATTTTGTCAACAGCGTCAATTTTTTTAACAGTTTCAATAATCATATCTTCAGCTTCACTTGGTCGTAAACCGTCCACAGAAATAGTTTTAGTAATTACTTCTTTAATAGGTAACCAAATATCTTCAATATTAACGTTTTCATCAACAATGTAAAAGTGTCCCATCTTAAACTCTTCGAGCTCACCGAAATTATTAGGGTACAGTGCACCAGGATAAGTTAATGTACCTTTTTCTCCAACTTTTTTTTGTAATAAGTAATGTACATGCCCACCAGCGTAATAGTTACAGTTTTGTGGTAATTCTTTGTATGAATGACAAGTCACAGCGTCTAGATTCTCCGGTTTAAACTCTTCAATCGCTGTATGGAATAAAAATATGTTAAACCCAGTTTGTTGTTCTACCTCTAAGAAATCAAGCGACTTATAATCTTCAGTTTCAAGCCCAGCACGTCTACCGAACACACCAGTTAAACCAACGTTAGTTTTTTCGTCAATTGTAACTTGTAATTTTTTATCTTTTAACTTCATGACGTTCACGACTAAACCAGCTTTCTCTAACACGTCCATCATAGTGTCTCCAGAAGCTGAGCAATCGTGGCTTCCAACAATAACATAAACAGGGATAGTTTTGTCTTTAAGACGTTTTAACTGTTCTACACAGTGACTTAAAACTGCAATCCCAGGCATAGCCGTATTAAAGAGATCCCCTGAAATGATTACAAAATCGACTTGTTTTTCAATGCAAACATCAATTGCTTTGGTAAAACTTTGCAGTCCAATTTGTTTTAATTTCTCTTCTCGCCAACCGCCTAAATGACAATCAGCCATGTGCGCGAACTTCATGAAATGACAAAGTAAGCGGTTCGCATTTATACTTATAGATGATTAAACAGTCATGTACAAACAACAAAAAGATTTTTAAAGCTTTCATAAATAAAGAAGACAATGTCAAATAGTTACCTTATAGGGTTTCAAAAAATCCCTGTCAATCTCGAAGAGTTTCTTAAAAGACAAGGTTTCGTGGACGTAAGCTATGCAACTCATATGGGAACATTAGATACAAGAGTATTCCAACAAAAAGACAAGGATCACCCAACACTTACTTACAGGGATGAAAAGCTCAAACATAGTTGGCAAGGAACAGAACCTGAAGTCATCGCTGAGTTAGAGATAGGGTCTAGCCAATATCCTTTACCTGATGAAATCCAAAAATCCGATCAAATTGCAGATCTAGTTAGAGGAAGATTTGTCGGAATTCTTTTTGATCAGTGTTTAGATATGTATATTGACAAAAGCACCTATGAAGATTACGAAGATGAATACGGTTTATACTAAATATCGATCGAATACATTTCTGAGTATAACATAACCACTCAATAATAACAATCTTTAAAAAACAATTCTAAAAAAGGTTAATTACCAAACGGAGGTCAAAATTAAAAAATGAATTATAAAATCAGTATTTGTTTAGCGATATTATTTTTGGGCATGTTAACAATCGTAGTGGCGCAGGGGTATACTGGGTTAGACATAATCCTTGAAAAGGGAGAAAAAGTTGAATTTGATTCTGTTACATTGATCGATAATTTTTCAAACGGAAATGTATTATTGGAAGTCAATGAGAAAGAATGGCTATTCGAAGTTGGCGACCGTAGGGTCATTGATAATACAGACATTAAATATTTACTGGAAGACGACGGTGAAGTTCGTGTTATATTAACACCCGGAAGGCGTATAACATTGCCTATTAACGACGGCTCAATCAGCAATGAAGAGCTACCAATTAGTGGTTTAAGGCTGAAAGCAGAGCCATTATCTGAAACCTCCGCTGAATTATTCGCATACAATGACGATGATGAACTAGTAGGATCAACTGTCATAGGTGAATACGCACGTCGTGGAATCATCGGAATTGGTGGAGGATCAGCCCTTGATATTTTATTAATTAGAGAACCGGAGAATACTTTTCCAAACTCATTAGATTTTAATAAACTAGACACAATCACGATCGAAGTTAGTCCTGCTGTCCGTACAGAACTAAGAGAAGCCGAAGCGTTAGAATTTATAGGTGAAGTATTTAATTTGAGCACGCTTGATTTAGACGATAAATTTCGAGCTTTTGTTACTGTCGGTGGTCGGAAAATTGAGTTATCTTGCGGCAATGACTATCCAGAAACTGCACAAGGGTTCGAATTAACAATACAGGATTGTAGACAAGAGCAATCGGATGGTGGGTTCACAGAAAAAACCGCTGTATTAACCATCACTAAGTCCTGGGGCAGCAATGACTTTGATATAATGGATGCTACCGATATCGACAGGAACCGTCAAGTTGACGTAGATGATCTAAATTTAGTGGGTAGATTCATGGGTAGAGCTACTAGTACAGTATCATCTACCTTCTCTAAAGTTGACGTAAATGATGATGGTATAGTGAATATATTTGATTTAGTCTTAGTTAGTGAAGATGTTCCAGAAGAGCTAAAACAAGGTGCAAAAAGCGCCTAACTTTTCCTTTTTTTCTTTTTAATAAATTCATTATCCTATAGGAGTACCACTACAGAAAGCCTTATAAAGTCACAAAAGAAGATGTTACATAGACAAAAAAAGATCAGGAAAAGCAACGACAATGTTTCAATCAACGTTTCGCTTTTTCTAAATATTATTACAGGAGAAATAAACAATGCAAAGTTTCAAAGATTTAGGACTAAGTACAGAAGTACTTACTATTATCGATCATTTAGGTTTTACAGAACCTACACAAATTCAAGAATTATCAATCCCTTTAATTACGCAAGGTAAAGACGTTATAGGCGAATCCGCCACAGGCTCTGGTAAGACTTTAGCGTTTGGTTGCGGAATAATCGAGCGTGTAACCCCTGGGATAGGCATCCAAGCAATCATTTTAACACCGACACGAGAACTTGCTCAACAAGTAAAAGACGAACTACAAAAACTATCCCAAGAAAAGAAACTAATTATTACTACTATTTACGGCGGCGTTTCTATAAACCCACAAATTAATGAACTAAGACGATCTGACGTAGTGGTAGCAACTCCGGGTAGATTTTTGGACCACTTGCAAAGACGCACTATTAATCTAGAGAAGGTCAAGATTGTCGTATTAGACGAGGCTGACCGTATGTTTGACATGGGTTTCACAGACGACGTTGAGCGTATCATAGGCGCATGTCCAAACGAGCGTCAAACTCTATTTTTCTCAGCAACAATTTCAACAAGAGTGAAAAATCTAGCACAAAAGTACATGCACGATCATTCAGAAGTATCTGCTAAAAACACAGTTGATCCGAGCAAGATGACTCAAGTTTATTATAACGTTGAGAAGAACAATAAATTATCGCTACTAATCCATCTGCTCCGGAATGAAAAGTCCGGTTTAGCTATGGTATTTTGCAATTCTCGTAACACTGTTAATTTCGTTGTAAGAAACTTACAAGCAAACCAATTGAACGCGATCACAATCCACGGCGGACTGTCTCAGAATAAACGTTCTAAAATGTTAAAACTATTCAACGACGGCTCAGCAGGCATTTTAGTTTGCACTGACGTTGCAGCTCGCGGTTTACATATAGCTAATGTATCACACGTATACAATTACGAGATTCCAAAAGACGCAAAAGATTACGTGCACCGGATAGGCCGCACTGCAAGAGCCGGAAAGGACGGTAAAGCTATCAATTTACTTTGCCAGTACGACCATCCGAATTTTTCCAGAGTTCTTCACGAATACCGATTATTTAAGATAGAAAAAGTTGAGACTCCACATTGCGAGCAGGTTCGAGTAACTCGAGTGCAGCCAATGCGCCAACAGTTTCAGAGAAGACATTTTGGTAATAGACACCGAAGAAGAAGATGAGATACCATTGTTTCTATGAATCGAAATAGGTCCATTTTTCTAAGTATTTATTAAATCAGATTATACAATCATCTCATGGATCTACATATTATGAGCCTATCACGGGCGATTAACTTCACTCCAACCGAGCCAACATATGCAATTAGAATTTTTAGTAGCAAACAAACAGTCAGACCAAGTTTACAAGTATCACAATTATACAGAAAAATTTCAGAATACGAGTTCGACGATAACGACATCTCCCCGTTCAGAATTGAAATGGGTCCCAAATGGTTTGATGAAGCTATCGCAGAAGCTATAATCAACGATTTCAAAGAGTATAAATCATCAGTTTCAGCACTACTTGTACATTGCGGTATCGGCGAGAACAGAGGCCCTGCAACTGCCAAAGCTTTGAACAAAATATTTTCTTTAGGCTATGATATACCTACTTTAGAGATGAGATTCCCGCGAAGTAACAGTTATGTATACAACACTATGATAGATGTCTCTAAAAGACTTAGAATATAAAAAAACTAAAATTCGACCTTCACGTCTTGAAGATCTTTTTTATCAACCTTAAACATCTCTCGTCCTTTTAGATGCATCATGTTCGCAACTATGCTATCTGGAAACGACTCGATTTTAATATTATAATTATTAACTGCATCATTATAGAACTCTCGTCTGTCTGATAGTTCATTCTCAAGCCCGCTGATACGTTTTTGTAGTTGGATAAAGTTCTCGTTAGCTTTCAAATTAGGATAATTCTCAGCCACTGCAAAAATGCTTTTCAAAGCGCCAGTGATCATGTTATCCGCTGCAGCTTTTGCGTGAACAGATTTAGCGTGTAAAAACGCAGTCCGCGCTTTAGTTAAACTTGTCAAGAGTCCTTTCTCATGCTTCATATAACCTTTAACGCTCGCTATTAGTTTAGGTAGTTCGTCGCTACGTTGTTTTAATAATACGTTTATGTTCGCCCATGATTTACTGATATCGTTTTTAAGTCGTATCAGAGTGTTATGGATTCCTATATACGTCCCGATTATAACGATCAATAGTAGCAATACTGCCGCACCAATTATGATTCCAATTCCGATTCCCATGTTGTTTACCTCACAGTATGTTTAATTTAGCGAATAAAAGGTACAGACCAAACACAATAAGCGCTCCGCCGCCTAAAAATCCGCCATTAACCCTTAATTTTAATCCTCTCAATATATCTTTCTCATGCTTATTTGAGATATAAAAAGGTTCCTTTTTCTTCTTATGTATCATTATATCAATTTCATTTTTATGTGACGTGCCGTCTTCAACAAACGGATTATCTCCTGCGTGCCCCATAACGTATATTCCAGTCTCTTTGCTTAAAACTTCCTCAGTGAAGCGCATTTTTTTATGCAGTCCAAAAAACCCTTTATGGTTAATATTTTGTCTTTGTAGAAATTTAATAATATTATCATTTCGCGAATAGGTCTTAAATGTTTCTGGTATATCCATCTTCGCCCCTGCCGTGTCAACTAATACACTCCCTGTATCGTCTTGCACATAAAAATATCGGCCTATGGACCCGTGTTTTAGAACCACCCAATGACTGTTTTTCCCTTGTCGTCTATACTCTTCTATTGTCCATTTACAATAAGAGCATTTAGTCCCTGAAAAAGGTGCTGTGATAATTTTGTCACTAGGATACGGGTTTCCATTCACTTCAACTCGCCCCATCGCCAAAGACCTAATTTTGCTTGTAGGCGTGCTCTCAATTATCCGTTTTTTCTTATGATGAGTGAAGCTATTAAAAAATAAATAACCCCCAATTCCAAGAAAAACAAGACCATAATATACCATTGTAAATCACGATTACTACTATTATAGAGTCCTTAAAAAGACTCTGTTTTAGATCTAGTATCTTCTCAATTCAAAAAATCTTCTCTCCCTAACAAAAATTTCATCTACTAATTTTCACAATCCCAATCAATGCATCTTTTTTATTTTTAGGATCTTTGAATTTATACAAATATTGGTCTAACCCTTTGCGTACTCCTAACGCTTCTGGATATTTTTTTCTAGCCCTCCTTAATTGATTAGAATCATAAAACAGCAACAAGTCTATACGAACAGAGTAACCTCGATCAATCAATGCATGTTCATAAAAATGCCATATAGTATCTCCAAATACTGTAGGATAGGTGTATGATTTAGGCATCATTATTCTTCTATTTTTAATCTCAATAGTTCCTGCTTGAATATCATAATCATACCCCAAGAATTCATCATGACACACACCTTTTCTATTAGCATCATACTTATCAGTCCCTGTCCTTTCAATAATATTCATTAATTCATGTAATAACAAATCCTTATGGTCGTCTGAACTAATAGCACGAACGATATACGTACCATCTAAAAAATCACTCTCAAGTACTTCATCAACTTTTTGTCCAAGTTTAAGATAATCCGGTTTAGTTTTAATATTGTATTCCGGCAATGTTATGTTTATTATTTTAATGGTAATACTAACATCACATACTACATTATAAGGTTTAAGATTTCACTTTCAATTTTATTTTAGCTCTATACCGAAAAAACCAAAAAATAAACCCTAAGACAAAAACATGTTCTAACACAGTCAAGAACCTAGCAGCAAGCTGCAAGGCTTGATTTTCAATACGGACGTTGATGTGCTTTAATGTATTTTTCTACTTCTT
>NYZO01000090.1 GCA_002687185.1 archaeon | reverse complement strand
TTGTAAAGGCATTAGAAACATATATTGATGATGAAGATATCCTAAGTAGATATCTTAATGGACAAACAGAAAATAAGTTCAAAGACGATTCCATGTTATTGGCCAAAGATTTTGTTATAACTACGACAGATTTAGTTGATCGTTTTTCGTTTCAATTCCGAGTTAAAAAAGAACATCTAAAAAAGGAATATCGTCCTTTATTTGAAGAACAAAAAGGAAGTAGTGATTTGGAAACATTAATACCGTTTGCACAAAGAGAAGAAAATCCATTACAATATTTAATCTCTTTTGAATTTTAAATCATGGTTTGAGTTAAATCTACTTCCAGATTACGTCTCGTCCTTTAAACAATGCTCTATAGCTTGACAGATATATTACAAACAAAGCCGGCCATCCTATAATTATTAGCAGCGGCACTCCAAGAATTTGCACATTCGACAACGGTATATTGGTATAGATCCAAGCCTTTACAGGCAGGTTCATAGTCTCCCAAACTAACCCTAAAACAACAGACCCAGCAACGATCGCAATTAGAGGCGTCCAATATCCGTCCAATATATCTTTAAGCAAACTCCGCTCCATCCTTTGATATTCTACATACTCGGCTAAGAACCACAGCCCAAGAAACACTGCACCAATCGATATTATGCTTATAGATTCAGTAGAGAAAAACAATTGAAAAACGAACGGCACAATTAACAGTATTACGCTTATGATCCCAAGTACTGGATAGATCCTTTTTTCCACACGTTTAGACGCAAGTTTTATCCCAACACGTCCAACTAGTTCTTTAGCAAGATACAAAAACACGCGATATGAGCTGTATACCATCAATATAACAAGCCCCCAATCTATATAGAGCATAAGTAATTCAAACGGTGTATTTATTACCGGATATTGCCAGACTTTTGATATATAGACTCCGAAGAAATCTAACACTAATCCTATTAGAGCTCCAGCAAACAACAGATATAATCCTAATCTCCATTTATTCTTTATTTTTTGCAGTATTGACGTGCCATAAAGAGACATTTCAATCGCATCAAAGAAGAGCCAGTATCCTAGCTCAAACGGGAAGTTAAGGTGATGCATAGACGGGTGTGCAAATACATAAGAGAATAGGTATGAAAGGATTATTAGTGTGAGTCCAACCAGACCATAAAACGCGAACATGTAACTTGTTTATTTGTCTAGATTTATATTTCTTTGGGGAAACTGAGATATCTATGAGTCTAAAATGGTCCACAACCGTAATCCTTAAGAACATTAAAATCAGCTTTCATGTCTATGGGCCTGTAGTCTAGTCTGGATAGGACGAGTGGCTTCGGACCACTAAACCCAGGTTCGAATCCTGGCAGGCCCGTTAATTAGCCTTATTCGATTAATATTTCCGGCAATAAAAAACTTTATAAACTAACTCTGGTTAGACACTTTTAGACGAGAAAAAAATTAAGTCAATTTTAGAAAACAACAATGGGAACAATAATTACCAAAGATCGCATAGTAATCCCCGGCCAAGTCATAGCTGAAGGGATGGATTATTTGCCTGCTAAAGGCACTTTTCGCGAAGGCGAAAGTATTATAGCAACAGTTTTAGGTCTTCTTCGAATTGAAGGTCGACTGATTAACGTTGTACCTCTTCGCGGTCCTTATTTACCAAAAGCTGGCGATGTTGTGATTGGCACTATTGAAGAGATCGGTTTTGGCGGTTGGCAAGTTGATATTGGCATTGCATACCCTGCTAACTTGTCCATGAAAGAGGCTACTAAAGAGTTCATTGAGCGTGGCGCTGATTTGGCTCGCTATTATAATTTCAACGATATCATTTTCGCAACTATTACTAACGTGATCCGGCTAAAGGCAGTGGACTTGAGCATGAACGGCCAAGGTTTACGTAAACTACCTCCTGGTCGATTGATCGATGTAGACCCTACAAAGATACCAAGGATTATCGGCAAGCAAGGTAGCATGATCTCAATGATCAAAGAAAAAACTAAATGCCAAATCGTGGTCGGTCAAAACGGAAAGGCTTGGATCAAGGGCGAGACTGCTGAAGACGAGTTAAAGGCAGACCAAGCTATTCGAAAGATCGAGGCTGAAGGCCACAATGAAGGCTTAACAGAACACATGGAGAAATTTTTAGAATAATGGCATACACAAAACGGTTCGACGGCAGAGGCTTTGAAGAGATTCGAAAGATGAGTGCTGAGGTAGGCATCATTAGCCGCGCCAAAGGCAGCGCCCGGTTCCAAATCGGCGATACTATTGCTATTGCTGCAGTCCATGGACCACGCGAATTACACCCGCGATTCTTGCGCAAGCCTGACAAAGGAGTTTTGCGTTGTGATTATGATATGGTAAGTTTCTCTGTAAGTGAGCGCAAGCGTCCAGGCTCAAGCAGACGTTCCATGGAGATATCACACGTGACCGGAAAATCTATCGAGCCGGTGCTTGATTTAAGCAAATATCCTAATACTGTAATTGACGTATTTATTACAATCCCACAAGCTAACGCTGGCACTCGCTGTGCTGGCATTTGTGCAGCATCGCTCGCATTAGCTGACGCAGGCATCCCTATGAAAGATTTAGTTGTTGCAATCTCTGTCGGCAAAGCAGGCGACAAAGTTGTTATGGATTTAACCAAAGAAGAAGAGGATCATGCTGAAGGTGCGACTGACATCCCTGTTGCTATGACTCCGCGCAACGGCGAATACACACTACTACAATTAGACGGCGATATTTCAAAAGACGAGCTCAAAGAAGCGTTAGTGTTAGCAAAGAAAGGTTGCGATGAAATTTATACTTTGATGCAAAAAACATTACGTGACAGTTTCAAGGAGAAAAAATGAAAGAATATTTATTAGGTCTCATCAAGGACAAAAAGCGCATGGACGGTCGTGGTTTGAGTACGTACAGAGAACCGATCACAATAGAGACTGGTATTAGTAAAAAGGCTGAGGGTAGCGCTCGTGTAAAGATCGGCAATACTGAGGTTAATGTTGGCGTTAAGATGGAGTTAGGCACCCCGTATCCGGATTCACCTGACGAGGGCACAATTATTGTGACTGCAGAATTGATCCCATTAAGCAACCCTAATTTTGAGTCTGGCCCGCCCGGCATCCAGGCAACTGAGCTTGCCCGTATCGTTGACCGCGGCATCCGCGAGAGTCATTATCTAGATTTCAAGAAATTATGTGTCAAGAAAGGCGAGAAAATCTGGATGGTTTTAATCGATATTTATTCTATCAACGACGAAGGAAACTTGTTTGACGCGGCAGCTTTAGGCGCAATTGCTGCATTGCGTGACGCAAAAGTGCCTGTAATTAAAGATGATAAGGTACAATACGGTGAGTTGACTGCTAAAAAGCTACCTTTAGACAAAGAAGCGCCTATCCTGATGACAATCCACAAGCTTGGCGACGAATTTATTGTTGACCCGATCTCTGCTGAAGAGGAAGCGGTTTCTGCACGATTGAGTATCGCAATTAAGGGTGACCGGATTTGCGCTATGCAAAAGGGCGGCGCTGACGGCTTAAGCTTGCCCGAGGTTGAGAAGGCTATTGATCTTGCGTATACCCAAGTTGAAGAGTTAAAAAAGGCACTTAAATGAACCCTAAATACACTAAATACGAGAAAGCGAGAGTCATTGGCGCTCGCGCTCTACAGTTAGCTATGGGTGCACCTCTAATCTTGAAATTATCGCCTAAAGATTTGAAGAAGATCAAGTTTAATCCTGTAACTATTGCCAAGCGTGAATTGTTAGAAGGCTTATTACCTCTAAACATTAAACGTCCGTTGCCTTATCGTCATTAGTTACGTTTTATTTTATGATCTATTATCTTATATTCGACGTTTTCAAGAACGAGTTTAATATCTCAGTGATTGATTAATCAATAGAGGATGAGCACTCAGCGTACAACGTGTGAGCACTTCCAGAATTAGCTCAAAACTTTATTTTTATCGTCGAACTATTTTACTAGATTATCCCACTTAATCAAACGATTCTTTGTAGTCTATATTTCAAACCCATACTTTCCATACATTGGCGTAAATAAAAAAGGTCCGATAATTTCGAACGAGAATGTTCCGTCTGCATGTTTTCGTGCTTTGGTCATTTGTTGCAGGTGTCTGTTCCCGACTGGTCCGACCATTATCCCTCCTTCTTTTAATTGATCCATGAGCGGCAGTGGAAACTGTCTACATGCTGCTGTAATGATAATTTTATCAAAAGGTGCTTTTTCTGGTATTCCTTTTGACCCTTCCTCTTCTAAGACGTTGATATTGTTTATGTTTGCTTTTTTTAGATTTTTATGTGCTAATTGTATTAGTTCTGGAATGACTTCTGTTGTATATACTTGTCCGGTCTTCCCAATGATTGTACCGATTATCGCTGCTTGGTATGCAGATCCTGTGCCTACTTCGAATACTGAGTCTCCTGGTTTTAGTTCTAGTGCTGAGGTCATGATCATTACTGTTGTTGGTTGTGATATCGTTTTCCCTCTTAGTAATGGTAGGGGTGTATCCTCATATGCACGATCTTGAAACTCTTTTGTCACAAAGTGTGCTCGGTCAACATTTCCAAAAGCTTGTAATTCTCTTTCTTGGAACTGGTAGTGTTTCTGCCAGAAGGTTAATAACTCATTTTTAAGCTCCATTGTGTCTGTTGTTTAGTATATTGCACCCTTATATACTTTTAGGAAATTTTGCGGAAAAGAATTATCTAATTAAAATCAATTCGTGGCAGGTTCTTGTGTTGTGGTTTCTATTGGTTGTGTTGGCTGGCTTGGCACTGGTTTAGGTTTTTCTTTTAAAAAATCCCTAATAGTGTATCCATTGCTCCCGTATGCTAAAAGTACTAAGAACGCTGCTAAATACATCAATGCAAGTTCTCCACCATTTTGGTACGGCCAAAGTCCTTTTGGCAAATGTGCTGTTGTGTAAGCTCCAATCATTACTACTAAACCTCCAAAAGCTGCCAATCGTGTTAAAATCCCAAATGCAATCGCTATCCCTGCAACAATCTCAATAATTCCGACTACACCCATTAAACTAACAAGCGGTGTTGGGCTACTGCTTCCAAACCATCCGAATAACTTTTGTGAACCGTGCATAAAGAATAAGAGTCCTACAATAATTCGAAATATTACGTAAAGATGATTTTTCATCCCTTTGGTTTCCTCTTCAGCCATTCTTTTGTTAATATAATTATTGTTTATAAGTATTATCGTGATTTGTCAATGAATAATGGAATCTATTTTTCAAAGACTTAGTCTAGCAGCACCGATTGCACCACTTAATTCACCTAACTTTGCTGAACTAATCTTAGTATTTTTAGCTAACGGTTGTATTACAAGTCTTTTTGTTTCTTTCCGAAGTAGAGGGAAATCGATATCATTAGCCACACCTCCTCCGATAATTACTACCTGCGGGTTCAGTGTCATTATAACATTCGCGCAAATTCTTGCCCATAAACTGTAACTCTCCTGATATACTTTTTTTGCGATTCGTTCTTTTGATATTTTAAGATCATTTAATCTAGGATCTTTTAGTTTCCCGCCTAATAGTTTATATCGTTTAATCAACTGTCTTCCTGAGGCGTAATATTCAACATCTTTTGTGTTATTATCTGGTCCAACAAACGTATGCCCAACTTCTCCTGCACTGTTATTTAGACCTGTGTATAATTTATTATTTACTATGATCCCTCCACCTATTCCAGTCCCGATAACGATCCCTACTATATTTTCATACCCGCGTCCAGCACCAAAAGCGTGTTCAGCTACCACAAAACAATTAGCATCATTCTCAACTACGACAAGTTTTTTTGTCCATTTCCTAACAAATTGCTTAAGGTTACATCCAACAATCGGCGTGTTCGGACTAAAGATTACTTTTCCATTTTCATCAGCAAACCCTGCGAACCCAACCCCGACACGTTTTATCTTTTTCTTATCAGATACTGTTAACAACCCGTCTAATATTTCTTTAATATTTTCTAAAACAATTTTCTTAGTTTTTCCAGTTCTTAGTTTAGTCGAACCTATCACCTTCCCCTGTTTATTTGTGACCACTCCTCGAATGGTTGTCCCGCCTATATCAAGCCCTACTGCGTAGGCCATCCTACCATAACTCCTTTTTCACGATCAATCGACTTTGTTCTAAGAGATTTTTAGCTTTGGACAATTTTTGCAGATCATTTTTAGCACCGAACGCGCTCAACACTGCTTTGCTCTCGATAAGCCCTAACCGTAATGCCAAGCCGATATCACCTGACATAATAAACCCTGCAACAAACCCTGCTCCGAACGCATCCCCCGCCCCAGTATTCTCCACAATTCGCGTTTTATTGGGAATAAGTTTATAGATATGGTATCCATCAGAACAATAAATTTTACGAGCACCATCAGTAACAGTTATTATGTCTGGCCCTCTGGCATGCAGTGCTCTGAAGATACTTTTTATTTTTTTTTGTCCTGATAATATTTGCGCTTCAGTTTTATTGAGTATTAATACTGTCGTATGTTTTAGTATTGGCCGAAGTGACCGTAGATTTTGTTGACACTGGTACCTGCTCGGATTAAACGCTAGTTTATAGCCTTGTTTTTCTACCCACACAGCAAGGCGCTTTTGTGTTTGGTGTGATTGTCCAAGCATCCCTGAGAAATAAATCCATTGCGTCTTAAGTTTTTTAGTATTAATATCTTTGAAGTTTAGCCAGTTACTTGCACCACGGTAGGTTAGGATCGTCCTATCCTTTTCTTTAGTATCTAATATAACTGAATAGCCGGTCGGTTTGTCACTTAATGTACCTAAAAATGTTATTCGTTCTTTATTGAGTAATTTAAGTATTTTCTTCCCGTTTTGATCTTTTCCCAAACAGCCTAGGTAGCCTACCTTAAGTCCTAATCTTGAGAAAGCAACTGCTGTATTCGTACCCCCGCCTCCAATATCAACGTGTCTGTCTTGCATAACTAATTTTTCACCTACAGGGAACGTAATATAACAGTTTGATGCGTGCCCTTTTTTGATCTTAACGCTTGATTGGCCGGTCTCTAAGAAAACATCCACAAGTCCTGAGCCGCAAGTAATAATATCAAACCCGTTTTTTGGTGTACATTGGTTATGTTTTAGCGGGTTTATTTTTGGAACGCTCTTCTTCTGATTCAATTGTAATGCTTGTATCCCTGGTAATTTTTTCCCAACTAAGAACTCTTCCATAGCGCCTCCTGCAAGGCTAAGATACGAGAATCGAGAGCTCCGAATCCTAAGCCGTGATATTGCACTTAATGTATCACCGCCTCCTCCTATACTTTTCGGCCGTTGCGCAATAACCTTATAGATATTTCGCGTACCTTTTTGGAAACAAGGTTGTTCAGTCACTCCTAGCGGCCCTTTAAAAAAAACTGTTGTTGCATGGTTGAGTAGTTTGGTATACAAAGCGATTGTACGCATGCCTATATCCAAGAACCGTCCATTAGCCGGCAATGCGTTAATCCTAATTTCAATCCTTTTTTCGCTTTTCTTAAAAGCAGCATCTACAGGCGTTACAATCTTACTCCGATGTTGTTTGAGCAGTCGTTTAACTCTTGGTAGGTATGTTAAAGGCGATTTTCCTTTGTATAGTAGGTTTTTCAATTTTATTGGCGCGCCTTTAGCTATCATGCACAACTCACCGAACAGTCCGGCTGTAAGTATTTTATCAACACACTCGTTCTCCAATACTTCTTCAGCTAAACTAATAGTTTCATCAAGCTTCGCCCCGCCCAGCACCATATAATATGGCCTTGGCATTTCTTTACTTAAAACTCTACAAAGGACATTATATTCACATAATAGTACCGGCCCAGCTATACTTGTTAGTTGTTTGGCAAACCCGACCATTGACGCGTGCTCTCTATGAGAATTAGAGAAAGAATCGTTCACATAATAATCAAACAAAGGGGCAAGTGTTTCTACGAGTTTATTTTTCTGTCCTTGTTTATATTTAGTTTCATCATTGACAAACCGTACATTTTCAAGTAATATCATCTCTCTTGGCCGCACGTGACATATTGCGTCTATTGCTTTGGCCCCTATCGTATCATCAATAAATTTAAATTTTGATCTGTTTGTTGGCCCAAGACAATTTCTAAGAAGTTTAAAATGATTTTTTAGCGAGATACAGTCGCGTTGTTTTGGCCTTCCTTGGTGTGCGATTAGAACTACTGCAGCATTTGCTTTAACTAGCTTTTCAATAGTGTGTGCATGCGCTATAAATCTCTCAGACACGGTTGGTTTTCCTTTTATTAGTGTAGTGTTTAAGTCGATCCTAACTAATATCTTTTTACCAGTGAGTGTATAATCGTCAATTGTTTTTAGCGGGATCATTTTATGAGTTCATTATTTGTTTGGCCATCTCAACCATTCGACAAGCGTATCCAAACTCGTTATCATACCATGCGAGCACTTTTATTAGACAGTCATTGTTTGCGTTTATCACGTCTGTACAGCTCGCGTCAAATATTGTAGAGTGTCTATTTCCTATTATGTCTGTTGAAACTAGTGGCAGTTCTGTATATTCAAGGATCCCTTTGAGTTTTTTGTTCGCTGTTTGTTTGAACAGTTGGTTGATCCCGTCTTTTGTAGTCTGCGCTTTGACTTCTGCTGTGAACGCAACAATTGAGCCAACTGCTACTGGGACTCTAATCGCTATCCCGTGTAGTAACCCTTTAAGTTCTGGTATAATTTCAGCTACTGCTTTGCTTGCGCCAGTTGTTGTTGGCAGCATGTTTATTGCAGCAGCCCGAGCGCGTCTTAGATCTTTGTGCGGTCCGTCATGCAGATTTTGGTCTGCAGTATAGGCATGCACTGTGGTCATGAACCCTTTAGTTATTTCAAACGCGTCGTTTAGCACTTTAACGATTGGCGCAAGACAGTTTGTTGTGCATGATTGGTTTGCTATTAGGTGATGTTCTTTTTGATTATAGTCTTGATCATTTACTCCTTTTACAACCCTAAAATCGAACGGTTCCCCTTTGCATGGCGCTGATAGTAACACTTTTTTAGCGCCTGCTTGTAAATGTTTTTGTGACCCTCGTCTATCACAGAACGCGCCAGTGCACTCCATTACAACGTCGATTTTTAGTTTCTTCCACGGTAATTTAGCCGGGTTTGCTTCATTTAGGAAACGTATTTTATGTCCGTTAATTACTAGATATTCTTTCTCAGCTTTGACTTGCGCTGGGAATCGACCGTATACTGAATCGAATTGGAGCAGGTGCGAATTAATCTCAACGTCTGATAAGGTATTTATTGCTACAAATTCTATTTTTGGATCATTGTATCCTGCACGCAGTATTGCTCGTCCAATTCTACCAACTCCGTTAATTGCCACTCGCACTTTTTTCTTAGAAGCCATATCACCTACCTCTTTTACTTTATTAGTGGCGTGCTTGTATAAAAAACTTTGTACGTTTTAGTTAGTTTATATGTTGTGTCTAGACTAATGGTTCCACGGTTTTATTAATTTCTGTATTTGCCGGATGTAGTCATGTATCCTCTATCAAAAATGAAAGATTTTTTAATCATTGTGTTTTGTCTAGTATTGGGTCTTTCTGTGCTGACTTTTACTATGAACAGTCTTTTTTTCTTTAACAATTTCGGACCGTCTCCAATCTCAACTTGGTCTGAGTGCACTGACAATTCGGCCAATATTTTCATCAGTGCAAACGAGGATTTAAAAGACGTAAAATGTGTTGCACTTGATCATGATCTTTTTATTGATCCTGATATAGTAATTGGTGACTTGTCTCAAGAGGACGAGGACGTGTGCAGGTTAAAGTTAGCTCAAACAACTGATGATCCGTTACGTTTTGAGGTCTGGTATAATGGTCAGGTTAGACGTGAAGTTTGTGATTGGCAGCGTCAAGAGACGTTTATTGATTGATTTTAAGATTTTTTCTTTTTCCTCAGTTTTTTCAGTAATTTGCTACGTTCTTTCGCTATTTTTTCAAACACTTCAATCTCTTTTAACCAATAATTGTGTGTTGTATCTTTATATCCTTTGTAAGTTTTTATTTTTTGTTTATGTTTTTCTATTTGTTTAAGTAATCCTTCATACTGTTTTTTCAACCTTTTTTCTCTTTTAGCCATTTTCTTATGCTGGTTACTTCTTTTTTTAGGTACTGTACAATTTTTTTGGCTTCATTAATTGGTAGGGTCTTTTTTGATTTTTTTTTTGATTTTGATCGGACATATCCTTGGTATGCTTCAAGGGATCCAGAAATTTTACGAACAAATTTAAGAAACTCTTTTTTAGTGTAGGATTTATTTTTTCTAAGACGATCGATGATATGCATTGTTCTAAGTCGAAGTATTAGTGAATAAGCAATTCTATCACTTGTTTTGGTTTCTTTAAGTTTTGAAGCTATTTTTTGGTCTTCTTCTATAAATTGTATTACGGACAATGTTGTATCTAGGTGCCATTTGAGATTTTTCTTTGTTAATGGTGAGTGGATATACTGTTTAATGAGCTCTTTATTTATTATTGGTTTAGCTTCTTTAATCATTGGAATCATTGGCAGCGCGTTTTGTTTTAGTTGTCTTTCTAGTTCTTTCTTTGATACACAGGTTAGGTCGTATGGCTCTTTATTGATTGTTTTATCTGTATGTGTTGTAATCACCAGTATATCTACGTCACTTTCTATTGTTTGTTCACCTCTTGCATAACTTCCTACTAAATATACTCCGATGACTTCTTTGAGTAACTTTTTTTTGATTAATATATCTATTACATCTCGCTCTATGTTTAGCGGTTCTAACGTTATTTTCACTTGCGAATTAAGGTATTGTTTGGGTAATAGTACTCCTGCTGAATTTCCTACTTTGATAGTTCTTTTTATTAATTGCATATTGTGTTATAACACGTTATAACTATTTAAGCTTTCCTATCTTAAAGGCGAGGTTAATATCCGGTGAATACTGTCTTTAATTTGTATTTTTTCTTGGATTTTAGAATCTATAGGCGCTTTAGAATTTGAGAGGGTTGCCTCCACCGAACGCTGGACTCGTGGTGCAAAACTCTACGTTTTTTCTCAGTTTGTTACGGTAAGTATACGATTCAGAGTCTAAATTATCATATTATCCCTTATAGGTGGTCATCTTAAGATTCTACTACTAATCTACCTGCATCTGGATGGACATAAGCCTCTTTACCTTCTTTAAGTTTTAAGTAATCGGCAATTTTTTTCGGAATTCTTATAGCAAGGCTGTTACCTGTTCTAGTAATTTTTGTTTTCACTCCAAGACCCCATATTCCTTTTTTCTTTGCTATTTCTTCAATCTTTTTTGTTGTCTTTGAATCAGTAAATGATTCGCTACAAGCACTACATACTTGTGCTGGAAAATTGCCTAAATAAACTCCAAACATTTCTTCTTTAATTATTTGTTTCTTTAAGTTTCCTTTGTTACATATTGTTCCTTCCTTTAGTGCTTGAAGATAATTTAGTTGAATTTGAATTATTTTTTTCCCAATTATTGTATCATGATTTACTTCATTTAGCAACTCATTTTTGCCTAAAAATTCTCCTTTAGATCCTAAAGCTATTTTTACATTTGAAGACATATTTTTAATTCTTTCAATGACAATTTTTTTAATTAAATTTTCGTTTTTCATATTATTTCCTACTCTATTAATAATTTGATGATTTTTTCTCCTCGTTTTGTCTGGTTATTGACCTCTTCATGGGCAAGTTGCCAACTAATTGGCTCATTATTTATAACAATAATGGGATTTTTTCTTTCTTCAATAGGTAGGGTAGAATATACCTTAAAAAAGCGTTCAGAATTTTTCAACATGTTATCTTTTTAAGTTTGTAAATTTATATAGCTTTCTATAAAAAATTGACGATTTTTCCGTAATTTTGGTCAATCGCCTCTAAAAATAGGGATGCCCCCGCCGGAGGTTGCAACTCGATGTCGGATCCCCACGCTACTTCGCTTTTTGTTACGGTAAGTACACGGTTTAAAGTATAAATAATCATCTTACTACTTGAGAGCAGCAGATCTCTACGAAAAGAATGGGGGCAAAACTAAGGATTTTATAAAACCATTAGAGTCAAGGCCCTAAATAATTCCTAATTCTTACGCTCTAAAGTGTACTTCTCAGAATATAGACTTGGTCGAAAATTATGACTTATACTGCCTTTAGTTTTACTTTACCAAAGGGTAGTTAGTAAGGATTATATAATACCAGACAAAAGATTTTATTAATGAAGTCTAAGGTTAAAACCATTTTCAGCTCTCTGCTATGTGTGTTTTTAATACTCTCTCTTATAACTGTAAGTGCTGAATCTCAAGTTAAAAAAAATATAACTAATAGAAATTCGCCTATTGCACTTATGTTTGAACTGTTCTCAGATATTTGGGTGGATGTTACAGAGCCTGTGTTGAATTCGGCTAATAAAGTAGATCTTACTGGTTATGGCATCCTAGAAGTTATCTTTGGACTAAGAGAAAGGCCAGTGGAACCTAAGGCGCTTAATCCCCCGATTGCTGGGACACCTGGATGGAACGTGTACGACTCGAGTCGATTAATTGCTGTGGATCTAAACCTGCCTCTTTGGTCAATCTTTGATAGTGTTTCTTGGAAATATGGTGGGAAGTATATGTCAAAGAAGATTGAATTTAGATATCTAGATGAACAAGACAGGGTCATGAAGAAAATAATCTTTACTCGGACGAGATGTAACACAGCGGAGTGTGAGCAAAATGTTGCTGGTATTTTAACACTTGTTCCTGGAGCGAGGCTAAACGATAATCTGGTGTCTGTGGCTTCTACATATATACATGAGCCTATTGGAACAGACAATGCGTACGGAGATTCTGCCTATGGTGATTTTGGTTCAAATAAATTACCGCAAAAACTGATTGAGCAACGAACATATCGGGAAGGGCATGGTGGACTACTAAACAAAGATTATAATAAACCAGTAGTAGAAACTGTAGAAATAATTATTGATTCTAAAGCTCATATTCGCCAAGATAGACTTACACACTGGACTACGATAGAAGACAAAATTTTATTTACTACTACGAAAAAGAATGGTGTTTTGAGTGCTTTTTTTTCAGGATGGTTGAAAACCCGAACCAAAAATGTAGATGTATTACCCATTGATGGTATAGTTACAGACCTCGAATTATCTGAAGATTATGCGTATGGGAAAAGCAATCTCGTTCGTGTTATTCGTAAAGGAAGTAGACAATCATGGAATGCTGAATGGCTGTTTGATTTAAGGAATGGTAATTTGCTTTCAATGAACGGAGAAGACGCGCTCAAGCATGATGGGGTAGTGTTAAGTGGTGATAGAAAAATAGGAGGGGAAATTGTTGGTGGGACGAGCATTTACGTTTGGATAAGAGACGAAAATGGCAACGATGTTCGAAGGCAAATTATGCTTGATCCAGAAACCAGAGATAAACCGCGATCAAAGAGGGAGTACGGGTTCGCAGTGGATGATCCAAAGAGGCCAGGTCATAAAAAATATATGCCTTTTGATCAAATGAGGGGGAATCTGAAGAATTCTGATCTTGCTCCTGCCGAACCTGTAATGGGGAGGCGTCGAACGATTAATGATCTATCAGCAGAGATAAAATCGAATATTCTGCCAGCTGGGAAATCCAAGAAAACATATGATGTAAGAAAAGAATGGGAAACTTCTGAGGCGGAATTGGGTGCTTATAGGCCGTTATTTAGACCATCGTCGCAACAAACCGGATCATTTAAACCTATTGAGGAAGTGTCAGGGCTATCTGCACAAAATATGGGGATGGGTTGGATGGGGATGTTTCTTTCTGCATTTTTTGGTGCGATTCCTGGAGATGAAATGGAATCATATATAGAAGATGAATCCTCAAGTGATGCTGAGCAATCGTCTAGTGGAGGAGGTCCTACTTCTGAAACTGAAAATGTTATCGATGCAGCTCAAAGAGAAGTACATAGCTGGGAATTTCATGCAGATACTTATAAAACAATTATTCAAATTTTGGATGAACTTGATCAAAATGGATTATCAGAAGAAAGAATAAATCGGTTGTCTGTTGGGCTAGATAATCTTGTGGATGTTGCTTATGATCCAACTACAACTGATGGTGAAAAACAGACTATTGTCCACTTGTTATTACGAGCTTCAAAATATAATTTTGCGAGGTTAGTAGCAGAGGAACTGTTAGTAGAAATGGGTGAGGTGGCTATAGTACCTATGTTAAATCAACTAAAAGAGGATACACATCCTAATGTGAGACGGGTGATTGCTGCAACTTTTGGCGAGATTGATGACCCTAGGGTTGTCGGACCTTTGATCGGAATGTTGAAAGATGAAGATACATTTGTTCGAAGCGAGGCAGCACGTTCTTTGGGTCAACTAAAAAAACAGGAAGCTTTAATTTTTTTGAGAGAGGCATTGGATGATAAAGAGACATCGGTTCAAGCGAATGCAATATTTGCTCTTGGAGAGCTCGAGGACTTTGAATCTATACAAAGGTTTAAGGAATTTTTAACTAGTCCTAATGGAAATGTACGATTTAGGGCATTTGATACACTGAGTAAGATAGGTGGGAATGAAGCAAAATGGGCGATAGTTAGTGCGCTAAAAAGTGATCACGTAGCGCTAAGGGTTTCTGCTATAAAATATCTTGGTGGACTAAATGACATCAGTGTGATTACCACATTGATTTATCATCTTGACCGTGAATACAATGAACAATCACGAGGGGAAATAATTAGTAGCTTGGAAAGGCATTTACAAGGAGAAAATAAAGAAGAAGTAGTGCAGAGCTTAATTAATTCACTAACTGACCCTCGCAATGAACATAATCTTCGTCGAGTATCAATACATCTTCTTGGAGATTACGGGGCTGATAATCCAAATACGATAAGTGTAATCATTAAAGATTTAGATAATAAAGGGCCGTTTGTTATAGCAGAAGCCATAACCGCGCTGACAAAATTGCCACACGACGAAGTTATTCCTCCACTAGCTAATGCAATGGATGTTGGTAATGAACTAACGAGAAGGAATGGTCTAGAAGTTCTTGCGAATTTTGGTCAGCCTGCATTAGATACTGCAATAGCGAACCTAGGAGATGCTGAACTCGAAGATATCGGTCTTTATGTTATAGGTGGGCTTTATAATCAACAAGATTTTCGTGATTTTGATGTATTACATGATCTAGAAACCGCTAAGCACTCTTCGGATCCAGAAATTGCAGATAAGGTTAGTATAATACATAATGCAATCAAAAATGAGAGGATTAGCCATGTATCCAGATTTAAAACGACTGAGCTTTTACAAGAATTAGTTGAAAATAATAAAAACGTAAATGCGGAAGGTATTGGTAATGATGATCGTGATTTTGTAATCGTGGTAGGTCCTGATTTTGATTATAATGATGCGTTCGCAACGCCTGTTGGCCAACAACAAATGGAGGATCTAATGTATCCAGAAATTTCTGAAATAGATTCACATAGTTCAGTACTTGGTTCAAACCGTGTTGTGTATGATGATCTGAGTACAAAACAAGAAATAATCACGTTCATGCAAGAAGTTACAGGATGGGATGGTCAAGAGGCGAAATATCCAGCAGATACAATCATTTTCAATGCTCATGGAGGCTATCCAGAAGGTGAACCTGAAAAATTATCGATGGCGTTTGGGACAGGGGATCCTGCTCAAGGAAAAGCTTTGGGTGAAGAGAAGCAGGTATTTCCGCGTGATTTTTCCGGGGTGTTTAGGCAAGCAGGATTTGGATCAATGCTAAAACCTGGTGGAAAAGTTTACTTTCAAACCTGTCTAGGTGCATCTCCAGAATGTGGCGAAGATTTTGCTGACGCCGGGCGAAAATTATGGCCACAAGCTGCATCAAAGGGTATTATTGCCCCTGAGGAATCTCTGACTCCAGTTCCCCACGAATTTGAAGAAGATGGTTCGTTTAAAGGACCTAGTAGATATCCTGGAGGCCCGGTTTTTAAGGAGAATTGATCTTCATTGATAGTGACGAAAAGGGAAGCTCGAAAAATCAACCGGGAAGCGATCTGTACTGATAGTGTAACTTTTTTCATAGTGAGGTATTGTTTTTTGCCATGACATTCTAATAATTCTAATTTAGTCTTTTGGTTCTCTTTTCAGATACTTCATCTATAATTTCTTAAAAATCTGCCCCCGCCGGGATTCGAACCCGGGTCCCAGCCTCGAAAGGGCCGAATGATTGACCGGACTACACCACAGGGGCATTTTAGTTTGGGCCCAAAGGGATTTGAACCCCTGACCTCTGGCTGGCTTAGACATGCCCGCCGCTTGCAGCGACGACCGTCATATAAGACCTACACGATTTAGTCGTAAAACAAAACCTCAGTGCTCTAAACCAGGCTGAGCTACGGGCCCATACTAATATTATACGAACAAAAACATTTTATAAACCTTTTTCTTTTAAGAATCATACATGTTAATCGGAATAACTGGCAAACCGTCTGTTGGCAAGAGCGCTTTTTTCAAGGCTGCAACGCTCGCAGAGGTTGATATTGCGTCTCACCCGTTCACAACTATTAAGCCAAACCACGCTATGGGTTACGTTAGAGTAAAGTGTCCTGCAGAGAATATATACAACAAAAAATGTAATCCTCGTGAAGGTTATTGTTTGGACGGCGAGCGTTTTGTACCTATTGAATTATTAGACGTTGCCGGCTTAGTCCCTGGCGCACACGAGGGTAAAGGTTTGGGCAATCAGTTTTTATCGGACTTAGCTTCAGCTGACGTATTACTGCATATTATCGATGTATCAGGCTCAACTAACGAGAAAGGCGAACAAGTAGAAGATGGTAGCCACGATGTAACTAAAGATATTGAATTTTTAGAAGAAGAGCTTGATCTATGGTTTTATGATATTTTCCAGAAAGTATGGGGTGATCTGTCAAAGCGCATTGCAGCAGAAAAAGATGACGTTCGAAAGGCTATTTTCAAACAATTTTCTGGTCTAAAAATAACTGAAGACCAAGTCCAACAAGCGTTAAAGGAATCAAAGGTTAATACAGAAGACGTACGTTCATGGAAAGAAGAGGAATTAAAATCGTTTTGCAAAACTTTGCGTCAACTTTCAAAACCGATGATTATTGTTGCTAACAAAATGGACCAACTAACAAGTGAGAAGAATCTTAAACTATTACAAAAGACTTATCCAAATAAATTAATCATCCCATGTAGCGCAGAAAGTGAATTAGCATTGAAGTTAGCAGCAAAAAAAGAGATCATTGATTACGTACCCGGCGACGATAAGTTTTCCATCACTAACTCGGACGCATTGAATCCCGAACAAGATAAAGCGTTAGATAATATTACTAAGTATCTTGATAAATACAAGTCAACTGGCGTCCAAGAAGCGTTAAACAAATCTGTCTTTGAATTTTTAGAATATATGGCAATTTTTCCAGGCGGCATGAGTAAACTAGAAGATTCCAAAGGCAATGTTTTACCGGATTGTTTTTTACTTCCTAAAGGTTCCACTGCATTAGACTTTGCGTATACTATCCACTCTGATTTGGGTGAGAAATTCATCAAAGCTATGGACGTAAAATCAAAACGAACTGTGGGAAAGACTCATCCTCTAAAGCATGGTGATATTGTCGAAATTCTAACGAGTAAATAATCTTCCTTATAAAAATCTCATCTCTTAGTCTCTCTCAAGTAGTCGCAATAAGTAGGTTTAAATACCTCTAATATATGTTATTTTCATGAGTAATTTATATCAAAGTGAAGATTGGAAGTCATTAGATGGAGTCTGCAGGGCCCAGCTCCTTTTGGTTATAGAAGGGTTGAAAAGGGGCACGGTTATTCGCGGGAATTGGACTTCTTTTATGGACATTCTCGAAAAAACTGGGTTGGGACATGAATTAGAGACAGGTAAATATCTTTTAGATCCTATGGTCGTAGTCGCAAGACAAAAAGATTTACAGGAACAGCACAGAAGATTTTTGGCTCTCCCTGATAACGCTAATTCAAACGATTTCGATAAGATTGAGGGTTGGCTGCTAGGTTATCCTAAGTGTTGTACTGAAGAATACGCCAAAGATATAACTCCTGAACAAGTTCTAGCTATACAAAATGGTCAGATCAAATTATGTTACACTTTCGGTCGGGAATTAGACGCTCAAATTAGAACTTATGGATCTTATCCTGAAATATTTGATTATCGGCCTCCAAGTTTCACTCCTTGTAAGATGACGTGTCCACAAGCAACAAAAATCTTATCTTCTTGGAAACAAGCAATCGACACTCTTGATCCTGAAGCTAGCAATGAATTAGTCTATTATAATAGGATGGATCTGCCTGAACGGTTAGTACATAGAGAATACCTACTACAAGAAAATCAAAAAAGAAATTTTGAATATAAGCTAGAAGTGTTAAGAAGAAGTGTATGATCCAGCCTCAAGACTCTTAGACATTTAAGTTTTTTTCGACGCCAGCTGAATATACCCATCTATTTCTTCACCACTTATCGCACAGCCGCGAGTTTTAAGCCCCCACAAAACCGCATCAACTACGTCTTGTTTAGTGTGATGTGCATAGAACTCATCAAGCAACCCGTGTTCAATTGCAAGCATCCCAATCTCAGTTGAGCGTAGTACTTGCATTTTCCCAACCTTTTCTCTGAACTGTTTGAGTTTATCTTTTTGTATTTTAACTTTAGCATGCAGTTTCATTGACAGTATTTTAGCAAGCCGTTTAGGATCTTCTATAAGCATCCTAGTTGACCTCTCGTCTGTTGCAATCGCGCTATTGCCTAAGGCCATTGCAAGCACAACTGTATCCATCTCCCCTCTATGGAACAGGTTAAGGTTTCGTTCTTTGATCTTGTAGATAGAATTTGTAAGACTCATCATAGCATCAGTTTTAGGTTCTAATTTAATGTTATCACAAACTTTGATATGTCCATGATGGATATATTCACAAACTACCATAGCTTCAAATTTATATTTTCTTGAGTTCATCGGCACTTTAATCATCTCTTGGTATACTGCAGGCGCAACTAAAAACCGTCCATCAAACTTTTTTTTAAGTTCTGGCAACACCCAAAGCATATTATTGGTAACTAAACTTATGACTGTGCTTGTGTCAAACAGGAGTGATTTTTTCGCCATAGTCTAGGAAAACAATCAACTGTTAATAAATATTTCTTTGCTACAATAAAGTAATGAACAAAGCTTTTAAGAACAAGCGGCCTATTTATTGTCATTATGAGACGCGGCCAGGTTTCCATTGAATTAATTTTACTGGTTTCTCTTGCCATGATATTATTGATCGGTTTTATCACTATCGAATTTATTTATACGCGCGATGTTGTCAGCGCACGTAAAACGTTCAGTGCTGAAGACATTGCTTTAAAAGTAAAAACTGAGTTATCGTTAGCCGGCCGTGTAAGGCCTGAATACGAGCGTGTTTTTAGCTTACCCCCAGACATTGCAGGAGAAGAGTATTCTTTGCAATTTGGCGCTCGTGAGATCGCTGTACAGACCAATATTTTAGGTCAACCGTCCACCTCTGCAAAGCTTTTGCCTATAGAAATATCTAACACTCCATTGGATATCGACATAACTCCACAAAACCGTTTCATCAAAATTAATAAAGACATAAACGGAGATATAACTGTGAGTGTACAATCATCACTATGAAACCGATTAAAAAGCGTGGTCAATTTTGGTACATGGACTTTATCATGGCGATCATAATAATTAGTATTATTTCGCTCATTTTCGTAAAAACAGTGATTGGCATGACACAAACTAAGAACTTAACTGAAGGGTTACTAATTGAAGCTCAAGAGATCAGTCAAAATTTGATCGCTGTTGGAGAGCCAACGGATTGGAATACCCATAGTGAGTGGTGGGACGATCCATCGGTAAAACAACTCGGCTTAACAGACGGTAATAAACGTTTTAATCTGGATAAGTTACGTAAGTTAGGCGACGGCACGTTAACTGATCAGAATTACGCAAAAGCCCAGCTTCGACTTGGCACTAACAAACATTTTTATGTTTATCTTAATGATAGATCGATTATTTATCCGGCACCAGGACACACAGGCGCTGGAAAATTACATGTCGACAACGATGATGGCGGTTGGACCACGGTCACAGAGGTTAGAGACGAGATTGAAACACGCGTCCAAAACAAAGAGATCAAACAAATAATTGAGTTCAACCGTTTAGTGTTTGTTGATGACACGTATGATAGAATATTGAGGATGACTGTGTTGGTCTGGACCGAATAATATGAAACGCGGCTATTTTTTCACACTGGACGCGATTCTAGCTTTAGTATTGTTTACGTTAGTGGTTTTATTGGTCCATTTATTTTATATTAATTCACCTCCTCTAACTCAATTACAATATTTAGCAACTGATACTTTGGATGTACTTTCAAACGTAAGGATTGAAGAGCTTAAACAAGATGAGGGTTATTATCCTTTCATTACTGACTCTCAGTTTAGCGATCTTGACACTGATTTAACGGTGATTGAGCAGATGCGTGTTTACGATGACGAATTCGGCACACTAACAATAACCTGTGATGGAGAGGAACTCACTAGGATAGATTGTATGAAAAGACAGCTTGTAGAAGGGTTGTATACTAAACAATATTCACTCAAGATGAACCTCGACAACTCAGTCGCAACCACTGATTCGCGCATTGTTGTTGTGTCACGCAGGATTCAATCTGGCGTCAGTGTTCAGCAAGGATAAATTCTGTATCAAGGAAAAATGAGCAAAAGCTTTATATAAATTCTCAGACTGCACGTTCTTATAGACAAAAAGAGGGCGCAGTTGATGAACAGGGTAAAATATATTATAATTATTATTTCTTTAGTATTCTTTCTTTCTATTGGTCTAGAAACAGTTAACGCAGCGTGTCCGTATATTACTTTTTGTTCTACTATAACTTATACTTGCGGTGATGTTGACGCGGTCTGTCCAAGCGATTATGGAAATAAGGTGAGTTGTCCTAGCGACGGCGAGTGTTGCGATCCTCAATGTGATTCTTGTCCTCCCCCCACCACAACTACTACGACCACTACCACGACTACTACAACTACGACCACCACTACTACGACTATCCCTCCAACGACAACAACCACTATAGAACCAACCACAACAACGACTATTCCTCCTACTACTACAACGACTACAACCACAACAACTACCACAACTACTACAACGACTACCACCACTACAACCGTGCCTTCACCAACCTGCCAAGCTGATTGCGTTGCAAATACCTATTTCGGCGGTGGCTGTTGGGATGATGCAACCCGTCCGGACAGTTGCTTCACTGATTTGTGCAGTCCAAATGCAGGCGTCCTAAATTATGTGCCAGGGGGTGCTGATCTTTGTGACCCTGGCGAGTTTTGTTTGTGTGTAAATTTAGGTTGTTGCTCAGAAAATCTTTGTTCTGTTGACGGTACTGCATGCGGCTCGACTCCCACTACTACGACTACCACCACTACTACTACAACCACTACTACTACTACTACAACGACTACTACGACTACGATCCCTGCTGATGATTGTGCTACGGTCTGCAGCGACGTATTCGGCTCAACACAACCAAGGTGTGAATTAAGCCAGCCTGGCGATATTTGTTCTGAATCAATACCTTCTGAGTGCCCTGCTACCAGCACTGGTGAGATACGCTACCAACCCGGCGGCGGCACATGCGACCCTGGAGAATCATGTTATTGTGGCACTGTAACTTGTTGTGATACCAATCAGTGTGATCCAAACGGAATTGATTGTTCTGTTCCTATACCGCCGCCTATAGTACCTACTTGCTCACAATATTGTACAGGCCTTGATCCTAATTACCTTCCGTCATGCTCAACCACACCAGTAACTGATTTTTGCATAGAATCGTTCACTTCTTGTTTACCTAACGCCGGTGAAGGTTTAATCATTTCAGGCAGCGGCGGCACCTGCAACCCTGGCGAATCTTGTTATTGTATTGACATATCTTGTTGTACAGAAAATCTTTGTACAGCTGACGGCGTTTCTTGTGACACTACTCCTCCAACCACAACTACAACTACTACTACAACGACTACAACTACCACCACTACAACTACAACAACCACGACCACAACAACTATCCCTGAAATTGATGATTGCGCTACTTCGTGTAATGACATCTTCGGCACGACTGAATCCATATGCGGTTCGAGTTTGCCTGCCAGTATTTGTTCAGATTCAATACCGCTAGAGTGTTCTGGCTCAGGCGAGATTCATTACCAGTTCGGCGGTGGTAGTTGTCCAATCTTGGGCGAAAGTTGTTATTGTGGCATGGTCAGTTGTTGTAATTTCGGCCCTTGTGATGGTAATGAATGTACTCCACCACCTCCAGGAATACCTCCAGGGGTATCTTGTCAGGAGTATTGTACTGATCTTGATCCTACTTATTTATCGACCTGCCAAGTCACTCCTTCGGACATGTTCTGCATGGAATCGTTCACTTCTTGTTTGCCAAACGCCGGCGAAGGAACAATATTTGATGCTCTAGGGGGCACTTGCGCCGCCGGAACTTGCCGTTGTATTGAACTCACTTGTTGTCCAGACAATATCTGCACAGCTGATGGTAGCGCTTGTGCAACAGGCGGTGGGGGGACCACAACTACTACGTTACCTGGCGGCACAACTACCACAACTTCTACTACTACGACTACAACCACCACCACTACAACAACAACGCTACCAGCGCCATCTATTCAGGATCCTAGTATTATCGGCGTCGAGGTTGGTTTGAATGAATAGGCGCGGTTTTTTCTTCACTATTATGACCGCTGGTTTGGTCTTGATTTTATTAGCTTTATTTTTAACGTATCAGATAAGAGACACAAAAACCGAGATCACTGTTGACCAGATTCGGGTTACTACTTTGACCGATTTTGGTAGTAATATTGAAGACGCGTTTATTGTTGACATTATGAAGTTATCATTAAAACAGGCTTTAGTAGCCATGCAAGACGAGTTAAAACAAGACAATACTAATTCTGCATTTAACGATCCGCCAACTGCGATCTCAAATCTTATGATCTACGGCAGCATCGACGGATCTGGCGGCGTGACAAACTCGTTCATGGACGATTTCACTATCGCAGAACAAATAGCCTCGTTTGAATCATTATCTGGAAAATCCGGCCTTGACAGCACCGAAATCACCTTAACGGGTGTTGCTTCAGGAGGACCTTTAAAAAACCTCGATGACTCAGATCTCAAAATAACTCAAGACGATGCATGGTCAGTTATTGTACAGCAGCCAGACGGTCAACCGTTTAGTGTCCGTTTAGAATTGTCTACCCAAGACCCAAAAATCGACCTTGACCGAACGTTCTCTATCACTCCACGCGTTAGCTTAATTGACTTTGCACAAGATCCGATACTTTTGCGTAACGGTGGTGAATTAAAGATTATCCAAGCATCATCGTTTCCAAATTCACCTACTGATTATACAAGCGTTGCAAACGACCAAGAGTTTGTTGAGCGCAACGGCGGCCGGAGTTATCTTGACAGGTTCAAACCAAGCCCTGGTTCAAGTAGTTTAGGCATAGAGCGCCCATTACTACCTGGCCATGTTGGTGGTAACAGTCAAAAGTACCGATTACTCGATTGGCAATATTACGGTGGTGTGAGTGCAGACGACGACGATTGTGTTGTAAGCATTAGCAGTGAACCTTTATGCAATCCTAGCGGGTCTGAAACTAATTTCCGGTTTGACTCAGGCTTGGCTGGACAATACGGTTTAAGTACTTGTTCTTGTGGTATTGATGTGGGTTGTAATGGCGGATATTCTTGTACGAGCCAATCTTGTACTAGTTACTGTTCATACGGTGTAGATAGCAGTTATACCATTCCTCAACCAGACTTTTGTCGAGAAAGTCCTCTATCTCGTACTTGTTGCGATTGTAGTCCTGCGCCTCCTCCTCCTAGCTGTCCAGCTTTTTCATGTCCGAGCTTAGTGGATGGTGTAAACGGTGGTTTAGGTGTCAATGTCTGGCACAATGATTACATTGATGGTTTGGGTTGTTCAACTGCTTGTACATGTCCAATAGGCACAAACACGATTAAGTTTACGTATATTATAGATACTGAATTAAATAAAGACGTCTTTAGCATAGTTGGTGGACAAAGTATTAGCGGAAAAGATAATGGTGAATTGACCGCAACACTTAATCCGAATATCTATGATCCAAAGATCATCACTTTCGAGACAGATTCTGATGACAATTATGCAACCGGCGCTGGTAACGGTCTGAAAATTAACAAAATTGAGTGCCAGACCTGACATCAACGACGACTTACAAGTAACACCAAAGATTTAATAATCATCTGACCGTAATCATCACTATGGAAGAGATTAAGACTGCTGTTGATACGTTCATTAATATTGTTAAGAATGAAAAACGCATCTCAATCGACGAGGCTGCTAAACAATTAAACCTACCAGTAGCAATCGTGCACGAGTGGGCAGTTTTCTTAGAAGAGGCAAAGATTTTCCAGATAGATTATAAGTTTTCTACGCCTTATCTTACTATTTCCGATCCCAATCGTATAAAACATCTAAAGAAAAGCAAAGAAGACATGGAAAAGGAGCGTGATATTCTATTGATCAAAGCACAAGCTACCATCAAAGACATCAAAGCCAAGCGCGAATTTTTATTATGGTTAAAAAAAGAGTATTTGGATCTGAGACCGCGTAAGAAGAAACGTCTTGCAAAACCGCTCGCGATCATCTTAGACCAGAAAACATTGCTTGAAGAACAAACGTTCAAACTCCTCGTTGATTTAAAACAGTTCGAGGTTAACAAAGAGAAGTATCGCCATTTCGTACGTTTGAGAGAAAGATTTAAAAAGATTGAGTCCCAAACCAAAGCATTCGAAAATAACCTGCAAAAAATCGCAAGCTATATGGGCAACCTGCATGCTCATTAAAAAAAGATGGTGGCCATTGAATCTTACAAGTTTTATTCAGAGAACATTCCCATTTATGTTCGTATTAGGACCAAGCCTGACGAGTTCGTCCGTGTATACGAATTATCCATCCCAAATTTAAGTCCGAACACTGAGCTTATTCTCAACAAGATCAAAGATTTATTAGTCGATGAAGTCAATTTAGACATGGCTGATTTGACCGACCCGAAAAAAAAGGACCGTATCAGAGAGAAGTTCGAGTCCCAGGTCAAGATCAAAATTTCACAATTCTTTCCAACGGTATCTCCTAGCGCTGCTAGTTTTTTCAAGACATATCTAATCCAAAAAAGCTTAGGCATGGGCAAGGTAGAGATTTTACTTGACGATAGTAATTTAGAAGAGATCGCGATCAATAACGCTGCCGAGCCAATTTGGGTCTATCATCACAAGCACGGTTGGCTCAAAACTAATATCCAATTAAAAGACGAGGCTCAAATTCGTCATTATTCAAATTTGATCGGCCGACAAGTTGGTCGTGCTATAACTGTTCTCAAGCCGCTTATGGACGCGCACCTAGAGACCGGCGACCGTGTTAATGCTACTATTTCACCAATTTCAAAGCGCGGTAACACAATCACTCTGCGTAAGTTCGCGTCAAAGCCTTGGACAATTGTTGATTTCTTGAGTGAGGGCACTATTTCACTGCCGCTTGCAGCTTTGGTCTGGATGGCATGCCAATACGAGATGTCTCTTTTAGTTAGCGGCGGTACCGCGTCTGGTAAGACAAGCGCATTGAATGCAATTTCAGGTTTCTTCCCGCCTAACCAACGAATCATCTCAATTGAGGACACCCTAGAATTGCGTTTGCCTAAATTTCTTCATTGGGTTCCTATGGTCGTGCGTTTCCCAAACACTGAAGGCAAGGGCGAGGTTTCCATGCTGGACTTAATGATTAACTCTCTAAGAATGCGCCCTGACCGTATTGTTGTTGGCGAGATCCGTCGCGAGCGTGAAGCTCAAGTACTCTTTGAGTCTATCCACACAGGTCACGCAGTTTATGCGACAGTGCACGCTGATAATACTGCTGAGCTGATCACACGTTTAACAAGCCCTCCTATTAACGTTCCTGTATTAATGCTCCCAGCCATTGCAGGCATTTTAGTAATGTACCGTAACAGGCGCACCGGCATCCGTAGAATGTTAGAGTTTGCAGAGGTTGACGAGAGAGGTGGAGCTCATGTATTATTCAAATTAGACACTCGCACAAACAAAATCAACGCTGTTGCCCAGTCTAACACATTAATCAAGCGTCTGGCGTTGCACACCGGCATGAGTTTGCCTGAATTATCTAACGACTTAGCTGAGAAAGAGATAGTATTACATTGGCTGGTCAAAAACCGTGTTAACACAGTTGATGCTGTTGGTCGTGTTATTGCCGCATATTACGCAAACAAGAAAGCATTATTAAACAAAATCAAATCTCCTCAAGAGCATCCTCAAAAAACCCAACAAAAACCAAGCGTGCCTAGGTGATGAAAGATTGCTAGAACAAATTGTAAGATCAACGCTTCGCAAAAAAGCTGGTTTCAAAGCTCAGCTTCAGCAAGCCGGCATAGAAAACACTCCTGAAGAGTTCATTCGAAAATCGTTAATGCGCGCTCTCATCATGGGCGGTGTATTATTATTTTTCGTTTTATTATTGGCCTTAATCCGGTTCGGCTTCAATATCTTCATTATCATCGTATTAATCTTAACCTTGTTCACCCCATTTTTATTTTTCAATTACTTCCTGCAACAGCCCGTGTTCAAGATGAAATCTAAGCAAAAAAAGATCGACGCTGATGTAGTCTTTGCGGGTAGATATATCTTAATTGAGTTAACTTCTGGTGTTCCTTTATATAACGCTATTGCAAACGCCTCTTCTGGTTACGGTGAGATTAGCAAAGAACTATCTAGCGTGATCAAGCGCGTAAGCCTTGGAACACCCATCGACAAAGCCATTGAAACCTTGATTAACACTACTCCGTCTGCTTATTTCCGTACATTTCTATGGCAGATCATGAACGCGTTAGCTACTGGTGCTGACATGGCTCAAGCCTTGCAAGCGATCCTCAAACAAATCACTGCAGAGCAGATTGTTGAAATGCGCGATTATGGTCGCAAGCTAAACCCTATCGTTATGTTTTATCTTATGGTGACAGTTATTATGCCGTCTTTGGGTGTGGTTATCATTTTAATCTTGTCCATGTTTTTGTCTACTATCCCGCTTGATATTAAGTTATTGTACGTGGTTGCTGGTCTGGTAGGTTTCGCTCAGCTTTTTTTCTTGTTGTATATTCAGGGTTCTCGTCCAGGGGTGAGTATTTAACATGGCCATAATGCTCACGCCGACCATGGAGAAAAAGTTTAATGAGATCATGAAAAAGACTGGCACTCAAAGGACTGCTGCTGACATCATGCTTTTTGGTGTCATTATTACGTTTTTGCTTGGTATTGGCGCAACGATATTGTCTATTGCCTTGCCTCAGTCAAACCTTGCTTTACTGTCTGGTGGTGGGATTGTTTTATCATTTCTTGTGTCATTTTTAGTCTATTTAGTTGGTGGGGCTCTTGTGGCTGCCTTAGGTCTTTATTCGTATATTATTCTGCGCATCCACAAACGCACAGTAGCTGTCGAATCGGTCCTGTCTGACTATTTGCAATTGGTTGCTGCTAATGTCGACTCTGGATTGACTATTGACCAAGCACTATGGTTTGCTGTACGACCACGTTTTGGCATCCTTGCCCAAGAGATCCAGATCGCAGCCAAAAAGACCATGACCGGCTCTGACCTTGAGGAGGCACTAATTTCATTCACTAAACGTTTCAATTCTGACACACTCAAAAAATCTATTACATTACTTGTTGAGGGCATTGAGGCTGGTGGCGCTGTCGGCGAATTATTGAACAAGATCGCATGGAACATCAAGGAATCTTCAATCATGCGCAAAGAAGTTTCATCAAGTGTTACTACTTATGTTATTTTCATCGCATTCAGCACAGTGGTCGCGTCTCCACTGTTGTTCGCTGTTGCTTTGCAATTGATCACTTTAATGGAAAATTTATTATCCCAAGTTGATTTCGCGTCTATTGAGAGTACATTAAGCCAATCGCAGTTACCGCTCAGTTTAGGCACTATCCAAATCACGCCTGATATGTTCCAGTGGTTTGTGGTTGTCATCTTACTTATCAGTTCTATTTTTTCGTCATTGATCATATCTGCTGTACGCAAAGGTAACGCTAAAGAAGGTTTAAAGACTATCCCTGTGTTTGCAGGCATTTCTATCTTATTATTCTTTTTCTTGATTAAAGTTATAGGAAAGTTTTTTCAAGGGGTGGGTACATAATGGCAAAATATATGAGAAAAGGTCAAGCGGCAACAGAATTTTTAACAACTTACGGGTTCGCTTTATTATTGATCGGCATTGGTGTTGGCGCTGCGTTCTTTTTGACTCAGGGTCGTGTTTCAGTCCCGACTCAGTGTTCTTTTATCGACCCGTTCGTGTGTAACGATTTGAAGGTGAGTGCAGGCGCGAACCAGATTGAGCTTGATATTACTGGCACTGGCATTGAAACAAGTCCAGAACCTACAGTTTTAATTGAGATTAATGGAGTTCCATCAAGCTGTAATGGGTGGGACACATTTCCGACTGACACCATAACTTGCACTATTACTGGCTTAGATGCTGACAGTTTTTATTCTGGTACTGTATCTATTAATTACAAGCTTGACGGCGGAAGTCTTGATCACTCTTCTGTTTTTACTATTTCAGGGACGGTCGAGGCATAACTAATGAGACGTGGCCAGATTGCGACTGAATATGTAATCTTGGTAGGCATTGTATTAGTACTTTTGATCCCAACTATGATAATCTTTACTGTGTATACAACCGATTCTGAGTATCAAACAGACTTGAGTCAAACCCAAGCTATCAGCAAAGAGATCATCAAACAAGCAGAGAGCATTTATTATTTGGGCGAGGGCTCACAAAATACTATTGATGTGCGTTTTCCTGGCGGCATAGAATATGTGTTAGTTGATGATAATAGTGACGAGATTGTGTTCGTTACAAGCGCTCCAACCGGCGCTCAAAGCCAAGTGGCTGTTAGATCAAACGTTGACATTCAGTTGGGCAAAAAGATTTCTGGAGAGACCATTACTCTTCCATCAAGTGAGGGTACTCACCGATTAAAGATCGTGGCCACTTCAGCTGACACTGGCGGTATCCATGTATGTATCACAACCCCTGACGGTGTTTGTCCATCAACTGCTGTTGTCCAGCCACCGCCTCCAACGACTACGACTACGTTACCTGGTAGTACTACAACAACTATTCCAGGCGGCACAACGACTACAACCCTCCCTCCATCGTTTGGGACTTGTGACGAATACTGCACCAGTTTAGGTAATTACGATATTAGTGGTTGCAGTGTCCTTCCGAGTCAGCCATCAGGCTGTACTGATCCTCTTGGCACCTGTAGTAACGATGCTGGTTATTACCATATTGAAGATGACGAAAGTCAAAGTGGCGTTTGTGCATCAGGCGAGAAATGTTATTGTTATACGTTGGTTTGTTGCCCTGGCGGTGTAGGTTGTAGCGGTCAGGTTTGTAACGCTCCTGGCATTTCGATGTGTTCTGGTGCTGTTGTCAAACATTGCGACACAGTATCCGACGGCGTTTGCCCGCTTGATTATCAAAGCGCTCAATGGACAATTCCGTCACAAGTAACTGCTTGTTGTAGTAATGATCCTGATTGTACGAATAGTCAAGCTTGCGATTCATAATTCGGTTTATTTACTCAACTCTGGATGTTCGTTAATATATTCAATAATTTTCTCGTCATGAAATATTACTTGTTTTTTACCTTCTTCCTCAACTACAAGTACTGGCACTTCAGCTTGTCCTGAGATCTCAATTACTTCTTTTCTATCAGGTCTTGGCCCTGGCACGTTCACTACTTCGTACTTTATTCCTTTCTCGTCCAAGGCTTCACGTGCAGTGATACAATACGGGCATGTTTCTAGTTGGTATAGTGTTAATTTTTTCATAATAATAAGTTTCATAATCTCTTAATATTTTTTATGATTTTGTGGATAGAGGCTCTGGATACACTTTGTTAACCCCTAATTGCCTTTTAAGTGACACAGCAACACTTCGACCGATCAATTCTGAAAGTATTTTCATATCTGCAATTCTAATGGCACCACTTGTTTTGAATCCGCGCATAAACAGTCTTCTAGCTCTAACCCGTCCTACTCCTTTGAGCCGCACTAAAGGCAACAATTCTTCTTTAACTCCGTATCTGACTCGTTGTCTGGTTCTCTCAATCAAGTTCAAGTCACCGTACGACGTAAGTTTAGCAAGCTCTTTGAGCGCATACAATAGCCATTCTGTATTCGTTCTCATGGTGTGCAAAAGCCCAGGTGCTGTCCCGTACCTCTCAAACAGATCACGTTCAGGCACTTCATCCATCCACTCATCAGCGATCACTGTGGCTTTAATGGAAGGCAAGAATCGCTCATCATACACTTCTTGATCAAGCAATGTTTCTTCTGCGTACACGTCATCTAATAGGTCTGTTTTTCTAATTGACGGTAGCGGTCCAGCTTCAGGCGTGTGCATTATCAGCTGAATTATTGCAAACGGGCTGGTAGTATGAGTATCTGCTTTTTTGAGTCCTTTGATAAGTTTGTCTGCAGTTACTGGATCTAAGTAGAGTGTTGCAACTCGTTTTCCAATTATTGTTGCACTGTACTTATTTTTTTCTTGTTTAAGGAATTTAAAGGTTAACAAAAGTTCTAGCATTTTTTCTATCTTCTGATTTAATTCGTCCATGTTTCCGTATTGGAACGCCCAGAACGTTTTTCCAAAGAAGGCAAGTATCTCTTTTTTGGTTGTTATGAATTCGATGGCTATTAATGAGAGTAGATACGTTCTAAGTACGGGCTCGACTGCTATTTTTGACAGTATCGGTTCCGGTTCGCCTTTGAGGTATTTATTATAGATTTGTTCTTTTTGTTGTTCTGTCCCTGCCAAACAAATAGCTTCTCCGAATTCATCATACCCTGGTCGGCCGCTTCGTCCAAACATTTGTTGTACTTCAAGCACCGGCAGCCAATCAAGTCCGAAATTAGTGTATCGTTTAAGGTCACGCACGATCGATCTGAACGCTGGCATATTTATTCCGATCGCCAAGGTTGGAGTGGCGCATATTGCTTTTATTCGCCTTTTTTTAAACAATTCTTCAACGATTGTTCGCTGTTTTGGGTGTAATCCTGAGTGATGGAACGCAACACCGTGTTTAATGACTCCGGATAGTTCTAGGCATTGGGTTGTGGGTGGCGATACTGCAGTTCGTACTTTTTTAGCAGCTTCATCAAGGATTGGTTGTTCTTCAGGTTTAGTCGTTGCAACTGTTGCGATTTTCTTTGCTTGTGCTTGCGTTGAGCGTTTAGTGCTTACGAATACTAGCGTTTGTTTCTCATTTTTGATGGCGTCAATAACTATGTTTGTGGTTGGGTCTTGGGCTTCACCTTTGATGAATAAGTGTTCTTTATCGTCAAAGAAATCGATTGTTCTCTCGTGCATTATGCCTGTATAAAGTTTTACTGGTCGCCAATCGTCTTTTATTAGTACTGCCTCTAGCCAGTCTGCAAGAGCTGACGCGTTTTGGACAGTTGCTGATAGTGCTATAATTTGGAGCGGTTTTACAAGTTGTTTGAGCATAGTTATTAGTATTTCAAGTGTTGGTCCGCGTGATACGTCGTTTAATAAGTGTACTTCGTCTATTATTAGGCACGATACATTGTTAAGCCATGGCGCGTGGTGGCGTATGAGTGAATCTAGTTTTTCGTTAGAGCACACAATAACATCTGCTTTGCTAAGTGATTGTCCGTCGGTATCATAGTCCCCTACAGTCATTGCAACAGTTGCTCCTAGCGGGTTAAGGTATCCTTTGAGCGATTCAAATTTTTCTGACGCTAATGCTTTAAGCGGCACAGCGTATATTGCTTTTTTACCGTCTTTGAGTGCTTGAAGTATCCCAAAGACTGCGCTGAGTGTTTTACCTGATGCAGTCGGTGTACATATTAGAATATTTTGTCCTTCAAACACTCCCGCTTTGATAGTTTTTTCTTGCGCTGGTCTGAGTGTTGTGATAGATTGTTGCCCTAATAACTCTATAAACGGTGCGGGCACGAACGGTTTTAATACTTGTAGAGACATAACACATAAGGCCTATACTAGATTTAAAAAGATTCAGGTTTAAAAAGCGGATAATTGACGATATCTATATTAAAAGTATATTTGAGCTTAATAATCTTTAAGAAATAGCGATCAACTTTGGTTAATATGCCCAAAAAAAAATACTATTCTGTAGAACAAACGAAAAGTCTTACCAATTATTTTGTTAAATTAAGAGAGGACGCAGGATACAAACAGGGTGATTTAGCTACAACAATCCTTCAGGATTACTCTCATTCTGCTTTGACATCAAAACATACTGTCCAACGAGCTATTTCTGGTTTTGAGAATTATGATTGGGAGAATGTTATTGATATGAGGGGTTCTACATATATACAATTTTTAGCGGCTGTAGATGTCTTAGCGCTTGATGAAGCGCAAAAAAAACCCCTAGTAAATAACATTCAAGAATTAAATCCAAATTTTGTACTCCCTCCGATGAGTGATATTGAAGAGCCGGTACCTTGTTATCATTATGAGATTGTTTTAACTAAAGACGCCATTTCCACACAAAAAAGGTCCTTAATTGATTCGTTACTGGTAGGTAATAGGGGACTTAATATAACTCAAAAATTGTATGGTTCTCCTTTTGGAAAAAACCAAAAGAATCTCACTGTTCTGGTTTATTGCCGAGAAGGGATGCTCGAGGAAGGTGTCAGACAAGAATTAATGAGAATGGACTTTATTGATCGTGTTTCCCCCTATAGACTTCCACTTAGTTCGTAGTCATCGATAAGCCTTTATATACATAAGTTTTACAATTATTTATGAAATCAAAACACACACTATTCATGTTGACAATGGTCTTGTTTGCGGGCGTAATTTTTTTAGGCGGCTGCACAGATCACACTATTGAAACACCTTTAGACGATGATGGTCAACTGGTCCGTTTCGAGTCAGATCAGGCGCTCATAGACGCATTTGAAAATTCTCATGTAGGTAGCAGTGGTATATTTTTAGAGAGTTCAAGCAACAGACAATTCGCAACTTTATCTGCAAGTACTGATGACACAGCTGATTTCTCAACCACAAATGTTCAAGTCGCAGGCATTGACGAGGCTGATATTATTAAGACTGACGGAAAATTTATTTATATGGTAAGTAACGGTAATTTAGTCATTGCTAAGGCTCACCCTAATTCAGAGATAGTAACTAGTTTTGATATTAAAAATTTCCATCCCCAAGAATTGTTCATCCACAATGATCGGTTATTACTGTTCGGCCGACAAACCCCTAACTCTCCCCGACACGAAATAGCTTTTGATGATGATAACATGTTTTATCCGTACTACAGCAGCACAACAGCCGTTAAATTGTATGATATAATTGACAGGTCAGACCCTAAATTATTGCGCACAGTTGAGATCCAAGGCGATTATTTGACTTCAAGAAAGATTGATAGTGACGTTTATTTTGTAGTGAACACGTACCCTTCGTATTCTACTCATTCATTAACTGAGTGTGATGAATTCGTGCCTCAGTTTAGCGATTCACTTTATAACGAGGCTCTACGACCTATTGCACCTTGCACTGACATAGGTTTTATTGAACCTATCCAAGCAGAGCAGTTTATCACGATTGCGTCTATTTCAATGACTGATGAGGAGCGACCTATTGTTAAAGAGACGATTGTGGGCAGCGGCAGTAACGTGTACGCATCAGACAAGGCGCTCTACATTGCTCAAACTTCTTGGCCCGGCGGTTGGATCCAGCCACTGCGCCCGTTCATTGAAGGTGACATTGAGCCTAACTCTGAGCGTACTATGATCACTAAATTCGGGTTAGACAACGGTAAAATCAGTTTTGTGTCGCGCGGCAGTGTTCCAGGTCATATTTTAAACCAGTTTTCAATGGACGAGTTTGATAACCATTTCCGTATTGCAACTACTATCGGCGAGTCTTGGAGTACGAAAGAAAAATCAAAGAATAATGTTTATGTACTTGATAAGGACTTAGACATTGTCGGTAGTCTAGAAGATTTAGCTCCAGGTGAGAGCATTTTCTCAGTTAGGTTCATGGGCAAGCGTGGATATATTGTAACGTTTAAGAAAGTTGATCCATTGTTTGTGATTGACTTAGCAGAACCGTCAAATCCTCATGTATTAGGTAAACTAAAGATCCCTGGATTTTCAGATTATTTGCATCCCTATGACGAGAACCATATAATTGGTATTGGAAAAGACACTGTAGAAGCGAGCGAGAGTCTTGTTGCAGAACGTAACTTAGACTTTGCATGGTATCAGGGTGTAAAGATTGCTTTGTTTGACGTGTCTGATGTAAATAATCCAATTGAACTACACAAAGAAATTATTGGCGACCGTGGGACTAGTTCTCCAGTATTAAGCGATCATAGAGCTTTTTTGTTTGACAGAGAACGAAATCTGATGGTGTTGCCTGTTACTGTTGCAGAAATTCAAGGCGAGAAAACTCGTGACAATCAATATGGTGATGTAGTTTTCCAAGGCGCTTACGTATATGATCTAACTGTTAAGAACGGTTTCCAATTAAGAGGGAAAGTAACCCATATTGATGAGAGTGATGTGTACGACAAGGCAGGTTTTTACTTTTATAATGATGGAGCGATCATGCGAAGCTTGTACATTGGTGATGTGTTGTACACGTTATCAAACGCGCGTCTGCAACTAAACGATTTAGCGTCTTTGGACCGGATTAAGTCGTTAGTGTTTGAAAAAGACGAGTATCCAGAACCACCTATTATGGTATATTAACCCGGTCATTTTATTAATAGCTTTTTCTTTTTTTGATTATATGTCATCATCTCTAATTTATTGGGACTTATACGAATTAACGACATCTTCATCTAAGCTTACTGGCGTGATGCTTCGTGGCAGGATTAGGAAGTATTGTTTAGAAAAGGGAAGAAACATCTTGGTTGAGAACGCAACAGACAAAGACAATTGCGTTCGTTTTGCTATCCCAAAAGACGATGATCCTAAAGATATTATCTCTTATGTTGAGTCGATTGTATCCAAAATAAAAGTCAAATCCGTAAAAAGGTCTGTAGTAAACCCAGTGTTATCAAAATTAAAGGTTAATCTAGCGGATAGATATAAGTTATAGACTAGACAAATCTATTAACAACCCATTTAAGCACTTTTTGCGAGAAGGTTGGGTCTTCAATCAACACTGTATTATAAGCAGCTTCAAGTCCTATAGCTAGCACACTTCCTTTAAATGATTGTGTTTTAAACGAGAACGTAGTTAACGCTTTTCCTGTATCTTCTGTATCTTCATCGAACGCATCCATTGTTTGTTCGGTTGTGCCAGTGATTGCAAGATCTATTTTTTTCGGATTTTCAATTATAGTTAGACCATCTGCAAACAACCCGAATACAAACGGTTCTTCATCACTATCTGTGAGGGTTAGTTTCATTGTGATGGGTAAAATAAACTTTATCCTTTTTGTAAGTTCTGCGTCAATTGAGGCTTCTTCTATTTTCGCTTTTATTTCTTCTCGCGTTGGCGCTTCGTCCTCGTCAAGTAATTCTTCTTGGTGTGAGGTTGCAACTATTGGGGTGATCACAAGTGCAAATATGATTAGCATAATCATTGATTTAGCGATGTATCTTTTCATGAATCATCTATTTTACGACATAACAATATAAATCTTTGGGTTACATAACTTTTTTTAATACCTAGTTATTTATTCAAGTTGATGACAGAAGACCAAGTCCAGGTTCCATCTAACAAGTTCATTGATTTTTTGAATAGAAATATTCAACTTGGTTGGTTACCTAACGATTTAGTTCTTAAACGATTCGGAAAAGGCACTATGCCAAATATTTTAGAAGAGGAGTTAGTTTTTTACCGTCATCCTTGCCTAGATTTCTCGTATGCTACTATGGATTGGTTATCAGGCGAGGGTTGCTTTTATGAATTAGTGATCCAAGAGTTAGTTGATCCCAAAGATGCAACAATCAGCTTACCTCACTTTTTAATAGAGTTTTATACCGATATTGAGTCTCAAGTAGATAAACATTATATTAATTTTCCAAACGGGAATCAAGTAGATATTGGTTACGGTAAGTTTACTCACGCAAATGATCGTCTCATAGAAGTAACTCAACACCGAATCCAAGGTCCTATCGATCTTGGACTGACAGTTTTTCAAAACGATAGAATTGTATCATGTTTAAAGCAGTTTCTAGGATACGATAAGTTATACCAAACGATGCTTGAGAATGTTACGTTTAATAATACCTACAAAGAATATCTGAAATATGTTGCTGATTTAGAAAGAAAAGACTTTCACCTAATTAGTGCGCATTGATTATAGTTAATTAGATCTGTCCAAATTATGATCAACAATTTCTGTAATTTTGTAGACTTTTATCTTTGAATGGGGGTCTAATAACACGTGGTCTCTCTGAGAATCTATAGCATTGTGTGTCCAATCAAAAGGTTTAAATACCACTTATCACTATACTGATAACTGTGGAAACAGACATTATTAATCCTTATGTTATTAAAATAATAATCGCTGCAAGGAATGAGGACTCAATAAATGCAATAGCTAAGAGAATACATTTGAGCTATGGATGGACATACAAATGGATAACACGATTGATCAAGATCGGAGTCTTTAAAGGTTCAAGAGTAAGATTAACATTAAATCAAGAGAATCAATTTTACAAGGATACGATAGATTTTATTAAAAAAACATTTTCCGAAGATATACATTTTCATTATTCTACATTACGGTTGTTTGGGATTAAATACTGTTTTACAAAAACAGACGCAGTTTTTGTCTGGACCAAGGGAGGTTACAATATAGCTAGATTCAAGGGTCATTATCCAATTTTCATCAAAGTTAAGGCTGATCAATTACCTGTCTTTAAGGAATACTGTAAAAAATTAAGTTTAAAGATTGGAAGAAAAAACGGAATATCTTATCATATAGAGATATTAGATGAATTTGGTATAGTTGATTTAGATGGAAATCCTGTAGATAGTTTAAACATCACTATAAAATTCATGAAAAAATACATCTACAATTTCCAGCCTGCATTAGAAATGGTTCAGGAAATGTATGGTAAAGGGTTAAAAATAAAATATAAGGAGATAAATTATGTTTGATAGATATATCCAAAGAGAAAACATCATTTTTGAGATGTTACAATTATTCATAGATAACGGTCTTGATTTCATACTTATTGGCGGTTATGCTGTCTCAGCGTATAAGCACAGATTTTCTGTGGATGCTGATATCGTAATTCGGAAAGAGGACTTAAAGAAATTCGAAGAGATATTGAAACAAAAAAAATTCAAGAAGACAATCTCTAAGGAACTGGATAATCTTTATTCTACTGAGTTTATTAGGTATGAAATAAAGGACGAATTAACAGTTAGTTTTGACCTAATGATTGGTGGTATGGGTATAAGGCAGACAGATTCATCATTAAGTTTTGATACGATTGATAAAGGTTCATCGAAAAAGACAATTAAAGGGATAGAGAAAGAAATTAGGGTAAGGACACCGAGTAGGGAATTGCTTATTGTAATGAAATTACAAGCCGGTAGGCTAACAGATTTTAGAGATATCGTAGCGTTGAGTCAGGATATTAATATAGCTGAAATTAAGGAACATTTGAAAAATACAGATCAGAAAATCCTGAAAAAACATATTACTTATTTACTTAGTTTGTTGGATAAGAAAGATTTTATTGATTCGTTTAAAGGTGTATTTATGGAGAAGAAGTTTGATATAGATTTAAAAAATATAGAAATGTTCAAATCGATACTTTAAAGATCCTAACATCTTTTTTGTTAGCTACACAAATTAAAAGTTAGTTCTCGAGCACATGTATACATTTAGCTGGACATTGTTTAGCTATAGTTTGTTGCAGCGGTTTCTCATCAGGCGCTATTACAAGTGTTTGTACACCCTTATTATCACGACCATTAATTAAATCAGCTTTCCCGTCGTTGTCATCCATCTTCCATTTTTCAGGCGACTGTTGCGCGCATAGATTACAACCAATACATTTGTCTCTTACGTGCATAATTTTGGTCATTCTTTTTTGATCACTTTAAAGACTTGATCATTTTCGCGTACAATTTCTGGTATTGGCACAGTCACTAAGTCTCCTTTTTCAGCTTTCTTTACTGGCACTTCATCTTTGTATATACTCAAAACATTTGTTTCAACCACACCGGTGGTAGGTCCAATTACTAAGATCGGTTCATTTTCCTCCACAGTTCCAGTTTCAACAATGACTTCGGCTATTTTTGCTTTTTTGTAATAATGTTTTACTTTTCCTAAAGAAACTTTTTGTTGCGTTGCTTGGGATCCATAAACTCCTGACCACTCACCTAATTGTTTTCCCATATAATAGCCGCCATGCCAAAACCCTCTGTTATAAACAGTTTCAAGTTGTTTGACCCACTCTTTTGTTTTTTCTTTTGTAAAGGTTTTGTTAAGATATGCTTCAACCCCTTCTTTATAGACTCGAACTACAGTTGACACATATTCAGGCGATCGGCCACGTCCTTCAATTTTAAGTACAGAAACACCTACGTCTAACAATTGATCTAAGAACGGAATAGTACAAAGATCTTTAGGAGACATTATATATTTGTTATCGATTTTTAATTCTTCGCCTGTTTCATCGTCTACTACCCGGTATGATCTGCGACAATTTTGAACACAAGCACCTCTATTAGCTGAGGCGTGGTTTGTGGCTAAACTCATATAACATTTTCCAGATATTGCAACACATAAAGCGCCGTGAGCAAAAACTTCGATACGTACGAGCTCGCCTTTAGGTCCTAAAATCTTTTCTTTTTTAACTTGCGAAATAATATCTTTAATTTGGTCTAGGGTAAGTTCACGTGCAAGCACCATCACATCGGCATATTGAGAATAAAATTTCACGGTTTCAATATTAGTAACATTTGCTTGTGTTGAAATATGCACAGTCAAACCAATCGAGTTTGCGTATTGTATAGCTGCAACATCGCTTGCGATTATCGCTGTTATATGATGTTTCTTCGCTTCGTCACAGATCTTTTTCATTAAGTTTATGTCATGATTATACAAGATCGTATTAACAGTTAGATAGGTCTTAACGTTTTTTTTCTTACAAATTTCGCTTATTTTTTCAAGATCATCCAAAACAAAATTATTAGCAGACCTAGCGCGCATATTAAGTTGTGCAACACCAAAATATACAGAATCGCATCCAGCGTTAAGTGCTGCCCTCATTGACGCAAACGATCCAGCAGGTGCCATGATTTCAATAGATGGTTGCATGAAATAAAAGTGTATTTTCTGGTTTTTAAGGGTGTTGGATGATTGTTTATTATTCTTAATTAGTCTTCTAAATCTTATCATCTAGTTCCAAAGATTGCTATTATATCTTTGTTGCGTTCAGTATCCTTGCTCCAGACTTCGGATCATAACGAGATAAGGCAAAAGATCCTATTAGACGCGGACTTACAGCTGATGTAAATTGTCCAAAATAATACTTATATTTTCGCTCACCCCTGTAATATATTTCTCCAGGCAGATAAGTCTGCATAAATGGCTCGGTATAAATCTTAGTGAATTCAACACTATCTCCTTGAAAAGATCCTTCAAATGTCGCATCGCCGTTCCCGTCTATTATCATGCCTTTAGCTATTCCGTCAGATGATTCGTCAATATAAATTTCAAAATATCCTTGAGCTGGGACTGTCCCTTGTACCCAGGCTCCTATAAAGTCTGGGTCTCTATTAGTTTTAGTAAGCCGTCCTGTTTCAAATAAATTATTATATCTCTCAAGGCTTCTAATTTCATTGCTATCTTTTTCTAGTTCCTCTCTCACTTGGCCACTAAGGTCACCTATGCGAACTAAATCATAACGAAGAATTATATTTCTAAGACTGCTTTCTAGAATGTTTTCGTCTGTTGCAAAAGCAATCTCCCAATTAATAGATTGTTTTACTTCTTCTAAGTTTGATGGCCCCTCTATGTAAACATCATTAAATCCGTGTTGTGTATGAAGTGAATAGGCATGGTATGCTCCGACAAAAGCATGATCGAGTTTACTTTCTTTTACATTTCTTGCGATTATTTCATCTCTTTGTGCTTTGTAGAGGTATCCTGCTTTTTTTGCTTTTTTGAATCTATCTAACGGGGGGATCTTGTCATCTTGGAGTTCGTTAATTAAGTGTGCATAGGCCCTATAAGTCTCTTCATCATCAAGGATAACAATCTCATTATGTTCTTTTAATTTATGGTGGAGGTCTAAGTAAATGTCGTGTGTGATTAGTTTTACATCCCCTACCTGAATACTTCCTTCTGGTTGTGTGAACTCAATGCCAACTGTACTATCCCTTATATCACCAACTATCGCGTTTAAAGGCGCATGATCTTCTCTAACACTGATACCAAGACCTGAATATCGAGTAAAGCTAAACTTTTCTACGAGACCATATATTGTCGTCATCAGTTATTATATTAATTCAATTCTATTATATTTTTTATGTAACTATTAATGTTTACTCCATCCATTTAAACAGCCGTGAAAACAATAGCTCAAGTGTTTTCGGTAGAAGTATTAGTATTAGTTCTTGTTTAAACTTTCTTTCATCTACTATAAGGTCATTTTCAATTACCAGTATTTGTTTTGTTCTGCCTTTGATTTTACTGGACGCTTCTTTGAGTATCTCTTGCGCTGTTGATTCCATCAAGATCGGCGTTGATTCTGGGAGCTTTAAACGTGTCATTGTTGACAGCGCGGTTAGATAGCTTCCGACCAGTATATTTCCTACTTCTTTTATTAAATCTTTGTCTTGTTCTGTTAGTTTTGTTGTTGTACCGAGCAATTCTCCTTTAATCATATCAACAAGTAGGTAAACAGATTCTTTAGAGGATAAGCTCACTATGCTTCCGCTTATTGCTCCTTTTATCCCGAATAGGATTCCTACATCTTCTTCTTTTTTATACTCTACCGGCATGTCATCAGGATGCATTAAGGTCAGTTTGCTAAGTTTGACCTTGATTCTTCTATCAGTAAGTTTAGAAAGCGCTGTAGACGCTGCGTTTGCTGCAATGCTTGAGACTTCTTTGAGTGTATCTTTTTGTAATTTAGTAAGTTGTTTATCCATTAAGGACTAGCAATTACTTCATACTATTTATAATTTTGTACAAATTTATAAATCAAGCCTTGGGAGGAGCACGAATTCCAAATCCGGGTTCGTAGACTACTTCTCGTATGGTTACTAAAATGATACTGAACCGTT
>NYZO01000089.1 GCA_002687185.1 archaeon | reverse complement strand
GGAGCAAAAGTAGATTGTCCAAAAGAATTTTTGGGGCGGAAAGTCTATTTGATAATTCGGTCAAAATGAGAGATGTGGGTAAAGGTCAGGTATTAAACCCAAGCTGGAATAATTTCCCAGAAAGATTTACATATATTCTTTTTCCTAGAGTGGCATAATTGTCTTAACTCGTTGTTAAGAGTAAAATCATAATAACAATATTGTTCTAAATTTTAGCATGATCCTTAATCTCTTGTGGTGTAAGCACCCGATTATAGATCGCCAATTCATCTATGATTCCATCATACGATTGAGCACTTTGGAAGGTTCCACCGATACTATCTTGGTCTTGACCTAAAACCAGTGACCCACCTCCAGTAATAGATCCTCCAGATGAGGCTGTATCAGAATGTATTTCTACGCCGTCTTTATATATAAATAGTGCACCATCAGAACTCTGCCAAGTCGCTGCAATATGGTGCCATTGACTGTCTCCTAAAGCGACCCCTGAGGTTACTCCTCGATCATTTCCAACCCATACATCTATACTTGGTATATCTCCAACGCCAAAATCATTGTCAGTGGCAGTTGAGGCGTACGAAACCGGCCAACTATAGGTATAGGTGTCAGACGACCACATCCAAAACTCAACAGTAATTGACGTGCTCGGAAACGAGGTCATTGGGTTTGCAATCAGGTATTCAAACGACACTGATTTATCTAACAGGCAACCGTTCCCTTTTTTCCCGGCCACAGAACAGTCTGCACCTACAATGGTTAGATCGTTACTATTTCCACTAACATCATTCCCATCACCTTCAAAATCATAGGCTGCTATTATGCTACTATCACTACTATATACATAATTTCCCTTACTTGCTTGTCCAGAAACTGTCCCTTCAATTCTGTGTGTTAATCCACCTCCTCGTTTTACATAACTGGCATCAATTTCTACACTCACTTTTTCTTTTTCGTCTAAGGTTAATCCAAGGCAACGTACTAAAGTTATTTGGTTGTTAGTTATTTGTGTGTTAGTCAACCGCGGACACGCTTGTCCATTGACCGTAACACTACTCACTTTTGCTGATTGTGCATGAGATGCTCCAAGTCGTAAGATGACGGAATTATCCGCAACCACAGCATCTTGACAAGTGAATGGAGCTTCAATCTGACACGTTGTAGAAACAGAAGGACTAAACACTCCAAGTAACCATAACGTAGCAATAGCAAGTAAGATGATAATAATAGCCCAACCATAGGTCATTAAGAACTCCATAGCTACTTGACCACGCTTATACTGAAAACCTCTTTTCATCCGATACGGTTACCAGAGACTCCTATTTATACATTCTGTTTTTTAAATGTTTGTACGATCGCTTATGGAACCAATTGGAGATACTGCTAGAAAGACTTATTCTTTTTTAATGTCTGCTATAACCCACCTAATATCATCATAGCTTATATTTTCTGGAAGTTGTTCTTTGACTTCTTGTGTTGAGGGTACATCATCATATTTTTTGAGTTGGTTTTGAATAATTTCTATTTTTTCTTTTTCAACGATTTCATGAATCCGAAGATAGTCTTTTTTGATCAGTCTGATAAAATGGCCAGATACGGTTGATGTTGCAAGGGTGCGCAATTGTGCGATCTCATTAACAGTCTTCCCTTCTCTAAAGAGCGCTAGTGTTTTCTTCTCAGTTGGTCCTATAGTAATTGTGTAGATTTTTTTTGGTACTTGTTGTAGTGACATTTGTATTTTTTCATCTAGAACTTTCGTACCTGCATCCGTTATGGTAAACACAGGACGGAAAGGTGCAACAAAATGTTGTTTGAGTAATTCCATTCTAATTAATTGATCAAGATATCCGTCAATGGTGTGAAGTGTAAGCCAATATAAGCTACCAAAGAGTGTTTTTTGTTCAACCCTATGTACTAATCTTGAATTTGATCCTTTAAGAAATCTCGATAAGTTTTGCTTTCCAAATTTCACGTGCTTAACGGTTTCTAGAATAATCCAAACAATACGTAGTTCATCTTTTATGGTTGATGGTTTATTCGGTTCGTTTGAGGGTATCATATTATCCTAAAAATTTTAAACTCATAACATAACGATAATAGCTTAACGGGTATAAATTTGTTTAGCACTAAATCGGGACATGAGATCTGAAAAATCATCTGAGACACTTAATTAATACCCCTGCCGTTATTCCAAATATCTTAATTTTAGCAGGGTTAATATGTACATAACAAGATTAGAATCTCTATTTGTAGTTTATTTATATCTAAAGAAAACAGGATACAACAAAAACAAACCTTTAAATAGTCCAATAAATATTATGGCAATATCATGGTAAAAACAACACAATTCTCTAAAAATTATCTCCCCCTCTCAAAGCACGAATCAACACTTTTAAACGCAATTAAAGACGATTTACTATTTTCCTATCTCATTATTAAAAGAAAAACAGGATGGAAGAAATCTCGCATACATAACACACTCACTTCCTTAAAAAGAAAAAAAAAGATCATTGCTCTGAAGAGAGATCATTACGTACTAACTGAAAACATATCAGAACATATCTTCAAGATAGCAGCACTTCTAACATCACCTTCTTACATCAGTTTTTGGACAGCTTGCTCTTACTTAGGATACACTGAGCAACAAGTACAAAGTATTCAATTGGTATCAACAAAGCAGTATTCTCCGTTAACTATCAACGGACATCGCATTGAAACAGTTACTGTCAGCCCTAGTAGATTTTTCGGTTACAAAAACCACGAAGGATTCCCTATAGTCGAAGAAGAGAAGCTTATTATAGATATGTTAGCTAAACCAGAACTTAGCGGAGGGATAGAAGAAATTACGAAATGCATGAAACAAATGTTTCCTAAAATCCAAGAAAAAAAACTCAATTCCTACCTTAAACGTTATCATAACAATAGTATCTACGCTAGATTAGGGTACCTGGTAGAACGATATGATCTTAAAACAAGCAGTACAGTAGATCTGTTCAAAAAACCCTCTTCAAGTATTATAAAACTTAATCCAAAAAACCCTCTCTCATCAAAAATAGATCGCAAATGGGGTGTAAACATCAATGATCAGTAAAGACGGATTACGAAAAATAGCTCAAGATACAGGTTTGGCATTATATCAACAGGAGAAAGATTATTTATTAATGCTTTTTCTATATTTTTATTATAGACGCTATCAGGAGGCGATCTTCAAAGGTGGAACATGTCTTAAATACACTTTAGGTATAGACAGATTTTCAGAAGACCTTGATTTTAACATCAAAAATCCTCGAAAATTCAAACAACAACTTCAAGAAACTTTAAACGAGATTACAAAATTAGGCATCTCAAATGAATTTATCAAAGAAGAAACTTTCAAACAAGCGTATACATGTGAAATCAGTTTCAATGGACCTCTGTTTAACGGTAGCAGACAAACACGTAACAAATTCAGGATAGACGCAGGTTATAGAGATGGTACTATTAAAAAACCAAATTGGAAGACCATTGTTTCTCCATACCCTGAAACATCAAAAAACATACTTATATTGACGATGCAAACAGAAGAGATGTTTGTCGAAAAAGTAAAAGCTTTGCTTGAGCGAAAGAAAGGGCGTGATCTCTACGATGTTTGGTTCATGGTTCAAGCCGGAATCTTATTTAATAAGCCACTTTTCAAACAGAAAACTAAAATTAGGTTAGACCCAAACATGATTATAACCAAGAAAACTTACGAACGAGATATGGTTCGTCTTACAAATAGGATAATACCCTATAAACAGGTCAAAAAAGAAGTAATTGCGGCTATAATGTAATAAAAGTCCAATGATCACAAATTATTTAACTAAGGTAATTTAATCCCTTATTATGTCACTTATTCGCACCATTTATTTGTACACATTCAGTTTAATCGGTTTAGTTTTAATTGTCATGGCGAGTGTATCTATTATTAATTTGGGTTTGAAAACGTTTATTTTTACTGAGGCTGACCAAGATTTTTATCCACGTATGCCCGCTCCAGTGTCTGAAGGTGAAGTTGAACCTGTTGAAGTGTCTAAAACTGATTATCAAAGAGGTCAACGTCAACGTGAATTAGCTCAAAGCATTGCTATGTTACTGGTCGGTATACCTTTGTACTTCTTCCATTGGCGGACTATTAAACGTGAAAATCGGAAATAATTATTTATCTAACACTGGCTACACAAAGAGCGGTTCTTGCTCAAACAACTCATAACGCACAGTAACTGTTAATTGTTTTTCTTTTAATTGTCCATTTTCAACAACAAGTCTCTCTCCAGAATCCACTGAGAATACTACATCTTTATCTTCGACATTAACTTCCGGCAAACAAGACGGATTTTCTTTTATACAATCTTTTTTATTTTCTACTTTTAGAACTTCTTCTTTAATGGTTTCTTCGTTTATTAGCACTTGTTTAGACGCTTTTAGTTCTTCTTGATAATCTATTGAAAATACTGCTTTAACAACGCTCTTTGAGAATTGTGTTGTTGCAGTAATCTCGTCTTCTATCATGTTTATTTCAACCGGCTCACCCATACATACAGCCATCGCTTCAGCAATCTTTTGACTATATCTGTTATTGATTTCTATCGGACATCCTGTAGAAACTATTAATTCTCCGTTAGCATAACAAATATCACCATCAAAGAACGTGTTGCTCACACTGACATCTGACTCGCGCAGACATTTGTGTAGAAATATTTTTTGTTTTTCAGCATCAGCAGCAACTACGTTAATTGCATTTCCAACAGTCCCGGTTTGCTCGGTTATTTTTTTAGGGCTATCGCTATGCAAGAAGAACACATACGATGCAAACGCAAGCACTACGATTACACCAAACAAGATCAGTAGAAGAAATTTACCTTGTCCACGCTTATTAAGCCACATAAAATATCACCTCTATATCAGGTTGCAGATTTATATTAGCTGAGACAACATTTTCAAACTGTCCTGTCCCAACGGTTGTTATGAGTCCGTTATTCACATAGAATTCCCCATAACATTTATTTTTGCATACAGAAGTTAATGCTTGATTCGATATTTGTTCAAGGTGTTTTGGGTCAAGACCATTAGAAGTTAAGGTAACTAATTCCTCACCTGTAAGTGTTTGTCCATCAACTGTGTATTTGGACGCTAGAAAATCTATTAGAAATTGGTCTGTATTGTCTGTTGTTGGCGTAATAATGCTTCGTTTTTTGTGCTCACTCAAAACAAAGAATAGTGTGCTAGAAATAATTAATATTATTATTATCAGAATCGAAATTATTGTATCTTGTGCTCCTAGCAATCCTCGTTTATTGCGGTACGATCCCAATCTCAACCTCCTTATTATTAACAAAACTACTACGTCTAACACACAAGAAATTCTTCTTTGGTATAAAACAAAAATCAACTAGTGACGTTACGTCCGGCCCGAACTTATGTTTAATCTCATTGTTTTCGTCTTTGATGGTAATGATTGCACCAAACCCGTCCTTAAGACATTTATCTGTTACTGTATCTGTTTTTTTAAGTTCGTTTAGAAAACATTGTTCTTGCGCGTTCATTCTAATACGTATTGCACCGCTCGTATCATTTTTGTATACGCTCATCGACCATGCAAACACCCATATGACTATTGTCAAGACGAATATTAGGAATATGAAATGCACAGTTTTTCGCATTGCTACAGCCATGGTGCTTCCACCTCAATTTTATCTTTAGTTTTTTTAATTGTTATTGACGCTGGATTTTTCAGTGTAAGTGTATTAATCGTTGCTTTGCTTAATTGGTACGTTTGTGGCCCGCCTTTGTCTGATATCGTTATAGTGTTGCCTTCAAATATTACTGTAAATTCTTTATTATTTTTCTTCTCGAAATTATAGGTTATGGTTGTGTCTGCGTTGGTATTGCTTAGTGAATCTATTGCGTATCCTAGCTCAGTGACCCAGGCCTGATTGCGGACCTTTGTATCAGACGCTGTTGCATTAACATTAAATAATAATCCAACTACTACTAATACTCCAAGCACTAGCTCAAGAAATGCCCATGAAAGTGCTTCTTCACCTCTTTTGTTCATATTATTCAATCTTATATTCGCATTCCTATTAAAGCTTTGGTCTTTGCTGTTACTTTTTTTTTCAGTTACAAAGCTTTTTATATGCAAGTATGATTGATCGTTTTAATGGCAGCAAAGAAGAGGGTTTCTCGTAAAAGTTCTGTAAAGCAGAAACCGTTTAATCAAACTCCTTATGTTGCTGCATATTTTTCTTTGGCTTTGGTTCTT
>NYZO01000088.1 GCA_002687185.1 archaeon | reverse complement strand
TCTGTCCACCAATTTCTAATTCACATGTTTTCATTAAGGCGTGACCATAATGTTTTTCTGCTGAAGCATGATTAGCTGTGTTTAATTGTAATTTGTGTTCTAAATACATTCGGCCGACCAAATCTCCATTTCTTGAGATAGTTGAAGATACTTTGTTCCCGAAACCGGTTGTACCATTGAATGTCTGTTGGATGGCTTCCATAGCAAAATTGGTGTGTCTACGGTAGACCACTTTGAAAAATGTAATCTGAGGATTACCTGTAAGATAAATATCTTGAGCCCCGTAAGCTACTAACTGCATTAAACCTCCTCCCATTGTTTATATATTATAGTAAGAAAAAAAAACGCTACAAAATTAATTAGTGTATAATGATGAAATTAATTATTATACGACACTCCGCCCATTCCACTAGTAATTCTTAAGATATTATAGTTTAATGCGTAAACCCTTACTGTCCTTGCGACATTTGTATCAAGGCCTTCATTGCTTCCCTTTATTGTAAGTTTCAATTGAGCTAAATCTAAACGGGAAAAGTTACATGTTCCCGAAGGTTGATGTTCTTCCGGTTTCAAGGCAAACGAATACACATAGATTCCTGAATGAGGGCATCCGCTGTGAGCTTCAAATACTTGAGTTTGTGAGAAATATAACCCTGGACGAACAGATAATCTTGGGTGACCGTTCAACAAGATTTGAGCTTCTTTTAATGGTGCTTTTGCTTCGGTTGGCCATTTTGCCGGATGATACGTAATCTCTTCACAGGTACTTGTTAAACCAGTATCTGCCGCAGCTGCTCCTCCTTGGAAAATTGTTCCCCCCGAAGCATCAAGCATTTCCCCTTTGCGAATAAATGTATCATAATCAACTGTACCCCCATCATATAGTGCCGCACCTGAAACGTCGGTATACATTCCAAATGTTTGTCTATTCTTAAGATTATTGATATCTGTTCTATCTTTAGCTGTTCTGGGTTGGTGGATGACCCAGAAGAGCTCTTTTACAGGATGGTTATAATTTAGTTTTACTGTTTTCGTTGTATCTCCTGCATCGATTGTCTCTGTCCCTGTAAACTGAAGTTGTTCAATCAAATATTCGTGAGATACCTGCGAGAATCGTTTTCTTTCATCTGAATCTAAAAATACATAATCTACATAAAGATCGGTATTTGCAATGGAATCAACGCTTGAATTACCATCCGTAGTCATCGCTGCTACAAATTTTACTTTTACTTTTACCTCATGATACTGAAGTGCAATGATAGGTAATGCTAATCCCGGATTTCTACAGAACCAGAATTGCAATGGAACATTCACTGTATAACTGCTTGGGGAAGTATTGTCTGTATTTCCGTATACATCTGTTCCGTCAACTACACATGCAGCATGCCCGATCATCTTGTTGTATAAACGTTTCTTTGTATCAGTTAAGGTCAATTGATTCCAAATATGAAGCCAGTCAGAGTAATGTTTGTCGATTAACTGCCCCCCAATCTCAAGGCTGACCTCTTCCAACATTGATTCCCCAGGCCAGCCACCATTTCCAGATCCGTCACTGATTGTAATGTCGGTTTGTACGTACATCCGATAAACTAAGTCACCATTTCTTGAGATTTTTGAAGTGTAGGTACTGCCCAGTGCTGGAGTCTCATTAAATACGTTCTTAATAGCTTCAACAGCAAAGTTTGTATGTCTACGGTAAACAATCTTAAAAAATGTTATTTGTGGATTCCCTGTAAGATAAACATCTTGTGCTCCATAAGAGACTAGTTGCATGTAGCCACCTCCCATTTTATTATATAATACTTACAGAAAAAAAAAGAAAATATTGTCTCATATAATGTCTTGAATAATAAATGTTCCTCCTGATATGTATATTATTTTTCTAGTTAAAGCGTATAATTCTCCTTCATAAGCACCAGTAAATGTGGAAAACGTAAGTTTTAGTTTGGACTGAGAAGTATAAGTGCAATTAAAGAATCCTGTTGGATTAGAGAATTTAGACGGTAAAATCGCAAATGGATAAATATGAACTTTTTTTCGTGGTACCTGATGTTTGGCTGTTAAAGGCATTACTTTACAGAAATATTCAGCAGGTAAATCTTTTGATATAGAATCATTATTGATTTCAAACGAACAGTTGCTTAATATATTTCCTCCAGAAAATCGAAAGTTGAATCTTTCTTGAAGTGTACTTGCATCGGTTTTTTCTTTTTGGATATACCATATCATTTCGATCACAGAACTTGTAAAACTCTTCCAATTTACATTTTTAGTTCCACTAGCAGTTGCTGTTCCATTAAAAGCAACACTTTGATTAATAGTGATTTGTTGTTTGTAATCTCTATAGAAGTTTTGTGAAAGTGTAATGATTTCGTTATTTTCGTGGGTTTTTAATGTATCTAGTAGTGCGTATTCAACTATTAATTTACAATCATCTATCTTAATTTCAGTTGATGTAAGGCTAGAATCGATCGTTCCATCTGTATAAACTAAATTATATTCATTCTGAAAGTTTACTGTGATTTCCATATTATTATTAAGATAGCCTATAGGAAGGGCAAGTTTAGTACCATCGATACCATCACGTCCGGATGCCCCTCTGCAAAACCAATATTGTAACTGTACTGTCATTTTCTTTTGTGGGATAGTTGTTTCCCCTGTAGGAGGGTTTGTTTTGTATTTACCTATATGTGTATTGTAGGTACTGTCTGGATCAATATTAAGTTCATTCCAGATTTCTAGAAATTCTCCTGTATGAGTTTCGAGATCGTTTGTCCCTGAAGATATTGTTATATTTTTAATTGCTGCATGACCAATTGAATTTACCCAATTTAACCATGTGGCTCCTGTAATTGATGGGTTTGATGTAATTGTGATTTCGGCCAGGGTGATTTGTAGTTTCAGATTGGTTAAGAGATGGTTTTCGGTCTTTTTATCAATAATATATTTGCTTTTTGCCCCTAATGTTGGTGTGTTATCTGCAGTAATCTCGAATTCCTCAAAGGCGAAATTAATATGGGTATCTTGTCTAGTAGCAAACGATGTGTGTTGAGGATTCTGAATGTCAACTGTCCCTCGATTTGCTTGGATTACGTTTTCAGCCATATATTATTCATTAATATTTTATTTCATAATTATCCACAGTGGATGATTATCCACAGTGATAGGTACACATTGTACAGTATTTCTTAAAGGTTTTGTTTCCCACTGTAATTGTATCTTTTATTGCATCCCAGTTAATCTTTTCAGTACATTTTGCTACTGTACAATTTCTCATTATATCATTCTCTTGTTTACACCCGTATCCTTTAATTATAGATGAAACTATATAATCACCATTTTCTATGGTTCCTTGGGAATTTGTTACCCAAATTACTCCTTCACCTAATGAATTTACTGCTATATGTTTATGATCGGGGTCTATTCCAGCAGTTACACCATATCCTGGAAATGCCGGTTTGATAATAAAATTATTTACGAGATATTCAAGTTCTTCTTCGCTGGTTGTGACATTTCCTGATGAATCATATTGGACAACGGTTCCAGCCACAACTCCAAATACCGCTTTTGATGCACGTGTTTCTGCCAATCTTGTTTTGGGTAGTCCTATTTGAAAAGTAATATGCGAGGGTTTAAGCCATACTTCACCGGTACTGCATACAATCATTCCTGGGACAAGCCGTTTATCGTATTTGCAAATGGTATCATGTGATCCCGTAAAACTTGCAGAATCAGAGGCTCCTCCAGAACCATCAGCATGTACTGTCCATAATCCGGTACCAGCACCATTCTGGACCCTCATATATCTTGCTCCTGTTGCATGATTTACTGTCAAATTAGGGTATTTGAGACGAATTCCATCTGCATCGTTAGATGAGTTTGAGTTTGTTAAATTTACTATGTAGGAGACGATAGAGCCACTTACTTCCAGAATGTGATTGGGGGTTGAAGTACCAATGCCCACATATCCGGATGCTCCGTCAATTCTTATTACTTCCGTGTCTGCACCACCATCATTTACATTAAAGATGATATCTTTATCCTGTGTTAAGTTTTTTATTGTCCAATCTCCCGAACTGTTAATAAAATCAAGTTCCTCAGTTCCGTTGTCCTTAAACGTAATATTTCCTCCGTCTGCATCTATAATAATATCATCTGCTGAGTTTAATGTAATATCTCCAGTTCCTGAATCTAGGTTAATTGCTGTTGCTCCCGTTGCATTACCAATGGTGATGGTTCGGGCTGCTACCCCTGTTCCTACATTGATTGCTTGGGCATCGGCATCATTCCCAATACTAATTGCTCCGGCACTGGAATTGAGTTCTAGCACCCCATCAGCATCAATGAGTACCGTATCATCGGAATCGATAGTTATGTCACCTGTTCCTGTAGAAGCTAAATCTATACCGCCGGTACCAGCATTTATTTTGACTTGAGTTGCATCTGTTACATTACCAATTGTGATGGTTCTTGCTGCAGCACCAGTTCCAATATTCATATCTTGTGCTACTGCATCATTTCCAATACTGATGATTCCAGCACTTGAATTTAATTCTAAGATACCGTCTGCATCCAACAGTAAAGTATCAGCCGAGTTGATTGTAATATCTCCGGTACTTGTCGAAGTTAGTATTATTCCTCCTGTTCCAGCATCTAGGTTGGTAGCAGAAGCTCCTGTTGTGTTCCCTATAGTTACTGTTCTTGCAGTTGCGTTTGTTCCTATATTAATATTTCCAGCAGCCGTATTAGCTCCAATATTAATTGCTCCACCTGCAGTGTCTAAAGCTAATGTTCCTGATCCTCCAGCACAGTCAATATCAATTCCACCTGCATCGGAAAGTAACTGAATCGAACTTTCACTTGTTCCCTGATCAGCATGGATTCTTATTGTTTCACTGGTTCCGGCATTCGCATGTAAATAAATAGAGTCTGTAGCATCTAGGGTGGATAAGATTGTTAAGCCACCTGAAGTGTCAAGAGTAATTATGCCTGAAGCGTCCAAAGTAATTCCTCCAGATCCAGAATCTATTGCGATACCAGTTGTTGTTGTATGATTACCAATTGTAATTGTTCTTGCCGAGGCTCCTGTACCAATGTTGATATTTTGGGCTATTGCATCGTCACCTACATTAATGACCCCACCTGATGAATTTATATTCATATTTCCTGTTGCATCCAAATGTAAAATACCACTTGATGTAATTGTTAGATCAGTTCCATCTCCCTCAATCTTTTCTCCATCGTCGCCAAAAGTAATTCCTACATTGACTGGTATGTTTACATCTCCAGTTGCTGTTAAATTAATATCTGCTCCTGAAGTGATAGTTAAATCGGTATCGTCTCCTTCAATCTTTTCGCCAGTTCCAAAAGTAATACCTACATTGGCTGGAACCACCACATCGGCTGTTGCTGTTAGATTAATGTTATTTCCTGTGATTATTAGATCTGTTCCATCGCCTTCAATCTTTTCTCCATCGTTTCCAAAAGTGATACCGACATTGGCTGGAATATTAATATCTCCATTTGCTCCAACTCCAATATGAAGGTCTGTTCCATCACTGTATATGTATTCGTTTTCATCAGAAAATTCAATGCGTTTGTTTGTAGCCATCAATAAAGTCTCTGCTGTTCCATCGATTCTAAATATCTCATTTCCTCCAGTGTCCTTAAAAATAATGTCTTTATCAGCTACACCGTTGGTTATCTCACAGTCTCCGCTATTGTTTGTGAAACTTAAGAATTGAGTTCCATCGTCTTTAAAGTTAATGTTTGCATCCCCAGCATCGAGGATGATGTCTCCAGAGGCATCCAGTGCAATATTTCCAGAAGCTTCTAACGTAATTCCTCCTGATCCTGAATTTACAATAACACCAGTAGTAGAAGTAAAATTCCCAATAGTTAGTGTTCTTGCTGCTGCACCCGTTCCAATATTAATTGCTTGGGCATCGGCATCATTACCAATACTGATTGCACCTGCACTTGAATTTAGTTCTAAAACGCCATCTGCATCTAATAGTAAAGTATCATCTGAGTTAATTGTAATATCTCCAGTTCCAGTTGAAGCTAATGCAATACTTCCTGTTCCAGCATTAATATTGACTGCTGTGGCTCCTGAAGTGTTCCCAATTGTGATGGTTCTTGCTGCAGCACCTGTTCCAATATTCATGTTTTGTGCAACTGCATCATTTCCAATACTAATTGCTCCAGCACTGGAGTTCAGTTCTAAGACACCGTCTGCATCCAACAGTAAAGTATCGTCCGAATTGATGGTAATATCACCGGTTCCCGTAGAAGTTAGTGTTATTCCTCCTGTTCCAGCATCTAGGTTGGTAGCAGAAGCTCCTGTTGTGTTTCCGATAGTAATGGTTCTCGCCGCAGCACCAGTTCCAATATTCATATTTTGTGCAACTGCATCGTCCCCAATATTGATCACTCCAGCACTAGAATTAATTGTAATTGCACCAGTACCATCAATATTTAATGCTGTCCCTGAGATGTCAATATTCCGACTGTCATCCACTGCTATTGTGTTTAGTCCCCCTTCTTGAATATTTACTCCTGCAGTTCCATCTATTGTTAAAGTTCCTGCATTTGTTTTCCATGTAGCTGCGGCAGCACTAGTCAAAGTTAAAGCCCCTGAAGAAGTAGTAAGACTAGATGCCGAATCGCCAGTTAATGTAATTGTTCCTCCGTCCACTGTAAGGTCATCGTGTAGCATAGTTGTTCCGCTGACATCTAAATTTCCGGAAATATCAAATCGTTTTCCACCGCTAAATAAGATATTGCTTGTACTGTCATTATAAGTGAAATTTGACATTCCTCCAAACGATCCTCCATCGTTATATTGTATTTGAGTATCGCTTCCTCCAATAGCGGGATTCGGGTCTGTAACCCAAGTAAGAGTACCATCACCATCTGTACGTAAGACTTGTCCCGATGTCCCATTATCACCTGGCCAAGTGTATACAATTCCTCGAAACGTTGTTGTACCACTGACATCCAAATTTCCTGAAATATCTAAGTTTTTATTTCCATTGATTAAAACATTGTTTGCAAATTCGGTCACTCCATCAAATCGCGTATAACCATCAAATTCCACATCTGGATCTGAAGTGGAGCCTCCTGTCTGAGAAAATAAGACATCTCGGTTCGTATCAATTGCTATAACATTGGCTCCGTCTTCTTGAAGATTCAATCCTGTTTTTCCACTAATAGATAATGCTCCAGCTGATGTCGACCACGTGGAAGCCGCCGCACCAGTCAAAGTAAGAGTTCCCGAAGTCGTAGTAAGAGAGGCATCATCATTACCTGTCATTGTTATTTTTGAGTTAGTAATCGTCAAGTCTCCACCGAGAGCAGTAGTTCCGCTTACATCTAAATTTCCTGAAAGATCTAGATTTTTAACATTTAAACTAGCTAATCCATAAACAGGAACTTTGTTATTTCCACTGGGATCTGTTGTTGTATCATCAAAAAATTTCCATACACCTCCGCTAGCATCTCTAAAGAGTCCGGTATATGTAATATCATCTCCTGGCTTGTATTGACCGTAAATACCAATATCCTTGTCTGATGCAGTCGAGTTCGCACTTATCATTATGAGTGGATCCGTAATTTGTAGTTTTTCATTGGTAACAACAGTATCAAAATAGGTTTGCCCCTGAATAAATACAGTTCCCCCTGATGAATGTCCTATAGTAATTGTAGAACCCGAAGAGTCTGTACCTATATTTATGTTACCTGAGGAATCCATTTTTAGTTCTCCAGCACTACGGATTGCGATTGCAGAAGCCCCTGTATCGTAAGCATCAATCTTAATTGTGTTAGCACTACTTATTACAAGTTCCGCTTTTGAACCCACAGGAGCATCGCTGTCACTTGTAAAATGATCTGTTACTTCAATAGTTAGTTTATTATTAATAGTATCACCATCACTCGATTTTGTGGTATATTGAGGGATGTTGGTGATCTTATTCATAGATTTAATCGCCTCATCAGTTGTATGTGATGACATCTATTTTGTATAATATATGCACATAAAAAATTGTCTTAAATATCTTACAATCTATTCGTTACACTGATGAAATTGCTTATAGAGAATTTCTTATAATCATTGCGGAATTCTATCTGGTAATTTGTTTGAATATATAGTGAAATGATATAAAGATCTATTTTTATAATAGACAAATGAAAAAAGCAGTAGTTTTAGGTGCTGGTGGTTTTATTGGAGGTCATCTTGTAAAGAGGCTAAAAAATAATGGATATTGGGTGTGCGGGGCTGATATCAAGGAACATGAATTCGAAGAGAGTACTGCAGATAAGTTTATAGTATGTGATCTTCGAAAATATAGTAATGTTGAATCAGTAATTGATAATACTATTGATGAAGTATATCAGCTTGCCGCCGATATGGGAGGAGCTGAATTTATATTTACAGGGGAAAATGATATTGATATTATGCATAATTCCGCAGTTATAAACCTAAATGTATGTGATGTGTGCCGGCATAGAAATGTAAAAACTATATTTTATTCCTCATCGGCATGTGTTTATCCAAGATACAATCAGCTAGACCCGGAAAATCCAAACTGCAAAGAATCTTCGGTATATCCAGCTCACCCTGATTCGGAATATGGATGGGAAAAGTTATTCAGCGAAAGATTATATCTAACATTACAGAAAAATACAAACATCCAAGTTAGAATTGCACGTTTTCATAATATTTTTGGTCCACTTGGGACATGGTGTGGTGGCAGAGAAAAAGCACCTGCTGCTTTATGTAGAAAAGTGATTATGGCCAAAGATAATGAATTTATTGAGATGTTTGGCGATGGGAAACAAACTAGATCGTTTCTGTATATAGATGAATGTATTGAAGGTATTATACGACTTGTAAATTCCCAATTTTCGGGCCCTATAAATATAGGTTCAGATGAGATGGTAACAATCAATCATCTAATGGAAATAATACTTGCAGTTGATTCAAAAAAAAATAGTGTTAAACATATTGATGGACCTCAAGGTGTAAGAGGACGTAACTCAGACAATAATCTAATAAAGGAAACGTTAGGGTGGTCTCCTTCATTACCACTTGAAGTAGGAATAACGAAAACATATAAATGGATAAAAACACAGATTACTATATAATTATAAATACCCACTTAAAGAAACAGTTTGATATTTTTATACAATGCCCGTCAAAAGCCTTATCTATGACGATTATTACAAATTTTTAAAAGAATTAATAGAAGAGTATGGTGAACAGTCTGCTTTATTTATGCAAGTTGGAGATTTCTTTGAACTGTATGCAGAAGACTGTCCAGAGTTACAATACACAATGACATCATTAAAAACAATATCTGAAATATGTAATTTCCAGATTACACGTAAAGACAAAAAGAAAGAGTTGGGACATGGAAATCCCTATATGATCGGTTTTCCTATCCGGTGTAAAGACAAGTATTTAGATATGTTAGTCAATAAAAACCTTTATAATGTCCGTGTCATCGAACAAGTAACACCGGCTCCTGATCCCAAAAGAGAGGTCACTGGAACGTATAGTCCCGGAACAATGATTGAGACTACTCGAATTCATAACAATCTTATGTCGGTTTATATAGAAGAGTATAAGTCTTTTACAACAGCGTCAAACAGTGTATGTATTGGAATTAGTGTGATTGATTTGACAACTGGGAAGAATGTTGTGATGGAAACATACTCCAATAAAGATGATCCATATTATCCTCTAGATGAGTTATATCGTTGTGTAAAGAGTCATTATCCTGTGGAGATGATTGTAACTTATGATACTCTCCCAAACAATATGACAGAGCAGAATTTTCATCAGTTTCTTGAAATTGAAGATACTAAAATTCAGTACGTAAGTATGGTAGATCCGGAGTATAAGAAAAAGTCGTATCAAACTCATTTTTTAAAGCAAATTTTT
>NYZO01000087.1 GCA_002687185.1 archaeon | reverse complement strand
TGTGATATACCTGATTATAAAGACAGAGCCCAAGAAGTCGATAATAGATTCTATGGGGACGTTGACGATAATTTCCTACCTGATTTTATAACCACGAGAATGTTTAGTATTTCCACTGCTGATATTGGTGCCATGATCGACAGAACTGCTTTTATGGGATTGAATAAAGAGCACAAATTATTGGCTGTTTTTGCCGGGCACGATTCTTCAAGTTCCCCATCGATTATGAAAAGAGAGTTTGATTTATTTTGGAAACCAAAACATGACCGTTTAATGACTGAAAAATGGCTTCATACAGGCTATGATAAAATAGAATCAGATTTGAATAATATTCAATCTTTTTATGATGATGCTTCTCTTATTTATTATAATGATCACGGTTGGATTGACCAGTTGAGCTTACTTATGTCTTCAAACAAGATGATCTCTGAAAAAAAGTATCTAAATAATCCATTAATCATTTCCATAGGGTGTACCACATGTGGTTGGGAAGAGGCTGTAACGCGATCTATCACTCATAAACTATTTTGTTCACAGAACGTTCGTCGTGGTGCCTTAGGGATGCATTTAGCGACTGGCGTATCTAATTGGGGAAGCCAGTTTAATAAGGTAACTGACGGAATACTTTTGGAAGAAAAATCTGTCGGTGGGGCATTTAAAGATGGGAAATATAACTATTATAATTCCAAGGCATACAATGGTTGCGTTTATGATGGCGATCCTTTTTATGTCTGGATTGGTGACGGCACATTAAGTTTAAAAGATAAGGGTGAGCTACGAGTATGAAAAAAAGTCTATGCATGATGATAATTCTGGTTTTATTTAGTTTGACATTAGTGTCTGCCGAATCCCTGTTAGCCGAGCTCAGTTTGGACCAGTCAACGTTTGATCCTGGTGATGTTTTTGATGTAACGCTAGAATTAAGAAACATAGCCGGTCAAGAGCAAGATATCGAGATCCATGGTTCTACCTTTGCTGAGCTAGACGGTTCAGTTGGTTTAATACGCGACGTTGAAGACACGTTAGCAACAGACGAAACAAAAATATATCATGTGTATACTATCACGATCCCAGAAGACCACCAAGAAGGTAGGCATACCGTTTCGGTCATTATTCTCTCAGAGTTCGGTGAAAAGATTGAATTACAACAAGATTTTACTGTTAAAAACACCTTAAAAGAATTTGATATTGACCTTTCTAGTTGTCCACGTACTAATTGCGATGATCAACGAGTTGTTTTTAGAGTAAACGAAGAAGTGAGTTTAGACTCCCTGAGTGATACTGGAGATGTTAAGGTTAGTGCAACAATAGAATATCCAGACGGTGCAGTCAAAAACATAGAATTTCCATTAACAACTAAATTAAACCAATTGGGTCTTTATACTATCAGGATGACAGCAACTAAAAAAGGTTATTTACCTATTTCAAAGGTTTATTATTTATCAGCCCTACAAACTTTACCTAGTTATAAAACAGAAGACGATCAAGCTTTAGCTGCGTATGGTTACGGTACACCATCAAACGAAATCATCAATCAACCTAAAGGACTAGATAATACGATCGCAAAGGAGAAAAGAAATATTTTCGCCGACCTATTTAATATATTACGAAACGGCCCAGTTGGTCAAGTAGTAAGGATGATAACTGATAAAATTTAAGAAAAATCATCAAACGGATTGATAATATACCCTCGATTTTTCACATCTTGCACGAGCAGATTTTGTTGTTGGATTTCATCTTCAAGGGACACTACTTGTTTGGCAGTGAGGGTTGTAACCTGGCTTGGACCTCTGCGTCGTTGCACACGGTTAAGAAAGGCTAGCCAGAAATCCTCGAAATCAGTGCGGAACACTGGTTGATCCTTTAGGACGAGGATGAATGGCGTTATTTTATCGTGTTTTCAGCACCCATTTAGTAAGGTTTTTCCGGAAAAATTTTAGACAGACCAACGGACAAGCGGACAAGTACGCGCGTAAGGTTTATTAGACTGTTTTCCTTATATGGTAAGATGCAAATCAAAGCTTATAAATTTAGATTGTATCCTTCTGCACTACAGCAAAAACAAATCATTAAACAGTTTGTTGTTTGTAAAGAGGTGCACAACATTGTTCTTGAGCAGAGCTTAAACGCTCAAGTCTTTAATCGGCGTGATCTATATACAATTGTTAAGGATATTAAAACGACTTGTCCATCTTATTATTATCTTGTACATAGTCAAGCATTACAAAATGTTGCTGATCGATTAAGTAAATCCTTTGCGTCTACGTTTCGAAGAGCTAAAGAGCGAGCCAATGGTGCAAAAGTGAAATTAGGTTTTCCAAGGTTTAAATCACACATTCGGAGTATGACATACCCGCAAAGCGGATTTAGATTTGTTAATGAGCGCAAGATTTCAATCTCCAAACTAGGAAACATACCTATTGTATTGCACAGGATTCCTAAGGGTACGATGAAGACGCTTACTATTAAGCGTAATGCTGCTGGTCAATGGTTTGCAACATTCTGTTGCGAACTTCCTGAGAAACATTTAGCTCCACTTTCGCCTTTAGACGAAGCTATTGGCTTAGATGTCGGGATCAATAAGTTTGCTGCTTTAAGCAATACTGAAATTATTCAGAATCCTCGATACCTGATGAAAAGTGAACAAAAGCTCATCCGACTCCAAAGAAACCTTTCACGCAAGAAAAAAGGCTCTAAAAATCGCCTGAAGGCTCGATTTCACTTGGCCTTACAGCATCTTAAAATACGTAATCAACGCTATGATTTTTTACACCAGACAAGCACTAAACTGATTCGTAGATATAGACATATTGTTGTTGAAGATCTACGTATAAAGAATTTAGTCAAACATCCTAATCTCGCTAAACATATCCATGATGCTTCTTGGGGCAATTTTGTCCGAATGCTATCCTACAAGGCCGTAGCTGGCGGGGGATTTCTAGAACAAGTTGACCCAAGATATACAAGCAGTACCTGTTGTAATTGTTTAGCTCGCAATAAGATGCCGCTTAATAAGCGTGTTTTAACGTGTCATGTTTGTGATTTTGTTTGTGATCGTGATGTAAATGCAGCAGTTAATATATTTAATCGTAGGGCTGGACGGGCCCGAACGCATACGCCTGCGGACAGAGTCACCTCTGCTTCTTCTCCGAAGTTGGTAAGTGAGCTGAATGAACCAGGAACTATAGTCGGTAATACAACTTTATCTAGTTGATTTATCGTTGGAAGCCTCGCTTTGGCGAAACCGCAGTGGAGCAAAGTTGCCTGAAGGCACCCTTTAGGGCGAGGAGGACGTCACGTTTTCTTGCTAGAGTGTATGCTTGTCTAAGTCCTTTTCCAAAGACATAAATTGGCATATCAACCGGTTTTGTAGTTGGTTGTACTATCGAGCGGTAAGCATCGTATATCTTAACAAGAAATGTTTCGTCTAATGTTTCATCAAAGAGTACTTCTTCAAAGTTTACGATTAGAGCGTTTTTCAGATTTTTGACACGTCGGTGGACAATTTGCCTTGTAATAAAACTCTTCCCACACCTTCTAATTCCTGTAATTGTTAGAACTTTATTTGTTTTGAGATATTTTATAGACTCTTTAACATAGACATTTCTAGGTGTCCCTATCCGAGGACTTTTCCCCCACCCATTCCACGGTATAAGCGTTTTAATGATCTCTTCCTTTTCCATGATAGGTTTAGTGTAAAAGTGGTATCTGAATTTTGCGTTTTATGTTTCATAAAATCCTTCCAATTTACGAATCATGTTTCGTATTATGTGGACGGTGGAAAACTTAAAGGACTTATTCCAAAATACTATTCTTAAGAAGTATTAAGATTCTTCTTCTGATTCTTCATAGACATTATATGCCATGATAAATGTGCGCGAATTTGGAGAAAGCCCTGTTTTAATTTCATAAAAATCCGTCTTTGATTCTTCCGCCTTCATTTTTAGTTCTCTAAAGTATCGACTAGCAGTCCCTTTCCCTTCAATATCATACCCCTCGACATGAAGCTTAGGCGGTCCTTTAAGCAATACTTTACTTATTGAATTAATATGACCAACCAGGCCTTCATCCGTAGAAGTAATTTTTTCTAATATAGGCATAAGTTAAGCTGCATATTCTCAAATTTAAAAAGACAATTGTGATGTGACTATCATATTCTTCTTCTTCAAATCAACAACCAAGCCCACCTTCAATCGGGCAAGCTGTAGAATTTAAATTCACTTGAGGTTTACCAGGCGCACTTCCAGTATATACATAATCTTCAACATTAGTTACATTCCATTCATGTTCATGGTTCCACATTGTCCAAAAATATCGCCACTCGTTCCATCCAACTCCTAGATGTTTAACATAGATTCCACTATCAGCAAGAATTTTTCCAACCTTCCTACCGGTCATGCACGGAATGCTATAACAGTATACTATTACGTCTTTATCTTTTGGCAGTGCTGCAAATTCAGAAACTATTCGGTCAACTTGATCATACGCTGAATGTTCTGGGTCAGAGTACGCAGGAATATTTATAGCTCCGATTATATGTTCTCGCTCATACTCTTCTTGGCTACGTAGATCTACTAGTATAAAATCAGATTCACCTTTATCCATCGCTTTTCTTATATGGTGCGGGCTTACATGTATTGCAGTTTCAGTATAATAGAAATCTTTGATTATCGCTTCTCTGTCTTGTAATTGGTTTTCAAGTATTAAGTGGGCTGTAACTCCGCCTGCTAGTGCACCTATAATTAATGCTAACAGTGTTATTTTAACTACCCATTTCATATTAGGCTGCCTCAGCTACATTGCATCCACTTTTTTCTGCTAATTCGTCTAATGTTAACGCACCGCTCTGTCTTGATCCGTCCCCAAACTCCCATGTAGGGTACGATTCTATGTCCATGAGGTCACACGTTCTCGTTTGCCCGCCTCGGTTTGGCAGCGAGCACTCAATATAATTAACTTTATTCCAAGAGTCACCGAACATGGCCTTCTGGTCTAAACAGTGCGGGCACCAGTAGGCGCCATACATTTTAGCGCCGCTATCAGTCAAACAATCAGCTAGAGCATCATGTGGCCCTTCGCGTGTTGCATTTCCGTCTATTGCTCCGCGTCCGAAAAAAAACACAACACCAACAATAGCTACTACAAGAATGAGTTTTTTTATTAATCCCATGGTCTAATCAAGAGTTAAGTTTGTTTATATATTTTATTGTTTAAGTGATTACTTTAATTTGGTTTGGTCTCATTTCTAATGGTAATGCAATCTTGGTAGGCACTATTTTTGTCAGTTTTTTGGTTTGTGTAAAAAGAGTTATAATCATCCCATTTGGTGTGGCCTGTGCTTTGAAATCAGCTTTATTTAGTACTTGGAGTCTTTTTTGTATCTCTTTTATATTAGTAGGTGATAATTTGTATGATTGGTTAAAAAAGCGTGTAGCATCCATAATCTCTACACCCCTGATCCTACCTTTCGTAGATACGTCAAATATGATATTACCAGTATCAATATTCCCATCAAAGGTTTCATTATCAGTAAATCCTTTATGGATAGTGAATATATCATTTTTTTCGTCATAGTTAAAATAGTTTTTTTTCATTTTCTTAGTATTCATCCTTCTTCTTAATCATGTTTTGCCATGATCGATAACGCATAATGTAAGTTAGTATATATAAGCTTTTTTTATTGTTCCGATCAAAGATCACTGGAAGCCTTAACGTCCTTACTTCATTAACCTTAAAATGGAGTGAATGTACTGTATCTCCGTATTTACCTTCTTGTTTATAGGCATAGACAAGTTTCTCTGGATTTAAGAGATGATAAATGACTTCTTTCTTTTTTCCTTCTCTCATTATCATTTGCTGTGTAAAATGTGGTTCGTTGAACTGTATGTCCTTTTTCGTGTATGTTGCCAATTTTCTTTTTAATCCCTCAAGGTATTTCTCTTGTGCATTTTTCATCCTTGATAAGCTTCTATGATTCAAAGTAATAATCTATTAGTAAGGAATCACAAAAATAATTCAATAATTTGCTCAATATCTTCGGGATAGAAAAGGTGTCATCGAAATATACACGATTTTTTTGGCGATAATTTAAAAAGATTTTATTAGATCTAGAAAAGAAAATGTTTTTATATCTACAATCCGATCGGAAAGTAATGGTCGGAGAATTAATACTTGGCGGTGGTGGCACAGAAGAAGAAGCACTAGAAGTAAATCAATACGTAACACAGGACGTTAACAAAGTACTCTACATCCCACTGGCTTGGAAGGATTCAGATTATGAAAGTTGCTTGCAATGGTTCACCCCTCTCATGAGTAAATTTAACATTACAGATATTGCAATGGTTACAGACACTTCCAAAGATCCTTTATTAGATACGTTTGATGTGGTATACATTGGCGGGGGAAATACGTTTAAGTTATTGAAGGCGTTAAGGGGAAAAGGTCTAGATCAAAAATTACTCTCCTATTACAAAAATGGTGGGAGAATTGCTGGTAGTTCCGCTGGTTCATTAATATTTGGTAAATCTATTGATACTGCACCAATTTGTGTTCATGCAGATGTAAATACTGTTGGTTTAAAAGACACTTCTGGATTAGATGCGTGTCAAGGGTGGGACATTCAAGCGCATTATGTTGATAATCAGGAGAATAATCATATGAACTATAGTAAGGGCATCGGAAGAAACGTAATCGGTATTCCTAATGAATCGGCAGTTGTGGTACAAGAAAAGTCCTGTAAGGTAATTGGTAAGAAATCAGTGAGTCTTATAACAAAAGAAGGGGTAAAGAAAATTGATGTTAATGGAACTTTCTCGCTATAGTATTAATGCTTAGCTAATTCTTTGAGCAGTTTAATATCTTCTTCAATTACATAAGGGGCTAGTTTTTCCATGGCTTTTAGAAGTTGCTCTGGTTCAAGACGTTTTTCAGATTTCATTTTACTTTGCATCAATAATTTCATCGTAGATCTCCTTTAAATAACTTGTCATTGACTTTTTCCGCGCTTCTTCTGTATTTTCTTGTATCCATTGTTTTATCTCCTCTATAGTCTTTTTTTTTTCATGGTCTGCAATGTCTATAATGAACGAGAGGGCATCTTTGTAACGAATAAATAAGTGTTTTCTCATTAACAGAAGAACTACTTTAGCAACACAGTGTGCAGTCCG
>NYZO01000086.1 GCA_002687185.1 archaeon | reverse complement strand
TCTTTGAACTGACAACCAGAGGGCGTGACACGACAGGTGATTGTTCCGCCAAGGTAATTGAATACCGTGCCTGCGTCCTTAGGGTACTGTTGTAATACCGTGAATTCTCCAATAACCTTTTTGCCGGTGCCGGGAGAGGTTTCAACTAAACGGGATTTTTCAAAAAATTCTTGCGCGATGGTGGGATTTGTTTCCACAACAACAACCACTGGTCGAGTTAGAAGGTCAATCTTGAATTGCTCACGGGAGAGCGCGGTTATTGTTCCTGACACAACAACCTTTCCCACTTCAAGCTCAAGCTTATTCCCAATCAAAACTTTTTGACGATCAAAAAACAAAGAATTATTTTGTTTAAAGGCGTTTAACTGAAGGACCATCACGCCGCCCGCGACCTTTGAACTTATATCAAACGTGTATATGTCCTCGAGTACACAGCAATTGTTTGTCGATCGAGAGAAGGCAACTTGTGCGTCTTGAATCGCTTCTCGGGAAGTAGGGTCAAGCTCGAGCTCAACATACACTGGTTCAAAAAACTTGTTTAAATTAACCTCATCGGTGGACTTGTGAATTGAGAGTACGTTTCCTGATATTTCAATATCACGGAACAAAAACCTCAGTTGTTTACCGATCGAAACCGGCGAATCTTTAAAATATAAAACACTAAATCGTTCGTTTGACACAATTTTTAACACGGCAATAACCCCTTTTGTCCCGCGTTTTTCTACAATTTGCGTGTCAACAATCTCTGCTTTCTGTGACCCCGTTATTTGATCATACTCCGTCAATCCTGCAACAAGCTTTCCTGCTATTTGGGGAGAAACTTCTTCAAACTCGACAATCAGAAATACCGGTTGTTGTGACCCAAAAAAACGGAGTCCGACAAAACCAGCAACAACTATGATGACGAGCACAATGACAATATCAAGCGTGCTAAAACCTTTTTGAGATTGAGTAACGGACACCGTGCATTCACCTACCAGCAGATAGAATAATCACTAGTAGTTATTAAATATTTCGCATGCTCTCGGAACGGATTACTGTCAATAATATACGGGATTATGGGAAATAAAGCCGGTGGAAAGAGTATTTTACCACTGTTCTTTTTTGATCTGATCGTCTGAAAATCCAAGCTCTTTTATGACAGAAATAATTTCTGTCACTCCTTTGGGCGATCCGCATAAGTAAAAAATTCGTTTGGTTTTATCACCAAAATCGTACGTTTTCAAATGCTCCTGAATTCGGCCTCGCAACCCGTTCCAAGAATTGTCTTCTCGAGTAACAGTAACGTTCATCGCGAACAAAGGATGCTGTGCAGCAAGTTTTTCAAGAGAATCTTTGAATAAGTATATTTCCGACGTCTTCAGACTGTAAAACAAGTCCACCTTTGTATTGGGCCAGGTTTCAAGGGTATGCCGGGCCATGCTGATGATCGGAGTTATCCCCGTTCCCAATGCAATGAGCACGGGTTGGTGGGGTTCGTCCTTACATACAAAATTGCCCATCGGCCCTTTCAGGATCATTTCATCCCCAACCTTCAGTTTTGTACAAACAAAATGACGAATCCCCCCCTCTTCACCCATATCCATGCCCAATTCTATAATTCCCTTCTCCGACGGAGCATTTGCAACAGACATGCTCGCCCACTTGAGCTTGTCGGGAAATGACTTGTTTTTTACTGATTGGTTTGCCACCATCACAAACTGGCCGGGAGCGAATGAAACGGTTTCTGGCACCGCTATTTTGATCGTACGTGCCTTAATCGACTGAGAAGAGGGATAATCAATAATTTCTACGACTTTCCCTGGGTATTCTTCCATAGTATGACAAACAAAATAACATTTAAAAAGCCATTTATAGCCATTCCCCATCTGCACTATTCTTTAATCAATCGCTGGAAAAAATAGGTATGCAGGGAAGAGCTCAGAAAAAGGTTGCTGGTGGGAAGCTGGTGAAAGTATGGGTGGAATACACGCCCGGAAAAATCCTCAACGTCCAAATTTTAGGCGATTTCTTTCTTCACCCTGAAGAGGGAATTGAACGATTGGAAAAAAGCGTGGTGGGAGTTTCTCTTCCAACAACACAGGATACTCTTGCTACCATTCTTAAAAAAACGCTCAGGAATCAGCGGATGGAATTGTTGGGAGCACACCCTCCTGATATTGCAGAAGCTATTATGGAGGCGATGGTTCATGGATAACGAAACGTGGCGCGTAGTCAAATTAGAACAGCGAAACGGTTTTGAAAACATGGCACTTGACCAAGCAATCAGTGAAGATATATCAAAAGGAACAAGCCCACCCACAATCAGATTTTATGAGTGGGAGCCAAGCGCTGTCACAATAGGATATTTTCAAAGCCTCAAACAAGAGGTGGATGTTGAAAACTGTTTGAAACAGGGTGTAGATATTATCCGCCGGATTACGGGTGGGGGCGCGGTCTACCATGACACACGGGGAGAAATCACTTACAGTGTTATCGCGCGCGAAGGCATGTTTCCTTCCGACTTGACTGAAACGTACAAACGTATTGGCGATTGGATCATTGATTCATTGGATGAACTCGGGATTGTGTCCCAGTTCCACCCGATTAACGATATTATTGCCTATGGGAAAAAAATTTCGGGCAACGCACAAACCAGAAGGAATGGTGTCATGCACCAACACGGAACAATATTATATGACGTGGATGTTGAAAAAATGTTTTCGCTTTTGAAGGTGGATGACATAAAAATATTGGACAAGATCATCACCAGTGTTAAAGATCGGGTTACGAGCGTACAACACATTTCACAAAAAAGCAAACCGGAACTAGCGGACGCGCTTGTTCACGGGTTTACCCAAAACAAGCAATATGAATTTGGAACCTGGACGCCCCATGAATTAGAACGCATGAACGAGTTAGTGGAAACCAAGTATTCTACGAGAGAATGGAATTACTGGCGATGAAGAATTGAAAGCTGATTCTGTACCCAGGGAATCGTTTTTTGCAATCCTGCTTCAAAACTCCAGCTGGGTTCAAAGCCAAGTAGTTCTCGCGCACGGGCATTATCTCCAAGTGTTTTCACCACGTCACCAGCTCGCGAAGGACCATAAGAAAAAGGCACTTTTTTTCCGGTTAAATTTTGTACTGTTTCCAACAATTGATTTACCGTAACCGATTTTCCCGTGCATACGTTTATGGGAACGCCAAATGCATCTTTTCGTGCACGCGTTGCCGCTGCAATGTTGGCATCTGCCACATCTTGCACAAAAATAAAGTCGCGAGACTGCTCTCCCGTTCCATCAATGATGATCGGTTTTCCCGACAAGATCCTATCAATAAATATTTGTATCACCGCACCATAGCTTGACGTAGCATCATCCCTCGGCCCGAAAACGTTAAAGTATCTGAGAGAAACCGTTTCCAAATCGAATGAGTCCCAGTAATACCGCATGAGGTGTTCGCCCGTAACTTTTTGAATTGCATATGGACTTTGTGGATTTGGCATTAACGATTCAGTTTGGGGAAAACTGGTATTGTCTCCATACGCGGCCGACGAACCAGAAAATACAACTCGTTTAATTCCAACATTTTTTGCAGTTTCTAAAATGTTTACCGTCCCATCAATATTCACCCGATTAAAATGCAGAGGGTTAAAAACCGAATGCGGAACAGAACGGTTAGCGGCAAGATGAAAGACGATATCGGCATCGGACAATGCTGTTTCAACCGCACCCAGATCAACGATACTTCCATCAATTACATGAATCGAATCCCTTGACTGAGCAAGATTTTCTTTTTTACCATGAGAAAAATCGTCAAGAACGGTAACGTGATAGTTTTGCGCGACAAGCGTATCAACAAGCGCGCTGCCAATAAAACCTGCGCCACCTGTAACAACCGCCCTCGTCATACAACCATTGTCTTTAAGCATCAAACTATTAATAAATCAACCGAAATCAGCCCTTCCACCGGGCATCAATGAACAACGAAGGGCTATTTCCCGTACAACGAAGGGCAATTTCCAGTATGTTCACGATGCTGTAAACTCTATGAGTTTAGTTAAATTATACCCCTACGACTTCCATCGATTTGGAAACCACAGACGCCAGAACTCAGCAAGAAAATAATATATTTTCCGGTGAATTAAATAGATTCCAAGAGACATCCGAAAAGACCCCCACTCTTTTTGCCAATATTTTTTTCTGATTTTGATAGACTCAGTAAAAAACGTGTTTCCATACCCTGCAAGATGTTCAATAATAGTTTTACTTTTATGGTGAAGACGGTAGTACGCAAGTTTTTGGGGGAGATAATACGGACGATATTTTTTAAAGACTCGAAAATAAAAGTCAAGCGTCATCATGCTATCAAAGCTTTCATCTAACAACCCAAATTCTTCAAATAATTCACGTTTATGGAAAATGGTTGGATCTTGAATATTACTTTTTCGGAAAAAAGATGCATAATCGTTAAATGAAATAAATTTTCCTTTTTTAACATATAAAACATTGCCTGACTCATCCGAAAATGAACAATCTCCAAATACAATTTTGGTATCTGGATGTTTTTGGAAAACGCCCATAACCGATTCAAATACATTATCTTCAAAATAATCGTCTGAGTTAAGAATTGAAATGATACTTCCTCGGGCTTTTTGTATTCCTTTGTTAAGAGCTTCTGCCTGCCCACTGTCAGCTTCTGAAATCCAATTTAAATGAGGGTATTTTTTCAAAATTGAAACCGTTTGATCCGTACTCGCTCCATCAATTATGATATGCTCAATGGGAGAATACTTTTGATTTAGCACGCTTTTGATATTCCTTTCAATAAATTCCCCTTGGTTAAGAGAAACAGTTACGATTGAAATAAGTGGTTTGTTTCCTATGCATATCACCTTTTGTTGCCCAGAAGTAAAACTAGTCCATGTCCACAAGCAAGTTGTCAGGATCCATACCAAAGCACTAAAACCAAAGCCTATTAAAAAACCATCAATTCACCCTCCCCATTCTTAAAGCTTGCGAGGAAAAACAACTGTATGAATGCTCTTTTGACAGCTTTAGTGAAAACGAGCTAGTTCGAATGGAAAAACGTATAGAACAAAAATATTCTGCGAGAGAATGGAACTATTGGCGTTAACAATTATTGTATTGTTTCATGAACCCAATCAATCGTTTTTTTCAATCCGTCTTTAAATTTCCACTCGCATTCGAAGTCCATGAATTCTTTTGCACGAGAAGGATCACCGCTGCTCGCAAATACATCCCCAAACCGGGGTTCGCTATGCGTAACGGGAACGGTTTTCCCGGTAATAGCACAAATTTCTTTGAACAGTTCGTTGATGGTTATTGACGAGTTTGCCGCAACGTTTACGGGTTCGCCCAACACTTCTTTTTTCGCGTGAGTTGCAGCAGCAATATTTGCAGCAGCAATATCACGAACAAACGTAAAATCGCGGTTCTGTTCTCCCGTTCCATGGATTGTTATGGATTTTCCCTGCAAAATACGGGAAATAAAAATTTGGATCACCGCTCCTTCGCTTAAGGAAATATCATCACGCGGGCCATATGCATTGAAATAGCGCAGCGATACTGTTTCGAGCCCCTGCACCTGCCAATAATACCGCATGAAATATTCACCCATCAGTTTTTGGATCGCATACGGGCTTTCGGGGTGGGCTGGCATGTCTTCGCGCAACGGCATGGTTTCGGGATTGCTCCCATACATTGCAGAGGACGCAGAAAACACCACCCGTTTTACACCTGCATCAAGCGATGCAGCAAGGACGTTCATAGTCCCCTCCACATTCACCCGGTTCGATTGTATGGGAGTTTCAAACGATCCACGAATAGAACGGTTTGCGGCAAGGTGGAATACATAGTCTGCGCCATCCACTGCTTTTTTGACTGTGGGAAGATCGACAACACTCCCTTCAATCAGAGTAATATCGTTTATCGATTGTTCAAGATGTTCTTTTTTTCCATGCGACAAATCATCGAGAACGGTAACCTGATATCCCTGTTCCACGAGCATATCAACAAGTGTGCTGCCAATAAATCCTGCGCCGCCAGTAACTAATGCGTTTGCCATACGAACACGCTACACGTAATTGACGTGCCCCAGCCGTTTTTCAGGAGCGAGCAATGTTTCAATCGCAATATTCCTGTTCCGCAACCAACAC
>NYZO01000085.1 GCA_002687185.1 archaeon | reverse complement strand
TGAAGTATTAAGTTATGATCCATACAGTGAAACTGGAATAGACAAAGCAGAAATGCACAAAGCTAATTGGGATAAATTAGTATTAGAGCCTAAACAATTACTTTATGCTGCTATTGACGTATTCTACCTGTTCCATTTATACGATAAGATCAAGCATGAAGAGCAGTCGTTGTCTTATAAAGTAGACATAAAGGCTTTAAGGTGTGCATTAGATTTTCAGCGAAATGGCTTCGCTGTAGACATGGACAAACTAACAGAACTGTATTCTTCAAATAACAAAAAGATTCGTGAAATTAATTTGCCTATTAACGCTAATAGTTATAAACAAGTTAGACCTTATATTGGTTCAGATCAATCAAATGATTTGGGTCTGGCTAGACTAGCCATAATGGGTAATGAAAAAGCTGCGAACGTTCGTCAAACTAGAAAGCTGTTAAAACTAAATTCATTCTTGAATAAGTTTGATACACCTGACGGACGAATATACGGTTACTTTGCGCCATCTGCACGATCTGGGCGATTTACTTGCAATAACCAAAACTTAGAGCAACTACCACGTAAAAGTAAAGGCGTGTTTGGCGTTAAAGAAGATCGTCGTTTAGTATTCAGTGATTATCCTCAGCTAGAACTCCGTACTATAGCTACAATTACAGGCGATCCAGTATTATGTAAGTTGTTAAGAAATGGTGAAGATCCGCATAACTATGTAGCAGATTTTACTTTCGGCTCTGATTTCACTCCAGACCACCGGCAAGTTACTAAAACAGAAAACTTTAATTTGCTTTATGGTGGTGGTGCTGGTATGCTACAGTCTATACTTTTAGCAGACGCTAATATCTGGCTAGAGCTAGAAGAAATTCAAGCTCTAATTAAAAAATGGAAGCGACTGTTTAAGGGCATAGCTCAATGGCAACAAGAAGGTATCAAAGCCTATAAAAAAGGTCAGCTTTGGCAGACGCCATTTGGTCGTAAGTATATGGGTATTCTTATGACTGATCATCTAAATATTAAGAATCAGGGCTTTGGTGCAGAGATAGCTAAACTAGCTATGATCTATATGCACGATGACATTAAAGCTCTAGAGTCTAAGTTGTGTAACTTTATCCATGACTCTTATATTGCAGAAACTCCTAACGACCCTGAAATCTCTACTAAAGTAGCAACAGTTATGGGTGAAGCAATGATGGAAGCATGGACTGAAGCGTGTAAAATGGTAAGAATCCGAGATATTCCAATGCACACAGAAGTAGCTATTGGTTCTAACTGGGGTGATATCGAAAAAGGTATCTACGATAAAAAACTAACTTTTAACGCATGAGATAAGCTATGATAACTACTTACGAAGCACAATACTGCCAGTTAATTTCCGACATCATTACCAGAGGTGTAGTGAAAGAAACTCGTAATGGTCCAACATTCTCTTTGTTTGGTACTACATTAACACTTGACTCTCTTGAATGGGGCATGTTCCCGTTATTGCACGGACGTAAAATGTTCTACGAAGGTGTACTAGGTGAATTTGCAGCATTTATACGTGGTCCTAAACACATTAATGACTTTAAGTCACAAGGCTGTAATTACTGGGATGCTTGGGCAGACTCTGAAGGTAAGATAAACGTAGACTACGGCAATAGTTGGATTGACTATAATGGCGTAAATCAGATAGCCGAAACTATCAAGAGTCTGCAAGACACTCCAGAAAGTCGTCGCCACGTTATTTCTGGATGGCGTCCAGACAAACTGCAGTCACTATCCTTACCTTGCTGTCATATGCTATATCAGTGGTATCACAATCCTACTACCAATACTCTAGACATGATCTTCTATATGCGATCAGTTGATGTTATGGTTGGCTTACCGTCTGATGTAATCTTAGCAGCTATCTGGAATATCTTGATGGCTAGAGAAGTTCATATGAATCCTGGTAAGCTTATTTTAATGCTTGGTGACACCCACATTTATGATAATCACCACGATGCCACTATGGAGTATTTAGGTGTTTGCAAAGAATTAGCTAATGACTCTACAGACCCTAAGACACCGTACAAAATTCGTAACTTTGATACTATTTATAATTTCAAAGCAGAAGACTTTGAGTTAAAATATTATCAACCACGATCGCCAATCAAATTTGAGTTGAATGTTTGATGAATATTAACAGATTGAAATGGGCTGAGCGATTTTACTCTTTAGCTTTAGAAGTAGCTACATGGAGTAAAGATCCAAAAGCCAAAGTTGGTGCTGTCTTAGTCTCTCCGTGTACAAGACAGTTTTCGTTCGGCTATAACGGTTTTCCGCAAGGCATTAAAGATTCAGAAACACGCTTGGAAGACACAGAGACTAAACTAGCTTTAACTGTGCACGCAGAACTAAATGCTATTCTCAATGCTAGAACTAATTTAACGGGTTGGAGTTTAGTTACAACTAAGGCGCCTTGTTTAGACTGTGCAAAAGCTATTGTACAGGCTGGGATAAGAGAAGTAATTTGTCCACCTATTAAGGAAACTCTAAGTAACTGGGGCTCATCTCAAGCTAAAGCTTTTGAGCTGTTAAATGAAGCTAACATTATGATAACCATCATAGAGGAAGAATAATGAAAATCTTAATCGTAGGTCACGATGGAGCGGGTAAAGACACTGTAGCTAAGGCTTTAGCAGAACAATTCAGTGATTTATCTTACCGCTTAACTAGTGTAGTAGCTGCAGAATTAATTATCATGCAGTCAGACGAATTTAAAGGCGAGTACGCTGATCCTTACGAATGCTACTCAGATCGCAATGATCATAGATTGGCCTGGGCTGATTTAATAAGTGATTACAATAAAGATGATCCTGCAGCATTAGCTAAACAAGTACTAGCTAGAGCAGATTTTTACATTGGTGCTCGCAAACGTAGCGAATTTGAAGCATGCAAAAAACTAGTAGATGTGGTAGTTTGGGTTGAAAAGCCTGGCGTATCTACTTCTGCTATACTAGAAGTATCTAAGTCTGACGCTGATCTTACATTTGTAAATTCTGTTGATTTTGAGACAGACCCTAAAATGTTTAGTGCGAATATCAAGAAATTGTACGCTCGCATTAGACAATTTGCTAATAAGCCTTCTGAAGAAGAGCAAGCCTTAATTAACGTTCTGAACAAGCCGTTGAAAGATAACGCAGCTGAAAAACAAGAACGTGATGAAACTAACTCTGACTACGATTTATAGGTGACACCATGGATAAACTAGTTATACGCCCATCTTCAATTGATACTTTTTTACAATGTCCACAGCAGTGGAAACGTGTGTTCATAGACGGTGTTCCGTCTATACCTTCAGGTAGAGCTGCATTGGGTACTGCTATACATAAAGCTGTAGAAGTAATGTGGAACGAATCTATTGCTGCTAAAGAAAAAAGTGTTAACCAATCAGCTATGACTGATGCAGCGGTAGAAGCATTTAAAGAAGAAGAGCAACACGGTTTAAGCTATGATACTGGTGACACACGCAAAAGTTTGATGGCTTTAATTGTTCCAGGTACTGATGCTTTTATAGAAGACATAGTACCTTATGCGGATATACCAGAAGCTGTTGAAAAACGGTACACTGTAGAAATACCTAACCACCCTTTAGTAGAAGCTATTAGTGGTACTGTTGACTATGACGGTACTACAATGGCAGATACGAAAACTTCAAAACGAAAGCCAACAGTCTCAAACTATACTATTCAACAAAGTACGTATAAGCTGCTACGTGAAAAGAACGGTGAAACTGTAATTGATAATCAAATTCACGGTATAGTTTTGAAGAAAGATCCTGAGGGCATGATTCTTCCTGCTCATATCGATATGGATTTAGCTAAGTCTGCAATCAATTCTCTACTACACACGTTAGAAGTTTACGCTGAAGACAAAGTTGATCCTGATCTTTTATTTCGCGGTAACCCAAAGTACTACTTATGCTCACCTAAGTACTGTGCTTTTTACGATACTTGTAAATTTAGAAAAGGCTACGTATAATGTTTAAGCCATTAGATTACCAAATCGAAATGGCTAAACAAGGTTATGCCGTGCTTAAACAGTACGGCATAGTTTATTTAGCTGGTGAAGAAAGAGTCAGAAAAACTCTTCCTGCTATAATGATAACTAATATGTGTTCAAATGTTAAGCATGTATTGGTTATCACTATGAAAGAGCCTATCAAAGGCTGGAAGCATCATTTAAGTAACTACAATACTAATGCTATATTTACAGTGTGTAACTTTCACTCTGCACACAAATTCTTAGATTTGGAGCCTGATTTAGTAATTATAGACGAAGCCCATAATTGTATCGGAGGCTTCCCTAAAAAGTCCCAGATAAATAAAAGAATATCTACGATTACTAAAGGTTTGCCCTTAATCTATATTTCTGCTACGCCACATGCTCAAGGCTATTCTAGCTTATATCATCAATTCAGTCTTAGTTCTTGGTCTCCATGGAAACGGTATAAAAACTTTTTAGCCTGGTTTAAAGACTACGGTATACCTGAGACTGTATATGTTCAAAGTGTCGCTAGACCTGTATATACTAATACTATAGAGAGTATGGTTAAAGCAGATACAGATCATTTATTCATAACTAAGAAACGCCAAGACGTAGGCTTTGAGCATGAGCCTGAAGATAAAGTACATCACGTAGAATTAAACGATAGCACTTTAATGCTGTACAATACGCTGATTAAGAAAAGACTATATACGTTTAAAAATGGTCTAGAGCTAGTTTGCGATACTGCGAGTAAGCTTAGATTTGCTCTGCATATGATAGAAGGTGGCACGTTTATAATTCGTTCTATTGAGCTAAATAAGAACTGTAAGCCTAAAGACGTTAGACACTACTACCAATTACCAAACACCGAAAAGATAGATTATATAAAACAAAAGTGGGGTGACACTAAAGACTTAGTTATTTTCTACTACTATAAAGAAGAAAAACGCAAACTAGAAAAGCATTTTAAGAATGCTAAGATATTACAATCAACAACTCACGCAGAAGGCATAGATTTATGGGAGTATGAAACAGTAGTAGTATATTCTCAAGATTGGCGTACTGCAAAATACACTCAACGTCGTGCAAGACAAACTTCATTAAACAGAACCACACCTATAATAGTGCATTACTTGCTTGTTAAAGGCGCAGTATCTGATCAATGTTATCAAACAGTAGCTATAAATAAACAAAACTTTGTAGACTCTAGATTCACTGAAGAGGAAATATAACATGTCTAGACCTTATAAATTAATGAAAGTATATCGCCAAACTCCAAAGCTAGATCAACTAAAATATCCTGTACTAATATCGCCTAAGCTAGATGGCATTAGAGCTTCGCTGTACAACGGTAAAGCATATTCATATAATAACAAACTGATACCTAACAGATTTATACAGTCAGAACTAAGGCACTTACACTTACCTGAACTAGATGGCGAACTAATGATTAACGGCGACTTTAATTCTGTGCAAAGTGCGGTCATGAGCTATGACGGTAAACCAGATTTTACTTTTAACGTGTTCGACATCATTATGCCTACTCGTTTAGCATTTAAGCGTCGTTTAGACATATTAGAACGTATAATCGGTGCAACCTCTAGTCGCATTAAATTAGTTCCACAAACTTTAGTAGAATCACCAGAAGCTGCAAGTGAGCTATGGAATGAGTATATTGCTAAAGGCTATGAAGGTGCTGTAACTAAACATCCAGACAGTTATTATAAACATGGCAGAACAACACTAAGAGAAAATACCTCATTTAAGCTAAAAGTAATGGAAGACGATGAAGGTATTGTAACTAGCTATAACGAGCTTATGCACAATGAAGATACGTCTTCTAAGATGCAGGAAAACTTAGTTCCAGGCGATTGCTTAGGTTCATTAGAAGTTAAGTGGCGTGGTGTTTATTTCGATTTAGGCTCTGGCTTTACCATGAGTGAGCGTAGAAGACTCTGGGCGGATAAAGATAGTTTGCCGGGTCGAAAAGTTACTTTCAAGTATCAAGGTATTGGGCCTAAAGGTAAGCCTAGATTTCCTGTTTTTAAGGCATTTCGAGCTGACTAATCCTTACTGTTAAAACCTAGTCTAAAATTGAGGTCCAGATTTGATCGTGATCGAGTTTAAAATAGTTCCGAGTATAAAGCCTAAGGCCTAATTTAGAGCTCGATACAGGACGATCTAGGACCTCTAAAAATTTCTTTAAAATCAATAACTTAGGAGATTTGTAATGGCTGAAGTAGACTTACAGACAGATATAATTAAATTTTTAGAGTTCCATGAGTTTGTAGTTATTCGCGTAGTAGTAGCTCAACACAGTGGTGTAGGCGATATAGTAGCGTGCGACACCAAGGGCAGATTTTGGAAAATAGAAGTTAAAGATAAGGGTAAAGAACCTACAGACTTGCAGTTACGCAACATAGATAAAGTGCGAAAAAATAAAGGTATCGCATTTTGGTGCGATACCTGGAAAAGCTTTTTACAGTGCTTTAATACTTGTTATAAACATCGACTTCATTTATAGCAATGCCACTTGGTAGTTCCACCTTCAATCCAAAGCACATAGTGGGTATAGTTGAGCTAGACAAAATCAGAAAAGCGGCATCGCAAGCCAGACCGTATTTGCTTTTATCAGCATCGCGCCTTTGTTTCTTGTGTCTAGCGTAATATCTGCGCCAGTAGTGCAAGAAATGTTGCCGGTGCCGTTCTTAATAACAACAGTTCTTGTTTCGGATGCAGGGAAAAGATATACTAAGTCAGGGATTGACGTGATTTCTATTGTATCAAGGTCGTCAGAAGCTGCCGCTGCCTCAGTGTCTACTAGCTGCTTAGATGCTTTTGCTGTGATTGACCCGCTAGAAATAGTTTCACTGTCGCTATCGAAAAGTATACCACCCAGCTCTGAAAATGGCTCGACAGGGTCTGACTCGCCTATAAATCCGCCAGCAATCGAGGTTGTGTTGTACGGCGGATTGTAGCTGGCCGCGGCCAATGCTGTTTTCCCGGAACCGACACCTGGCTCTTCGGCGTATACAACCCCGCCGCGCAAAATTCTAACTTGCGTTCCGCCTGAATTGTTAGTCAAATCAATAGTGGCTGTTTGGATGTTAATAACCGAATTTCCTCGGCAATCAACTGCAAGCAACGTGTTTCCGGTTATTGTTGCGCCAGTGGCTTGTATTGTGCCGCCATATTGACCAAAAAGTCCTGCCTGGCCGTTGCCTGTCACTGTCGCACCTACAGCATATATTTGCCCGCCTGATTCTGCAGAAATACCCGAACCGGTGCAGTTGTTTACCGTGCCCGCGCCAAGGTCGATATTGCCGCCGTAATTTGTAAGTATCCCATCACCCGCGCAATTGTCCACGGTTGCGCCAGAAATGGAAATATTGCCACCAGTGTTGCAATAAACTCCCTCATCGCCGCCGTTGTAAATTTCTGCGGCGTTGGCGCTGACATCGCCGCCCGTATCTGTCTCAATGCTGCGCCCAACTGCATGGACAATTATTGCGGAAGGCGCGTTAACCCTCCCCCCGACATGGCAGCGAATGGATTTGTCAGCGGAGTCGGAAACGATCATGCTAGATGTCGATTCAAGCTGGCCACCGTTCACATAAACCCCGATCCCATGAAATGCAACATCGTCGAAATTAATGTAGCCGCGAATGTCAATATAAGAGCTGGAGCTGCCGACAAAAAGCGCATCCGAAACATTCAGTTCGCCGTTTATTTTGGCATTGCTTGTTATCGTTATTTTTCCGTTGTAATACCCCTCAAGCAGCGTCAATCTCGCTGCCGAGTTGGCCTCAGCGTTTAACGTTGCACGCGTTGGCCTTGATCCTGTTGGGGTGATGCCAATTAGAGTGCCAGGCCCTGAAAATGTTTTATTGCTCGGAATTGTGATGTCTGAAAAATAGTAGTCATCATCAACTACTATATGATTTGCATTGGTCAGCGCGGCATTGATTGCGTCTGAGCTATCAGCACCGCCTGCGCCATACTTTGATAATGTTTGGACTTGATCAGGCTTCAAATGCCAATAAGTTCCACTGGTATCTACTATATAACCTAGAGCTAAATTGGTATACTTGGTTAGCTCAGTAGTTGTAGTTCCACCGCTAGTTCCTTTATAAAATTTAGCCCCACCTTTTCCTTTATTACTAGAGCTAAAACTTAGTGTTGTTATATCAGTATAAGCTGACCAGTCATTACTGTATAATTGTTCTATGTCATCTACAACTATACTACGTCTAGCTAAAGCTTCAGCTAAAGTGATTTCTGACGTATTATCAGTTATAGTAGTGCCATCTAGATTTGAACTCCAACCTGTAACTCGTACCCATTGTCCTACACCTTCATTTGGAGCTATATAGTTATAATCGTCTACTACCTCTGCAGAAATTGCGTCATAGCGGTAAAGATGCACTGATGTACTAGAGTCAAGTATACAGTGTTTATACTTAGCTGTATCTAACCGCCTAACTTCTATTAAAGTAGTTAGAATCCAAGGCAAGTCTACCTGAGTTACTGAAGTACTAACACCTTGTCTCGTTTGAGAAGTAGAGCCTTGACCTAAAGCAAAGTCTTCATGAGTTATTAAAGCTTTTGAAACTGTTCTGTTAGTCATGATAAATCCTACTATGCATTATCGCCCAAAGGTAAACAAATAAGGTTTGTTCCGTTAGGAGATACACCAAAAATTAAGTCTACCGCACTGTCTAAACTAACTGAAGATGCGTTTAGTTGTATATTATCTACACCGTCTTGAAACACTACTGTACGGCCAGCATTAGCAGCAGAAAACGAATAAGATTCACCTGCTACTAATCCATTGATTGTGTCCAAATCATCTAACGATGCTGCGCCTTCTGTATCTATTAAGTAGTGCCCACCACCAGTTACGGTAATTGCTCCTGAACTAATAGTTAAAACTGGTGATCCTGACGCATCTACTTTAGTATCTCTGATAGTATTCTGTAAAGCTCTAACTAAAGTATTAGAAATGTGGTATCTAGCTGTGATAGACCCAGAAGAGAATCTAAACGGTGCGGAAGCAGAAGCTGAATTACCAAAAATTGAAGTCCAGGATTCTTCTGACATAATAGAGTCAGATACTCTTATAGCAATAGCAGGATTAGCTTGAGATAATAATAAATAACCTTGCTCTGTGTTTAAATGCAGATTACTTACGTCTATACCTCTCAAACCTGTACCACTAGACAAACCGCCACAAGATATAGCAAAATTCAGATGACCTCCAACTTTTACAAATCCAGAAGCTTGATCAAAACTATTAGTAGTAATAATATCACTGACGAAAAAGCCCCAACCAGAAGTACCGCTAGGAGATATTGATCCAGAATCTCCTTGACCAAAGTGCACTTCAGTACCAGCAGAAGCTTTAGCTATATAAACACCGCCAGCAGAACCATAGTTTCTTTCGATATCTAGTGTCCAACCTGCTGCTCCATCCATGTTAACGTCGTAATTGTCATTGCCCTCAGATAGAGTTACGACCAGGTGACAGTCGGTAATTTTATTTGCAGCACTATCTATCAGACGAAAACCGTTACCGCCGTTATCATGGAGTTCCATTGTTAATCGGTTATCTACAGCGGTACCAGAGATAGGTGTAGTTCCATTTGCTCTTAAATTGGTTAAAGTGAAGCCATCGCCAAGAGCTCTAGAGCACACAAAGTACGCTTCTGCATCAAACATACAACCTTTAAAACAGGTGGTTACGTAGTCATTACCGTACAAAGTCCACCGATTACCATTAGTTTTAGGTCCTCTGATTACTGAGGTAGAGTTAGTTAGGTGGTACTGATCCGCCATACCATAAGACGTGTCAGAACAATTAGCAAAAGCAAAAGTTAAATTTGTATTCAGGTGTACGTCATTACCGTTATGATGAGGTAGTGTGATATTACCCACCACGTAAACAGCGTCAGGATCAGCGTACAAATTTAGATTATTATTCAACCAACTCTGTATCGCCAAAGTATCATCAGTACCAGAGAAAACTCCCGCAGTCGCTACACCATCACCCTTAGCCCCATACATTTCAGGTAATCTTATTTGATTATCAGCTAAGCTAAAACCTGCTCCAGTAGAGTCATAGAAACCTGAATTATCTGAATAAGCAGTAGAAGCTGTACCTGTTGTGCCGTCTCTATGGTAATAAGCGCCACCTTTTGGTCCAGCAGTAGTAGCTGCCCAACCTTCACTAAATGACGTTGTCTTAACAATATTATAGCTAGTTAAGTCTAAATCTCGAGCAGATACAAAACTAGATATTTCAACTAAACGATAAGCTAAAGCAGTAGAGATTGTCTTCACAGAGCCGTCAGTTACTGTAGCACCATCTAATGAGTTACTCCAGCCATAAACCCTAACCCACTGCCCAGTTCCTATAGTTGGATCTATATAGTCATAGTCGTCTGCAGTTTCTGCCGAAGTAGCATCATAACGGTACAACCGAACGTCAGAGCCTGAATCATAAATGCAATGTTTATACTTAGTTGTATTGAGAGTCTCAATTTCTACTAGTGTAGTTAGAATCCAAGGTAAGTCTATTTGATTGACATTAGTACTAACACCTTGACGTGTTTGAGAAGTGGCTCCTTGACCTATAGCCAAGTCTTCACGAGCTATTAGAGCTTTTGTTACTGTTCTAGAAGTCATATCAATTACCTTAAATCTATTAAACTACCGTTGTCTAATAGAGTCATAATATAGCCTTTATCTATTAGCATACTACGTTCTGTCTTAGTTAAATCTGAAGCTTTTTCTACATGCCGGCCTAATATTTCAAATACTTTTTGGCCTCTTAGCACTCTGTGGGCGGGTACTGAATCTGTTAATTTGGCTCGTCTTGGACCATCTTTAGCGTATAGTTTGCCAGTTCTACTGTCTCTAAATAAAGGTACTTTAGCTG
>NYZO01000084.1 GCA_002687185.1 archaeon | reverse complement strand
GATATATAAGGAGGTGATGGTCAGAATCGTCTATGACAAAAGAGGTTTCTAATGATATTATAGAACAATATGGTAATTTAGTGAAATATATTGCTGTAAGGGTTTGTGCTAACAATAAAGACTTTCCGATAGACGAACGAGTTAGTGTTGGATTTGCTGGTTTATGCGAGGCCTATTCTCGGTACAATAGTGAGATTGGGGGGTTTAATACATTCGCTTATGAGAGAATAAAGGGTGCGATTTTAGATGAAGCTAGAAGAATTGGGAGATTCTCTCATGGCATAGCAAACGACGGAAAAGCTCTTGATGAAGCAGAAGAACAATGGAGAAAAACTTACGAAGATGAGCCTACATCTAAAGACTTAGCTACTTATTTAGATTGGCCAATAGAAAAAGTCCATGATACAAAACGGGTATATCAAGGTACAATTGTCTCTTTGGAGTTACCGGTGATTAATCAAGAACAAGAAAGTATCGACATTGGAGATTCAGTAGCCGATATGGTAACAGAAACCCCTGATGAAGTAGCTTTAGCGAATGAAAGGAAAGAATTACTACAGTCGGTCATAGAGACCTTAAAACCAGAAGATAAAGAAATCATTCATCAGTATTTTGTAGAAGGTTTAACTCTTAAGGAAATTGGTAAGAACCACATGTATTCAGAATCCCGTGCTAGCCAATTGAAATCAACGGTCATTGAAAAAATAAAGGATAAAATCCGAAACACAGACTATTTCTCATGAAACTCTACCACATCATTATCTTGTAATACATGATTTAAGTTTTGGATTTTCTGACCACCAAACTTAGCACTTTTGCCCCAGACTCGTGCGAATCTAAACTTTTTAACAAAATCTTTGTGCACTTTTTTTGCCATCTCTTCCATGGTAGCATCTTTTTTCAGAGCGAGCGGTTGCTCTTCTTTTGGTTTGCCTGGTATTTTGGTATAGACTTTGATGAGATCGAGATGTATCCATATTTTGTCTTTAATCGAGCGTAGAGTATTATTTCTTTTAATAAAGAGCACATCAATATTACATTCTCCTGCATCAAGTTCTTTTTGTATGAATGCTTCATCAAGTTGGTTTGAAACTATTGCGACTAGGAGATCAGACGTTTTTGCAATACTTAGAAAGAACAACCCTTTCTCTTTTTCCACATAATCTTTAGTAATTGCTGGTAGTTCGACTGTTTGAAGTTTTATCCCTTTGTAATCGAGTGTACCTACTTCCGGCATTGTTGTAGTGTACGGATAAGACGCAATTTTCGGGTTAGCGCCGGTGAGTTCTTTTAGTAGAGTTGATTTACCGCTATTAGTTTTTCCTATTATGCAAACTCGCGCGGCCCCTTCTTTTCTTATCGTTTGGTAGGCAGAACCGCCTTTTTTCTTTGCACGAATGCTCATCTCTTTGAAGCGTGCTATTTTTTGTTTTATTCCTGATCGTAGTTTCTCAGCACCTTTATGTGACGGCGCTGTTGCAAGCATCTCTTTTAACGCTTGAAGTTTCTCTTGCGGCGTCTTAGCTTCGTCGTAGGCAACTTGTGCTTTAGCGAATTCGTACGTTGCATTTACTGGCATAATATACTGTTTACTAAAAGAAGATTTAAATGTTTAGGTTTATACTACTTCATTGACTAGGGTTTGTGTCTTGAGGTAAATTTCCAAAATATTTTGTCATGAAATCTCGAAGGCCGCTTGCAGGAACAGGCTCCCTTGACGTAAGATTGAATCGTTGATCGTACGGTGCTGAATTTATCGTAATATAATCTCCACCATTATGCTGTGTCATACGAATGTGTTCAAACGCTCCATTTACAACTATTCCCTTTTCAGATATTTACTAGTTAGAAAAAGACCTTACTTAATATACCCACCTTTTTGCAGATTCCAAAGTTGTTTATAGACGCCTCTTTTTAGGATTAATTGTCTATGTGTTCCTCGTTGCACTATTTTTCCTTTTTCAAGCACTATGATCTCATCAGCTTTCATGATGGTTGACAGTCTATGTGCTATTATTATCGTCGTCCGACCTTTCATTAATCGTTCTAAGTCTCGTTGTATTTCATGTTCAGTTTTTGAGTCTAACGCAGATGTAGCTTCATCTAATACTAACACTTTTTTATCTGCCAAAAGCACCCGAGCAATTGAGACCCGTTGTTTTTCTCCACCTGATAACCTAACCCCACGCTCACCAACTATTGTTTTTTCTTTATCTGGGAGTTCATCAACTAACGTATCAAGTTGTGCAAACTTCATTGCTGCAAACACTTCTTCTCGTTTTGCTCCAGGCCTTGAGAATGCTATATTATTAAATATGGTATCATCAAACAAAACTGCTTCTTGCGGCACTATGCTCAGTTCAGACCTTAGTGTTTCTTGTCTGCATTCGCGTATATTTTTCCCATCAATATAGATCCCGCCACGTTCAGGATCATAGAGTCTATACAGTAATTTGATCAGCGTAGATTTTCCTGACCCTGAGTGCCCTACTAAAGCAATTTTCTTTTGCGGTTGAATCATAAGATCAAAGTCCTTTAGTAGCGGGTTTTTGTAATAGGTAAATGTAACCCCTCGAAACTCGATTGACCCGCCTTTAATCTGCAACGGTTTTGCGTTTGACGCATCTTTGATCTCGTTCTCGATTTTATGATACTGGAATAGCGATTCAAAGTCTGCCATGGACCGATAGAATTGTCTTATACCATGCACGAACCCAAACAACGGCCCTATCAAGTTACCATAAACTGTATAGATAAACACTAATGTACCTATTGTTAATGCCCCTGCTAAAAACTTAGTTATCGGAAAATAAACCAGTAATAACAAACCAACCCCTAAGATAAACATCTGCCCTGCATCAAGCCATCTAAAATAGTTCCAGTTTCTAATCATAGCCTTCTTAGTATTATGTGTAAGCCGTGAGAATTTACGTTTAATAACATGTTCTTTGCCAAAATGTTTAATTGAATCTATGTTAGTAAAATAATCGCTTATGTTTGCTTTCTCTATATCTTCTGTATCGTTTGCTATCATGTTTGCTTCTTGTTTTGTTCGTTGGATGAAGATACTATACCCTATGAACGTGATGGCCATAACAAACAGTACTACTCCTGACGCACGATCGAAATAAAAGAGCGATGCGCCAACAACAATTACCTGAAATATTAAAGGTGCTACATTAAACACTACTAGATCAGTCATCCTCTCAACTGACCCGCCTCCTCGAACTAACCGAGAAATTAGCGACCCAGTTTTGTGTGTTGTGTGGAAATTGTGTGATAAGTGTACAAGATGATTAAAGAATTTTGTCTTGAGGTCAACCATTAAGTTCCCTTCAAGTTTATGGAACACGTGCAGGTTAACCCATCTACTAACAGTTCGAATGCTAATACTAGTTAAATAAATTAAAAGGAGAATCAAGAGCGTTTGTACGTACACTGATTTTAGAAGTTCATTAGCAGCAAACCGAGTCCCATCATCTATTACTACTTTGAACAGGAATTTGTCTAAGGTATACGTAGCTTCTGTAACGAGCGTTAAAAGTAATACAAAGAAGAGCATCCATTTATATTTTTTTAAGAGACTCCAATATAGTTGAAAGTTATATTTATAATCAATTTGTCTTGGTTTGGCGCGCATCCTATAGTTTAAAACGTAATTGTTTAAAAATCTGCCTGTTATTTGTCACTTAAGAGGTTCGGGTAAGGCTTTTTTTAATGAACTCGTAAGCTTTTGGACATAGCTTTGGGAATCCAAGAACTAAGTGGTTACACTCTACTGTTATCTTGTCTGTATCTCCATCTACAAATACTGATTCTGCTAAGACAAGACCGTCTCCTTTCCCATCGATATCTCCAGCTATACTATAATATTCTACATCTCCTGGCGTTTCATCACCTTTGTTTAATTCTGTCATGAATTTACTATCCCCTGAAAGCTCGATAAAATCCAAGTTAATTCTTGACTCACCTCCAGCGAGTAGGTTAGCAATCTCACCTACATTATAAACACCTCCATGGTTTGGTGTTCCTAGAAAAATCATTCTTCTAACTGACGAGTCATCTAACTTTTTAATATAATTTCTTGCAACCACCCCGCCCATAGAATTACCGATGATATCAACTTTTTCAGCACCTGTACAATATTTTATTTTCGAAATTGAGTTCTGGATATTTCGGCTATACTCATCAATAGTTAAAAGCTTAAAATTCTCGAAATATGTAACTCTTATTATAATTGGGTTTTTCGAATATTTAAGTTCACCGCAGTGAGATTCGTCTGTTAAGATTCCTTTGTTTACATAATCTAAATCTTTTGATAGTTCATCTTGTAGATTCTTTAAAGTTACTCCTGAAGTGCCTCTTGAGTAGGTTGGATTGAAACCGTGTAAAAGGATGAGTGGGTAGGTATTTTCTGGCGCTTTTCCTGGAGAATTGTCAACTGCATCCCGTATAATTTTACTTTTAACTACGTTTGAATAATATTCGAAATTGAATGCTATAACTAATGTAAGATAGATTAGAATTATAATGGTTAAGATCGTTTTCTTCTTCATAAACTTAGCCATATAGAATGTTTTTATATAAAACTTTTCAACTATATTCCGTACAGTTATTTTTTACTTTGTGATACAATTAAGATCCCTTTTTTTTCTGGGATGATAACAACTTCTTCTTTTTCCGAGAATTTGTACTGTTCAACTAGTTGTTTAGGTATGCGCAGCCCAAGACTGAGCCCCCATTTGTTTAACGTTGCATGATACTTTTTCATTACTCGATATTTATCTGCAACTTGATCTAGTTGTTTCATGTCCACAATCTCTTCTCCACAGGATGTACATCTATAGTAGTGATAACTAATTTCATCTGGTGTCATCTTAGTTTTTTCAACCATTTCTCCTTCGCATTCTGAACATTTTTTCATTTTTAGTTTCTCCATCCAATTGTAATTATTTTAAGCTTCATACCTTTGATTTCCCCTATACAGACGATCGATTTTGATTTGAATTTGATATAATGTTTGCCGAATCGTTCAATTTTCCCATTCCATATAACACTTTTGATGACATCTGGATCGATCTTTCTTTCAAGAGCTCTACTAAATACGTGGTGGGCAATCTCGATTTCATATTTTGTCCGGTCCATGTTAATATCATATAATATTATTTAATATCCTCTCCTATATATATATTTCCGTGCTGATCTTAAAGGTCTAATCTAAAATAAGTCTATTGTAAAGAAATGCGAAAAAACAATTGAGAGATACGGAACAAATCCTACTCAGACGAATAGATCCTAAAAAGTTTCGGAAAAATCATAGTTAATTGATAAAGTAATTTGCTTCACTGAAATAACACATCGCGCATCACATCTGAAACTAATCCTTTAGAAGCTAAATCTAAAAAGTATATGGAACACGCTTGATAAACCCCAGTTAAGATAAATTTCGTCGCAAACAACGGATCGGTTTATCTAACCAATCTTTTTCTTATATAGGGGTCTTTTATCACATTTTTGTTTCGATATAGGAACGTACAAAGACCGATTCCTGGCAACAAATCTAGCAATCCATTTGTAATCACAGGCTGTTCAGTTTCTGTTATAATAGTGTCCATTTTATCATATGCCTTTCACAGAAACATTTATAATATCCCTTTTTAATGGTTTATATCAATGGTAAATATCACTCGCACAGGCGATAGTAAATTCATCAAAGTCCGCTGCACTGGTTGCAAAAACGAACAAATCATATTTGGTAAAACAGCAACTAAGGTTAAATGTTTAGTTTGCAGTAAAACTCTAAGCACTCCTACAGGCGGCAAGTCACGGATTAAGTCTCGTATTTTAGAGGTATTATAAATGTATTTCAAAAAGACTGGTTTCCCAGCAGTCAACGACGTTATCTTATGCACAGTTAAAAAAATACTATTCCACTCAGTGTTCGTGCGCTTAGACGAGTACGAAAATAAAGAGGGCATGGTCCATATCTCTGAAGTATCTCCTGGCCGCATTAGAAATTTACGCGATTTCGTTCGAGAAGATAAAGTAATTGTTTGTAAGGTACTACGTGTCAACCCTCAAAAGGGCCATATTGATTTATCACTAAGACGAGTTAACTTATCCCAGCGTAAGAAAAAAATCACAGAGCGTGCTCAAGAAGGTCGCGCTGAAAAGTTGCTTGAAGTGTTTGCAAAACAACAGAAATTGCCTGAGAAATCTGTCTTTGAGAATTTAGGCCGTAAAATCATTGACGAGTATGATACGTTGTTTGATTGTTTTGGCGAGGTTGCCGAATCCGGCTCATCTATTTTAGAAGAGTTAGGTATAGACAAAAAAATTAGTACTGATTTTACTACGTTCATCCAAGACAAGATCAAAAAATCTTCAGTAAGTATTAACGGCACATTTGAAGTTCAATTCCAAACTCCAGACGGGATGTCTACTATTAAAAAGATCATGGCCGGAGTAATGAAAAAACATCCGTCTGCAACTATCACGTATGTAAGCGCACCTCGTTATCGCGTCTCAATCACTGAACCTGGTTATAAAGAGGCCGAGTCTGTGTATAAAGATTTAGTAACGTCTCTTCAAACGTCCGTTGAGAAACAACACGGCGTCTTCAGTTCTAAAAAAGATGGTTGAGATCTTGCAATGTCCTAAATGCAGTGAGTTCACTTTAAAAGAAGTTTGTTCTTGCGGGGGTAAACCGATTAATCCATTGCCGCCGAAAGCTAAGTTGAATGATCGTTGGGGTAAATATCGGCGACAGTTCAAAGACGAAAAACCAAAAATTTAGCTAATAATTATGTCTTAAATTATGAATTTTTTCTATTATACTCTAAAAAACAGAAAGGCTTAAGTACCACCCGCTAAGGATTAAAACATCCATGGTTACATTAATCGTGACTGAGAAACCTGACGCAAGCAAAAAAATAGCACGTGCGCTCGCCAAATCTGATTTAAAGCAATTAAGTTACCAAAAAGTTCCATATTATAGTTTCAAAAGGGGCGGTAAAAAGTTCTTAGTCAGTTGCGCTGTCGGTCATTTGTTTTCATTAAGTCAGGTTAAAACCCAGAAGAAGTGGACATATCCTGTTTTTGATATTGAGTGGAAGCCTGCGTATAAGGTAAGCAAACACTCTGAATTCACCATTAAATATGTAAACGCTCTAGCTCATGTTGCAAAGAAAGCGGACGCGTTCATTAACGCATGCGACTACGACACAGAAGGTGAGTTAATTTTTAAGAACGTTTTATATCTATTGATCGGAAAAAAACGCGCCAAAAGGATGAAGTTCGGTACTTTAACTAAAGAAGACTTAGAGAATGCTTTTGAAAACATGGCAAATAGTTTCGACAAACCGTTAGCTTTAGCAGGCGAGACTCGTCATTTCCTAGATTTCCTGTACGGTGTTAATTCCTCTCGTGCATTAATGCTCGCTCTCCAAAAGACTAAAAAAGGCTACCAGATACTCAGCGCCGGCCGTGTCCAGTCTCCTACTTTGGCATTACTAGCAAGAAAAGAAGCCGAGATAAAACGTTTCAAGCCACGTGATTATTGGCAATTGTTCGCACATCTAAACACTCGCCCTAAAGTTATCCTTCATCACGTCAAAGATCGTATGTTCGACGGCAAACTAGCCAAACAGATATATAATAGATGTAAAAAGAAAAAAGCTTTGGTCACAAACGTCCGTAAAAACGAGTTCAAATCAAGCCCGCCACTCCCGTTTAATATCACATCACTACAGACAGAATCATATCGATTGTACGGTTTCTCGCCTAAACGTACTTTAGATATAGCCCAAAAATTATATACTAAGGCCTATTCGTCATATCCTCGTACGTCAAGCGAGAAGCTACCTACAAGTATCAATTACAAAAAAATTCTAAAAGCGTTATTAAAAGTAACCGAAGCTAAAAAATCAAGCACAAAGATTCTAGGGCAAAAGATCATTAAACCAGTAGAGGGTAAGAAAACTGATCCAGCTCACATTGCTATTTATCCTACAGCTTCTCCTCCAAAGACTGCTCGTTCATTAAATGTGGACGACAAGAAAATCTATCATTTAATTGTAAAACGTTTCCTCGCAGTTTTTGGCGAGCCTGCACAAAAAGAAACTATTACTGCTGAGTTAACGCTTGGCAAAGAACAATTCAAGGTTAAGGGTACTAGAACTTTGGTGCGCGGTTGGATGGAGTATTACGATCCTTTCTCAGCCAAAGACAAAGAGGTCGTCCCAAACTTAGAACAAGGCAAATCTTATGCTGTAACTAAGCTTGATTTAAAACACGATCAGACAAAACCTCCAGGCCGATACTCTCAGGGATCAATTATTACTGAAATGGAAAAGCATGGCTTGGGAACTCGTGCAACTCGCTCAAACATATTACAAACATTGTACGACCGAAACTATATCGACGGCAAAAGCATTAAGGTTACTGCGTTAGGCAAGAAAATCGATCAAGTTTTAGAGCAATATGTCCCTGACTTAGTCGACGAGAAACTAACTCAACATTTTGAGCAAGAGGTTGAGAAGGTACGCGAAGGCAAAAAACAACAAAAGACTATTTTGGCTGAGGCAAAGACTGTACTTAACAAGATTAGCAAAGAGTTCAAAGACAACGAGGACAAGATCGGCAAAGCTTTGATTAAGGCATACCGTCTAACTCGCGACTTGGCTGCTACTTTATGTAAATGTAGGAAATGTGAAAAGGGTAAACTAAAACTTATGTATTCAAAAAAGATCAAGGCTAAGTTTATTGGTTGCAGTCGCTATCCTGATTGCGATATTATTTTTAAGATCCCACAAAACGGTTTAATCAAACCTGCTGGAAGCGATTGCAAAGACTGTTCTTATCCAAATATTTTGTACATTCGCGCAGGCAAACGTCCGAGCGTATTATGTTTCAATCCAAAATGTCCTAAGAAGCGTGCAGCTGAGAGGAAATTAAAATCACTCATTGACAAGCACACGAAAAAACCTACGTCCTGCCCAGAATGTAAAGAAGGCACATTAATTGTTCGCAAAGGAATTTATGGTGCATTTTTAGGTTGTTCTAATTTCCCTAAATGTCGTTGTACTAAACGTCTTGATGAGGATTTAAGTAAAGACGCAAAAAAGGACGTAAAGAAAAGTCCAAAACCCATGAAGAAAGAAAAGAGTGAGAAACCATCTCAGAAAAAAACCACTAAGAAATAATCTCTTAACTCTCTTTCGGAATTTCTATTATCGTCTCAAACAATATCCCTTTAGCTGAATCTGCAACAAAGAACTTTTCACTCTCGTATAGATTATATGCACTAAAAAAGAACCATCCTGCTCGGTCACAGCGCAAAGCAATTACAGGTCTCGCCCCAAACGTTTCTGCAAAAACAATCAGTTCTTTCACTTCTCTTTTCTCTAAATATTTCTTCTTCTTCTTAGTTGATTTACACTCGATTGCGAGCACTCGCCCTTTATGTCCTGCAATCACATCCGGACATGGCAGTGGTATACTTCCAGAGCCTGCAGCCCGAACACAAATCCAACCATGATCATAGAATAGATGTAATAATTCTCGTTCAGCCCTCGTCCCTTTTTGTTTCATCCTCCGTTATTAAAGTGGACAGGCGTCTAATAGTTAAAAAGAAAAAGATTGGACCCGTTTTACAGGTCTCTTGGTTTAATAGTTCCGCGTTTATTCTCTTTAGCGCGTCTTACTGCGTCTTTAATAAGTTGCTCAACTTTCTCACTCAAAGCTGCTGCAAAGTCTCCGCTTACATTGACTCCTTCAGCTGCTTCTTTAATTTTACTTCGGACAACTAACAATTCTGCCATTTTATATTTCCTCCTTTATGATTATTTAATTAATACAACGTCTCTAACGTCGTTTTATAGATAGTACGGTCATCGCTTATATTTAAATGTTTTGGGTATTTTCAGGTTATGAAGGTTTTACAATGATCTCTAAAAAGTAGTAAATTACACAATACTTTTCTATTAATCAGAGAGTTTTTTTCAATATTGCCGCAGCTTTTTTCTGTCCGATTGCAAGTATTAGCGGCGCAAGTTTCGGCCCTTGTTGTTTATTGATTAGTATTGTATAAATTGTTTGAAAAAATGTTTTTGGTTGGATGTTTACTTGTTCACAAATATCTCTAAACGAGCCAAACAGTTGTTTTTCAGTTAAGGTTTTTTTGTTTAAGAGTGTTACTAATTCTTTTACTGCTTGTTGTTGAGTTGCATCAAGTTTAACATTAGACTTATCTTGCACTGTATATTTCATTCTCTCAGGCGCATAAAGTTCAAACCATCTCGACGCTTGCTCGAACCTTTTTTTAGTAAATGCTCGATCTATTATAGGATGTCCTAAATCTTTCAATATTTTTTCAACGTCTTTGAATTCTTTATGTATTGCTGATAAAGACGCAAGGAATGTGAACGATATTGGCGCTCTATATTTTTTTGGCATCTCAACCATCGACATTGCAAATAGTCGTTTGGTGTCTTCGAGTTCTTTTTTATTCTCTACTTTTTCTTTACCAAAATAAATCTTCTCAAACCTATCCAGCTCATCAACCACAGAGAATATTCCTTCGTATGTAAAATCTCGCTGTTTGGTCGGTTTTTTCATGAACAATAATCGTAACACTTCAGCTGGCGCAAATTTAGGCCATTCCCAAGTTGCGACTGTGTTCCCAACTGACGCGCTCATTTTAGCACCACCTACTGTAATATATTCATAAGGTTGTATTGGATTCTTCCCTGGATACGGCTCAGCAAACCCTAATATTTTCTCAGCTATCTCACCAGCGGTCCAAAACGAACCACCCGGCATATAATGTTCTTTTCCAGCGCCTTCTAAATGTACTTTCCACGTATTCCAAAGCATCGCCCACTCAACTCGCCAGAGTAATTTCCCGTTCCCTTTTTTCAGATCGCTCTGTCCGTGATGCCCACAACCTTTAAGGTCTGTGTAGGCTGAATCGCTCCCAAACTTTTGAAACGAGAAATCTTTACATTGATATTCAACACTTTCTGCGTTTGGTTCTCCGATAACTTGTGTTGTCATTAGTTTGCCACATTCATCGCATACAGGTTTCCACGGGTTCCAGTCTTTTGGCAGTGGTTCTTTTCTGTATTGATCGAGTATTGATCTTACTTCTGCGACATTGGCCATAATTTTTTTAATATCTTTGTGAAACACTCCTTTTCGATAAGTTTTGGCTGTAGAGATAAATGTAGGGTTAGTCCCGAACTCTTTCCTTAAACTTTCAACAAAGAGTGTACAAAAATGTTCAGAATAATTGTCACAACAGCCGTCTGGGCAGGGCAGGTCAGCAACCGGCATCCCTAGATATTTTTTATAATGTTTAGGGATTCCTGCGGGCACTTTACGCAGTGCGTCCATGTCTTCTCCAACCCAAATATATTTTACTTTTTTACCTCTATCTTTTAACGCTCGAACTGCGGCGTCATGTCTGATCACGTCTGCTGCGTTTCCTATATGCGGCACCCCTGATATTGAAGTTGAGCTTTTAACAACAAACGTCTTTGGCACAGTATACTTTTGATTAATATAATTGAACTGTTTTCTCTTGATCATCGCATCTGCCAATTGATCCGCCCAAAAAATAATTTCTTTTGCGATTTTAACCTCAAAAGAGTGGTCAGTTATCCGTCTATAAAAATGTTTCTTTGTTTTTGCGGTCTATTAATCTATATAATTAATTAAAAAATAAGTTTTCTGAGTAACGTCAGTGGGTTGCGAGAATCCTTTTGGGTTGTGTTTTTATTTCCAAGATTTATCGGGTCCACACCAAGATGTTCATTTACTACATCGATTATTCCACCAAGTCTTCGTCCTTGGATTAACGATCCTTTCATGGTAGTAAGTTTTTGTAGAAAGTTCATAAATTCAAGTTCTGTTTTTGAATCGAGTTTATCCTTGATTTTTCCCTTTGGAAGATACAGATTCTTATCAGCCATCTCTCCTATAAAATACATCACTTTGTCTGGTGTATTAACGTCTCTTTTTAAGGGGGGTTCCCAGTGCCACGCTTCAACACACTTACTAAACGAATGCGAAGAAGTACCGTTGCTTGATCCAAACATAGGAACATAATATCTAAAGCTGTTGACTATTTTAGGGTTGCACCGTCCACTTAATAAAATATTATAACCTTTTTTAGCCCAATGTGCAAGCACTCGAATCTCAGCTTCTCTGTTAAGGCAAAACGCATATTCTCTGAGTTCAACAACATCTTTATGTGGAAGACTATCATCAACATCTTCCAAACATTTTTTTATTAACTCATTATGATAGATCTGTATGTCATTTTTCCACATATCTTCTCTTTTTGCCCGAGTTAGGCCTATTTCCGGACTGTTCATTAGCTTATTTCTGTCTTTTTCTTTATCTTTAAGCAATGTTATAATATCTTCCATTTTCGTTAAAATTAACCCGCCTTTATATAGAAAATGCGTTTGAAAAGGTAACTATTTACTCCGGTATAGAGGTACTATTCTCGCTTTTCCAATAGTCACTTAGTTTTTTCCGTCTGTTTCAATAGTTTAAGAATGGTCATCGGTTGGTGTCCGATAACAATATCTACTTGTTTTTCAACCATAAATTGCCTTTTAGCAAGTGTTATGAACTGTTCTGGTTTTTGGACTAGGACTCCTATTACACCTTTAGGTTTTAGTGCATGCACGCATACTTTTAGGCACTCTTTATAGATCATATCGATATAATATTCGGTTTTTGTTTTAGATTTTGACGGTAATACTGAAACAATTATGTCTGTTTTCTGCTGATCAAGCTTTGTATCCACCCAATCAAGCGACATTTTAACAAACATTTCTGGTTTTACGTCTGCAATTTTCGCGTTTATTCGTGCTGCGTGTATTGACTGTTCCGAATCAAGCCCGATTATTTTCTTACCTTTTTGCAAGGCTGCTTCAATGCACAATACACCGTCTTTGCACATCGGATTTAGTAATGATTTGGCAGGTGTATACCCGACAAACTCTAATGCACTCGCGGCAAGAACTGGCGATATTGACCCTTGATGTGGCTTAACCAGGTAGGTTTTCGATTTTGTCCATATTCGTTTGCTCACAAAACAATCTTGATCAATAATGTGGGTTACAATGGTTGTTTTTGGTTTAGTAAGGTCTACTGAGTTCTTCTGAGTCTTTAGTATTGCCCCTATGTCTTTCTCAATAGATTTTGACGAGAATTTATGTTTTCCTATTCTCTGGCATCTAACTGCATATGACCCTTTCAAATTAATCTTTTTTCTTTTAAGATTTTCTAATAGACTTTTTTTCGTTTTAAATTTAATTCGCGTAAAGTTCTCAAACATCGCAATCATTCGTTGATTTGGCTTCATTGTTTGGTTATACAAAATAAACCCGGGCCCGATCACTTTCCCTTTATTTTTAGAGACATATTCTTCGAGTCCTGCAACTGTTTGTACAATCAAGTCCATGTTCCCACCAAAAGTGCTATACCAATGCCTAGTACTGCACCAACTACTACATCTACTCTATCATGCCGTTTAAGGTGTATTCGTGACATTCCAACCAATCCAGCACCGATAAATGCAAGACTCCCAAACAAATTAAATCTTTGAAATAAAAACATAGCAATAAAGAACGCTCGTTCCGTGTGTATGCTTGGAAACGACGACGCAGCTAATTTTTCTAGTAATGAATTATAATGTATTGGTTCTGGTCGTTTCTTAAAATAGATATATCGTATACTAAACGGTATCAGATGAAGCAGTATTCCGCCAAATAAAAAGAACAACATATACTCAAATTGGTTAGTAAATAAGAAGAATGCAGACAACGCACCATAAAACAAGAGCCCACCAAAGAACGTTACTTCTTTCATGAAATAATCTATGAACGTCTTAAATGTAACCATAATCAGATGTTTAGAAATCGGTTCTTTATTAAATTTCGGAATGCAACTCTCGGTCTTTGGGTGAAATGATATTATAAATGATTTGAAGCTTACACATCTGTTTATATGTTGGCCCTTGGTTGAACATAAGGGTTGCTTGTTTTGGATCTCCTAACGTTTGTGTTGGTATATTATATTCATTAATAATTCCTTGAAGGGTAATTCCTTTTGTTGTCACGACAGGTTTACGATGCATCCTAAAGAGGAAAGGTTGTTGATAGGCTAGAATTCCATCAGAAAGTCTTGACCCATTATTGTATCTTGCATCTACTAGCTCCATATTTGGAAATTTAAAAAATTGAAAGTTTTGGGGATCAAAGGAAACCATTTCGAAAAAAAATCCCATCTTTCTTGTTGTGGATTCTGTTTCTCCAGTAAAGATGGGTCCGGTTTGATAAGTCAACATATTATTAATTAACAATAAAAATTCAGGTGGGTCATAACGTTCAAATTCTTCTAGATCTGGGTTATATACTCCAGACATACCTTTTAATTTTTCGAAATTAAACGGCTCAGAACGTAACATATGATCCATTAATAAACACGAAAAAAAATTCTTTTTTTAAAAACTATGTACGTAAAGATCTATTTCTTCGTCTTTCGTCGTCTCTTTCTGGTTTTCGTCTTTGGCTTTACCATTGCTTCAAGCATCCCTTCAAGTTGTTTCATCCGCGAAGTCACTTGATACAGATGATCAGATAAAATAGCAATCGAGCACCATAATTGCGCGACATTAGCGTTAGGTGCGTTAATAAAAGCTTTTTTTTGCGAAGAAACTTCTTTGAGTTGTAGCTCTAAATGGCCACGTACTTTTGGGTCGAGTAAATCTCGCCATTGTTGTTCTACCATGGTTAAACCCCCGAGCAATTAACTTTAAAAGGTTTTCTATTCTCGAGTGACTACACTTCTCAAACAACAAAACTTAAATATGGATTATCCGAACAATCTTTTATGAGAACCAAAGAGAACGATGTTATAGAGATTGATTATGTAGGTTTTACTTTAGCTGACACAAGAGTTTTTGATTTCACTGATTTAACTATAATTGATAAGAATTCAGACCAGAAAGTTCCTACAAAGATTATTAAGTTAGGCAAAGCTGATCTTTTGCCTGGGCTTGATGTACAACTAATCAATAAAGAAATTGGCAAGACTTACGATTTAATAGTACCTCATACCCAAGCGTTTGGCAAGCGTGATCCAAAGAGAACTAAACTGATATCTTTAGCTGAATTTAAAAAACATAACGTTGAGCCTCAGGTTGGCATGCAGATCGACCTTGACGGAACTATAGCGCGTGTTAAAACAGTAAGTGGCGGTCGAGTAATCTTAGATTTCAATCATCCCTTAGCTGGAAAAGATCTAGGATATAAGGTCCGTATCAATAAAAAAGTAACTGAGTTAAAAGACCAAATTCAAGGTTATGTCCATCTAGCAATACCAGATGCAACTATTTCATTAAAAGATAAAGCTGTAACTATCACGTGTTCTAAAGAGATTGACTCGCGTATGAAACCGATAATTGAGAAAAATTTGAAACAGCGTTTTCCAGCGCTCACAACGGTAAAAATAGCAACTAAATCATAAATAACTTTAAATAGAAGCATCATGCATTCTCTAATCGGTGAGAACAAAATAATGGAAACATTTATTCGCGAAGTCAAGGAACGCTCAGAACAAGAACAAAATGAACAAAAATCAATGGGAGACGCAACTAACGGTTCTCAAACAATAAATCAAAACGAGCAAAATCAAACTATCAAAGACGCAAACAAAACTGAGCCCGGTCCTACTCTTACTCCTAATCAAATCGACGCAGAATTAGAAGATATTTTAACCAAGCAAAAAGCAAAGATCAAAGTCGTTGGCGCAGGCGGCGGCGGTAACAATACTATTAATCGAATTTTAGAAGTCGGCGTTGCAGGCGCTGAAGTTATTGCAGTTAACACTGACGCTCAAGATTTATTATATTCAAACGCTCCTGTCAAAATTCTAATCGGTCGTGAAACAACTGCAGGCCTTGGTGCTGGCGGCGACCCGTCAACTGGTGAAGAAGCAGCTCGCGAATCAGAACATGAAATCAAAGATAAGTTAGGCGGCTCTGACATGGTATTTCTAACATGCGGTTTTGGAGGCGGAACCGGTACAGGGTCTCTTCCAGTAGTTGCTGAGATCGCTAAGAAAAACGGCGCATTAACTGTTGCTATTGTTACTATGCCGTTCTCAATGGAGGGTCAGCGTCGTTACGAGAACGCAGTGATCGGCCTAGAAAAGTTAGAGAACGTCGTAGATACATTAATTGTCATTCCAAACGATAAATTATTAGAACTTGCACCTGACCTACCTTTACATACCGCATTCAAAGTAGCGGACGAGATTTTAACGAACGCAGTT
>NYZO01000083.1 GCA_002687185.1 archaeon | reverse complement strand
TAAACAGAACTAACCGCCACAATTAGTGGCGCCATTATAAGGAGATAATAGTTTACTGCGGTTAATTCTGTAGATTTATCATAAATCCGCCGACTCCAAACGAGTACACATAGTTAAATGGCCACTTTGTAGACTTTGTCTCTGTTTGAAACGGTGTTATAAGAGTCTCTCTTTGTCTAGTCTCCTTGACAAAATATGGAGGAACATACAGCATCAATCCGTCTGTAGACTTTCTTCCATGTTTTGCAAACTCTTTTATCTCATGATGATACGCAAACTTATCAAATAGCTTTACATCGTGTATCTCTGCGTTCAACGGATGTGTAAATGAATAATCTAGAGGATCTTCAGTAAACCCTGCCTCATATGGATATACTCCTTCTGCTTTTCCATTTGTTCCGTTAAAAAATTTAGCCTCATTTCTTGATGCAGGCAAAGTCAGGTAGTTTCCAAAGACAAGTGCGCTTGAAGCAACATTTTTTGGGGGAAGTATAGATGAAGACGGTATGCTAAAGTTTGAAACATCTTCATCTATAAAGATGCTTCCTGTTCCTGCATTAATTTTATCCCCTCCCCATCTTATAGAAACATGGTGCCAGTGATTTTTCTTTAAAATATCATTTGAAACAAAAACTAAATCTCTGGGATAGTCTCTTGCATTATTCTTTATCTCCGTGTTTATTCTGCTGGGATCTATATCAGCGCTGTGACTAAGCTGCAACATTATTTTAAACGAAGAAGCAGATCCATTACCGTCTGTTGAGCTTCCGGATACAAGAGATATTGCGTATGTGGAGCTGAGATGCATTATTGTCCCAGCATGATACGGTATCCCTATATCGTTTGTGTATCTTGGGTTTATATAGAAGTCAAATGTAAATGACCCAGAAGGAGAATATGGTCTACCCACACCTGCAGCAGGCTGCATATTAGAATAAAGTATCGCAGAATCTGAAGGGACTAACGATCCTGTAAAGAAATTCATCGTATGATAGTTAGTGTATCCAAACTGGCACATATCGTAATGTGCAGCATAGAATGGCATCAATACAGTTCTAGTTATATTTTTTACTGTAGAGTTTTTAGTAAAAGAAAACGGCGGATCAAATCTTACTATTTGAAATCTTTTTGTGTTTCTAGCAATATTCGATGAAGAGTTTACAAGAGACATCCAGTCTTGGAGCGTGTCTTTTACATCTACTCCAGTACCTAGTGCTTGGCCTAGATCTCTTACCTTATCATTAATATTGTTAAGATCTTCTAGTATTGCGTAATCATCTTCATCAAAGCCCACCACACCGGGACTGTTGACATCATATGAATTTTGACCTTTCTGAGCCGGATCTATGATATTTTTATAATAATTGCTTGGCCTTACTGCAAGCGTAACTGAGCCCGTTGTCAGTGATGTAGCTGACTGCTTTGAAGAGCTTAGATAATTTACTTGCGGATGCAATCTTAAAGAAAATGTATCTAAATATTCGGGTAAAATCTTTATAATAGACATCTAGGACCGCCGCTAGAAATCCAACCTGACCCTGACTGTAATATCCTTTTCGTTATTCTTTTCAATAGGCCTCGATAGTTTTGCAACTGCAAGTAAATTATCGTTTGCATCATATAGACCGACTGTTGTTACAAAGGAAAATGCCTTTTGTGTGGCCTCTTGCCCTTTTTCGATTACGCGAATTCTATTATCAGAAGAGTCAACATAGGTTGGGTTAGAAGAGTAATTGAATTCATCTGCAGTTGCCCGACAAAATATTAATGTTGAATTTATATTTGTTAAGTTCTGGAATGTCATTGCTGTATTTGATCCAGAGCTAAATCTACAGCTTGCCAAGTGATTGATGATATCATCTATTGAGCCTGACACCATTAAATCTGGAATAAATTTTGCTCTTTTATTTGCAGATAGGCCTATAGTGTCTGACCCTATAATTGTTTTTCCATATCCCACACCTTGTGGACTACTTTCATTCATAGCAGAGATTGTTCCGGAAACATGCTGTGAGCCAGATATTATTTTAGCCATATCAAAGACAGCTATACCCTGCTGGTAAAACATCACTCCGACACTTTCAGCTGTATTTACCGCATTAACAATGTTCCCTACCTCACCACCAAATGATACTTCGAGATTTGCTGCAGCTCCGACATCTGTAAATATAGCAGATCCGCTCTCTGATGTTTGGTGGAGATTCGGCTTTTCAGTCTCAGTAGTATCTCCTCCACTTCTCGGAGAGTGAGATGCACTTGTGTAAAACTTCATTGCAAAGCTTTCTCTTTTTATCATATCTCTTGCAAACAATCGCTTGATTCCTACAAACATTCCAGAATTTATCATATCTGCAGACGTTGCATTAGAAAACGGTGCTGAAAACTGAGAATCTGCATTTCCTAAAAGCAGCTGTGCAAACTGTCTATAGTTGCTTATTTTTTCACGCATCATTAGAGACTCAGACGGGAAGAGCAGTTTTCCAGTACTATCTGTTCCTGTAGAGGAAGACGCTACAATAGCTGATCCTGAAAATATCCCTACAGTTAAATCAAATACTGGATTTGCCGTCTGAAGAGCAAAGTCTTGATCATATACTGTTTGAAAAAGAGATGATGTCACTCCAGGACCAACACCGCCCGTAACAAAAACTTGATATGCACGCCTAGTGTTTGATCCTGATATATCTTCTTGTATAATATCTACAAGTTGATTTAAAAAAGACCTAGTTGTTTTTATATCAGAGTCTGATATTTCTTTAAAAGTTGCCACTGCTTACTCTCTCCGCAAATTAAACGATCTGTATTCTGAAGCTCATAAATGCTCCTGAATTTATTCCTGAAATGGAGCATATCTTCTCTACAATATCAGTTCCAACCTGCTTATAGCTTGTAAATAAATCATCTGACGCTGATCTGCATACTATTGTCATGCTAAGACTGGAAGTGTTCTGTGAAGTAATTGTAGGATCTGCTTCTATTGTATACGTCGCGATGTTATTCTCGTCGACTGAGTCTGGTACCCTTCCTGCAATTGTCAAGAACAAGTTATCCATTACTATTCTAAAACTAAAATCTGTTAGATCGGGATCCATTGTTCCAGCACCCTGTATCACCTGTGAAAGCCTTATAAGCTTGTTTGTTGGTGATGTGGTGTTTGTTCCAGACCTAGATAGAGAAAGAATATTGCTTGTCAAATCAGTCTCTAGTGAGATAATAGGTAGTCTCGTTAGAGAATCATTGTTTACAGACCGTAGCCTGTATTTCTGTGCCAAGTTACCTTGGGTAGATGCCTCTAGGATAGGTGTATTCTTTTCTATCTTTTCTTTTCCAACAGTTCTTCCAAAATTGACTATGTGTCCATAGTCGACTTCTTCATCGGAAAATGCAAACTTAAAGATAGAAAAGCTGCCATCATTTCTGGCTAGCGCTCTACGACCTGCGTCTGTAAGCACTGCATCTAAAATAATATTATTTGTACTATGATCAAGAAAACCCATGTTTTAATCTCTCCTGTTTCTAAATATACCCTTCGAAAACTATCTAGTAAATGAAATCAAGTAGAATCCATAGCGTCTTGATAAAGATTGCTAATGCTTGACATGTTTGTCTCACTAACGGGAACCTCAAGAGGAGATCCGGTTAGATCACTTACTTTTATATTTATTAGTTTACTTAGCTGGTTGTCAACGTTTATTATCTGTAGTTTATAATTATTAGCTATCAGTTTTAATGACTGCGTCTGTTTAAGGGACCTTCCGCGTTCACCCGACCTATCTCGATATACGTCATAGTACTCTGGATCGAAAAATATTCTCATTCTACTATGACCTGAATCTTTCATTGTATCTACAAACAGATCTGTATTCAGGTAAATATTCGGATAGGGCTTTGGTGCATTTTTTTTGGACACTAGATTCGTCTGTAGCTTGTTTTTTCCAGTGCTAAAGCTCACTTCAAACTGTGCAGAATAATTTGATGTAAAGCCTCTAGCATCTACGCAGCAGATTGCGTAGATATACTTTGATTCTTTTCCAAACTCTATATCTCTGAAGAATTTTCTAGCGCCAGCCATTCTTGTTATAAGCTCATCAGGAGCTGTCTCTACAGGTTGGACTCTTGATGTAGACAAGTCAAAATCATATTCTCTTATTAAAGTAAACGGCACATTTATGCTCTTTCTTCTAAAAATCTGATATCTGACTACGTCTCTTTGTGGGTTTAGAGGTTCTTCCCAAAAGATCATCAAGTGATCATTCTTGTAATCATATTTAAAAGATACGTTTCCTGGCGGCTCAGGTGGTATAGTCTCTACACAGTTTACCTTGAACATTAAACCAGAAGAAGCAACCATTACAACAGCTACTACTATCTCGTCCTCTACGTTTCCAGACTCATCTCTCTTTAATGCTTCAAATCTTGTCAGGGCAACAGTCTTTATATTGTAGATATATGTTGATCCATATTTTATTGATGTATCCTGTATAGAGAAATCACCATACTGGTTTACAATAAGCGGTGAATGATTAACTCTATCAAAATTTTCTTCATCTTTCATAACAATTTCAAATTTCTCTATATAGAATCCAATAGGAATTGAAGACTCGTTAAAAGATCCATCTGTAGAGACTTCAAACTCTGATGTTGAAAATGTATCAATTGCCTCCATTGGTATCTGCCATTCATCTGATGACATTACACCGGGTGTGCTGGCTGCGATGGCATTTGATTGAATCTCTGCTGCAGTTTCTGACATTGATTCTATTTCATTTTGGTAAATGTTAGTCTTATCCTCTACAGATCCTTTTATAATATTTGAAACTGTTATGTTATTGATATTCAGCCCGAAATCTATAAACCTTACTGATCTGAATGCGTCATTTGTGACATCATTTCTTACGTCTGTAGGTGCATAGCTTACACCCTGAGACTGTATGTTTGAAAGTGCATCTCTTATTGTCTCACCGTTTGGGCCAAATGCAGCCGATGCTGTAATATTAGAAGATATTACTGATGACTGTGTATTTCCGCTTGTAACAGACCCTGCCCCAAAAAAACTTATAGATGAAGACAGCGCATAGTAAAAACTCTGATCAATCTGATCATCTTGTAATTTTATTCCGCTAAATCGCCCACTTGCAATGGCACCTTCAAACTGCATGAGCTCTAAGTTGTCATCTATGAGTGATGGGCCCAGACCGCTGGCTATGCTTTCTAGCATCTTGTCATTGTTTCCAAACTCTGCTGCTCCGACAGTTATTTTGACATATCTTGGCATCTTTTCAGATTTTGCAATCTGCTGCTCTGTCTGTGAGCCATCAGACGGGGTTACACTAACTGTGCCATTTCCATTAGTTCTCTCATCTCTAACGTAGTAGTTGTATACAAAATCACCCTTTACCCATCTAGGTTCCGGTATGTTTATAAGTGTAACTGGCTGAGACGGATATGCTGCACCTACAAATGTCTCTGTTGTGATTCCAAGAGTATCTTTTACGCTTTCAGGAGTCTTGTCTGGTGTGACATATGAATCTGACTGTGTCATACTTTCGAGTGGCATTTCTATGAACTCCTATGTTTACAATTATTGCCAGGGATTTGCATTGGGTGCATTCGCCTGGAGATCCCGGTGTTGGGCGTCTGTGGTTTCTTCAACTATATCAATTTCTGCCTCTATTGGGGCCCTGAGTGAGACAGTTACATAAAACTGATAATAAGTTGGATTTCTTAAATTGTCTTCTCTGTATATTGTAGTTGTTTCTGAATTTTGATTTGAATAGTTTGGTGTACCTGTTAAGGGGTTTGTTGTCAAAGCAGTTGCCAAATAAGATGGTGACAACACCATGTTAAGTCCGTCTGTCGTAGAAGAATCTGGAGACTCCTTTACAGTAAAATCACTTTCGTCTATTAACATGCAAAAAATTCTATCAAAAATCTTTGGATAGATTATTCTGTTTCTCCATTTTTTAGGACTAAGCAATGTTGATCTTATTAACTCTCCTACAAGCCTATCGTAGTTAATTGCGCTAGTTACGTCCCTGGTTGGAAACATCTCTCCAGCTTGTGCTTTCATCTCTTCAAATGCTGTTTCAAATCCCTCGTCTACTCCTGTAAAAAGCACCTGACTCTCTAAGAACGGAAATATATCTTCATACACATCTGTTCCAGTCGTTAGCATAAGATATAGCTTTAGATAGTGATCTAAGGCGTGATTGTGAAATATCTTTCTTCTCCTCTTTGGCATCTTTACTACCAAGCCTGAAAATGCTGAGCCTTGAGACGAAGATGTCTGTCCCTCTGGTGAATATCCCCTTACAACAATGTTCTCGTAAAGATCCTCTACAGTCTGTCCGTCTAGCCATGCAGATGATGCATCAATTACATCAGATGCCTCTGCTGTTTGTGTTGGCCTTCCCTCTATTATAAACTTCGACATATCAAAGAAAAATGATTT
>NYZO01000082.1 GCA_002687185.1 archaeon | reverse complement strand
GGCTAGCTATTGATTGGGTTGGACTCGACGCGGATGAAAGATTGCTACAGCTGTAGCTTTCAATAGCTAATTCCCAAGCTTTTTGATATCGGCTGATTGCTTCATCGCAAATAGCGCTGCCGCCGTTAGCATGCTCGGTGTCTCCTTGATTTTTTTCGTCTTGAGCTTCGTTAATTTTGTCATTGTCACCGTTGGCTGATTGAGCATCGGCAATAGCAATTTCTGCCAGTTGTTTGTCTGCCAGTGAAATATTTACTCGAGCAGCATCAACTGCGGCGTCTTGATTGTGTCTATTGTTGTCGTCATTTTCTATGTAGTTTTGTAACTTATCACAAGACTCTTTTACGTATTGGAAGGAGTCTTTACCTTTATATCCATCGTGGCACTCATCGACGTGCGTTTTATCGCCCCAAGTTACTTCGGAACCCGACATACCTGCTCGGTTGTCGTCTTCGCCTAAGCTCATATGTAGGAATCCAATAGCGTCGATCAGGTCTTCGTCTCCAGAATCAACAGCTAATAGATCTTCTAAATTACTAATAGTGCTAATAATTATATCTTTGGCAAAAGTTGCATCAGGTTCGTCGTCAGGTTGACCATCGTCGTTTGTGCCATCGTAGGTGTATATTAGTCCGTTGTCGGTCATTGCATACAGGAAGTTTCCATTTACCGAGAAATTTACAATATCGTTACTACCCGGTGGGTCATAGGCCACTACCCATTCTCTACCACCATAAGAAAGTATTTTTCCTTTTGTCCCAGCAAACAATTTATTTTTAAAGGTCTGCATTTCGAATATTGGAGTGTTGACTCCTGTGATAACTGTTTCTTGCCATTGGCTACCTGAGCCTGCAGAAACATGAACTTTACCTCCGTAAGTACCAGCGTAAAGTTTGTCGTTATATGTTTCTAATGATATTGGGACGTCTTCTAATGTTTGCAACTCTGGAGCACCTGGACCTGAGAATCCTGGTACGTTTTTAACCCTACCAAACGCTTCGTTGCCAAAAGGAGATGATTCAGCAAGAAATCCGCCAGCAATATGTAGAGTGTTATTAAACGCCTCCAAGTCCCAGATAACTCCCCAGTTGTCAAACCAAGCACTACTAATGTGTTCCCAGCTGTTACCACTTTCTTTATAAAGCCTTGCTTCACCATTAGTAGGTATCTCATTTCTACTTAAGTCACCGAATTGTTCTTGTTTTGAAGCAAAGACATTATCATCTTCTCTAATGACTGAAGCGTACATCTGACTTCCAATTTCCTCGTTTAGTTCAACAATTTGCCAGCTTCCAGGAATAGTTGAATCTACTACCCATTGTCCAGCTTCGAAATTCTGATTATTATCATCGTCATCATCGTCATCATCATCATCGTCGTCATCGTCGCCATCTCCGTCGCCTGGCACACATACTTGAGTTCCAGGTTGGCAAATAGCAATGTCGCCGCAGGCTCTAGTTTCTCCAACTGTACAACCACCACATCCTTCGTCTATTGTCCCATCACAATCATTATCAATATTGTCGCTACAAACTTCAGGAGTAGGGTCACATGTGTAATCAATTTGGTCGAGGTTTGTGGAGCCAACTATATCTAGTCCATCTTTACATTCGATATAGACAGTTTTTGTCCCGGTGCCATTGCCGTCAAGTAACCATTGGTCGAGGAATTTTTCCGTAACAACAATTTCTCCCTTAACAGTTGTTCCTGGCAGTGAAGTTGGATAAGATCTCCAAGGTGCAGATGCTAAGGCAGCTAGACTATTGGCTACACGATATTCTTCGGTGTTTCTTCGGACAGGACATTCTGGCAAAACCGGTTCACCGAAGTGTAGTTTTACTAACAGGTCAGATGTACTGGCTGCATCATGTCCTGGAGCATCTATTTCAATAATCAATTCACACACATCTACTTCCTCACATCCATATCCAAAAACACTAAAGTACCCAAACAAAGACAAGCCAAAAAGATATAAGAAGGCTAGGGAGGTGATGACTAATTTTTTACTATCACTCATGGAACTCATTGGGAACTCATTGATTTTGGCAGGGGTTAATATTTGTGTTTGTTTTTGTGGTGTGTGTTAGATCACAACCGTATCCGAAAACTTTTAAATATCCGAAAAGCGTTAAGCTAAACAGAACCAAAAATATTAGGGAAGCTACCAATAGCTTCTTTAGTGATTTTTGATCCATGATAGTTTCTATTTCTGCTATACTTTAAATACATAACGGCTATTTAGGTTTTGAGCCGCCTCTCGATAATTTTTAGCTTTAAACAAATACAAAATGGATAGCAAAAAAAGCCCAACAACTTTAAGGGTTTTAATCAAAAGCAGAGGCTTTTTGGTGCTCCTGAACGGTAAATCCCCTAGATTTTTTGGGGAGTTTATCCACAGTAATAAAAAATCATTTTTATTTTTACTGGTTTTGATTATACCAGTTTTTTATCGGTTTTACCAAATTGGTAGTCAGTCATACTGGATGGACGAGGGGTTTAGTGTAAATGCTATTAATTTACTGGCTGAGGGTGCTGAGGTTAAGTTAGGGAGAACGTATTATTTACTTGGTATGTATGGGTACCTCACAGCACCTCTTGTCTCTTTATTTGGAGAAAGTGCCTGGGTTTACAGATTAATCCCGGCCATATTTGGTTCTTTATTGGTTTGGGTTATTTATGCCTTGTCTAAAACTATTTTTGATAAAAAAATTGCTTATTTTAGCGCTTTTTTTACTGCTTTTTCTTATTGGCAAATAGCCTGGAGCAGGCAAGCAAGATGGTATAGCCTATTGGCTTTTTTTGTATGGTTGGCAATTTTATTTGTGTATAAGAGTTTATATGAGACTGAGAATCGTAGACGCAACTCAATAATCTCTGCTGTTTCAATAATTTTATTAGCTTTTATCCATCGACAAGGTTATTTCTCGGTAGGATTATTGGGCTTGTGGATATTTATTTATTTTTTAAAAAATTATCCTAAGCACAGATGGGTAATTATTCTTGTGAGTTTAGGTTTAGGGTCTTTAGTTTGGTGGGTTGATATAATTTCGGGTACTTATTTTATTCATTCTGCAATAAACGGTTCCACTCTTGGTTATTACTTACCTTACTATCTAAGTTTTACGTTAAAACATTATTGGCCTTTTTTATATTTATCGTTATTAGCTTTGGTTTTAGTTAAAGGCAGGTTCAAAGCAGGCCTTAGTTTAATATTATATTTTTTTATTGGGCATCTGATATTCCTGTCCTTTACTTGGCAAGTGGTTAGCTATCGCTATTTATTAGTAGCTTTTCCCGCTCTGTTAATTTTAGGGACTGTCGGAGTATTTGAGTTAAGTAATATTATTTTTTCAAAATTTAAAAAAGGTTTTTTTGTAAAACCTTGGGGATTGCCATTATTGTTCGTAGTATTTTTTTTCAGTGTTAGTCAAGGAGTTTTAGTCCCTAAAGATTTTTATACCCTTGAGTCAGATGAGTTAAATCCATATTTTCTGTCAAAAGTTGGAACTAACAAGCCTACATTATTATTTACTCCTCAACCAGATTGGAATAAAGCTTATGACTTAATCAATAAAAAGTTACATCTTAGTTCAAAAAAAGAAAATATTGTAATTTCAAGTCAGCCCCAATTTAATAGTATATTTTTAAATAATCCTGGATATTGGTTAAGGCAAAGTGATTCGGGTAGGCCACAGGCTACATATACAAACGATAATGAGCAGGTAATCGAGTATTATTCTGGCGCTTTAGCTATTGAGGGTCTAAATAATTTTAAAAAAATTATTGGGAGCAACCATGGTTATATAGTTTTTGATTACTTATCTATTGGCCGAGGCGATCCAGCAGTTATTTCTTATATCCAAGCTAATTTAAATCAAGTTTTTTATGATAAAATTAATCCGTATTCACAAGTTTGGGTGTATGAGTTTTAATTAGTTAAGTTTTTTTGTGGTGGTAAAATCTAACAATATAAATAATAAACAACCTTCAATTGTTAGGGGAAATGACGCCTGGGGGTATTTAATTTTATTAATATCATTATTATTTTTAGGGTACATAATTTTTTTACTCTATAGTTGGGTAAATTTTCAGGACGAAGTTTATTTGAGGTTAGATGACCCAAAGGCATTCGATAGATCGCAAAAATTTTCGGCCAGAAAATTACTGGATAATAAGGGAATTTTATTGGATGGAGGAGTAGTTGGGGGAGAATTGAGTTTTCAGTATTTCCCAGAACATAATCTGCACGGCCACTCGGTAAATTTTTCTACTACAGTTGATAGCGATTACGATTGGGATTTGGGAATATTATGTAATCTATGCGAGCAAGGAAGTAAGGTCGAATACTTTCCATTTTATAGAGATATATCAGGTTATAAAAAGGTGGCCGAATCCGATATTCATAATATTTATGTTCCAGACGGCGACGGTTTCCAGTATGATAATTCATTTTCATCTTTAGGGGTGTGGCTAGATTCAAATGTGCCTGAAGGAAGCACTTTGTCTGTTCTCGATCCAGGTTTGAAGTTAGCAAATTTTTTGAAAACTAATTTACCAAAAATTAAGAATGAAATGGTTGCAATAAATCCTAATATTAGGGGCCCGTTTTCATTGCTGGTCGCAGCAGATAATAAATTTGAAGTTAAGGCCAGGATTCGTCACCATAAATGGTCAGCCCTCGAGGGTACTTCAGTACATTTAATAATTGAGGATACAAATCAAAATATTTTAAATCGATCTACTTTAGACTTGGCTAGAGGTGGGGTCGGAGAAATTAACATATCCACAAATTTGCCGGCCGCGGGGCTGTATAGAGTGTCGGTACAGGGGATTGGGGGGCTTGAAACTGAGAGTTTAGAAATTAATACCAATAAATTTGTATTTTTACCAGATGGAGGGCCGCATGGAAGCCATAGGTTGAGTGGTGTATATTTTAATAAAGCTCACGAATTATTTATTTCCCTGGTTAAGCCTACGAACCTTACCTTATATTCATGGACTTCCAGTGCTTTGGGGGAGGTAGACATTAGATCGATTAGCGGCAACCAGGCAGAGCAAAAAGAAGTTGAAGAAAATGATGAATTAGATGAGATTTTTACCATCAAATCAGATAGGTTAGATGAGCCCGTAAACTTTAACTTACCTGCTGGAAATTATATTGTACCCGTTCCGGCAAATGTTGCTTTTTCTGGAGTAGAATTTTCAATTAGTCAAGATTACCATTTTAAGCCATATAAATATCGTTCAGTCAGCGGCCTCGATGCAGAATACATTATAGCTAGGTTTGACGTTGAAAAGAAATCATCTGAGGGGCAAAAAGTAAATATGGAATTCGATCAGCAAGCAATTAATAAAAACTGGGATCAAGAGCAAGGCTATGTTTGGTTTTCTATGTTTAGCCCTAAGCAAAAAAAAGATTTTAGTTTACATCAGGCGTCGGGTGGGACACCCAACGATTTTTTGGAACCAGCGTATTTTTCCGATTTTACAATATCTGTTGAGTAATTGAATATGAAATCAAAAAGATTAGTTACATTTTTAAGTTTATTTGCAGTTATTGTTGCAAATATTATTTATGCAGGGCTTGAGTGTTGGTGGGCACCAGGGCTTATGTCATTTTATATAAATCCAACTTTGGTAATAAGTTTTGATGTTATTTTTGCTTATGCTTTATTTTTTGTTAACTACGATAATGTAAAAGAAGCATTATTATTTAGACCATATTTAGTAAAATTAGCAAAAAAAGTATTCGTTTTTTTATTAGTAGTTTTATTGATTATTAATGTCTGGTTTGATTCGGCGGATATTTTTTGGTGGCGCAACACTTTAATGATTTTATTAAGTTTGGCAGGGGTATTAATTGTCTGGGGCAGTAATCATTCATCAAACAAAGATCGAGTAAGTACTGAGAGTCTTGGTCGAGTGGCAAAACTTATAGGGGCGGTTATCATTTTAGGGTTGATTTGGTTTTATGTCCGAGGGATTACAGATCTGTCTTTTTCTTTAGATGAAACATTGGAGAGGTTTTCACATTTAGGCATAGAAAAAAATTGGTTGCCGATATTCCCGAGCGGTAATTCTTCTTTACGTGGAGCTGGATATTACTTTATCACATTTGCTTTCAGTAAAATTTTTAGGTTACCTTCTGTTGAGTATTTAAGATATTTTAATTTATTTATATTACCTTTTCTAGCCTGGCCGATTTACAAAATATCTTTACGTTTACGTGATCGATACTTTGCTGCCCTAACTACTCTTCTGGTTCTGTTAAGCCCTGTTTTAATTGGCTTGGCTCGCGAGGCAAGATTTTATTTTTGGAATTTAACCGCTTACTTGCTACTCTTTTACATACTTTATCGTTGGTATCAAGCTCGTAGGGTCTCATTAACCTCCTTATTATTTTTTGTATTTATTGTACAAATTTCTTTTCAGGCAAAACAAACGTTTTTATTTATTCCCTCAGCTTTAATTTTTGCGGCCATAAATTATCGGGAAACTTGGTACCTAATTCGTAAATATCCAGTATTGCCAGTTGTTATTGGGTGGGCTTTTTGGTTAGCGAGCACTTTCCATAAAGTTGGTGGCCAGTTTTACACTTCGACTTCTGGTTATGGACCAGTTCAGAGTACAACTAGTTTTTTTCAAGTAGCTCAAGGTTTACGGGATTTTAATTTAACCTCATTTGATTTCTTTTTAAATTCACATCCGTTTATTATTGTGACTATCCCTTTGACTCTAGCCTTTATGGTCGTCGGTCATACTCATAAGCGTTTATTGGGTGGTTTACTAATTTTTGCGGCCGTACCCTTAAGCGGATTGATGTTATTGGCTCAATCTCATTTGTTGCGTTATACGGCTTTCTTTATGCCTTTTGTTTTAATATTAACTTGGTACGTTTTGTATGAAGTGTTGGGGATTCTTTCATTAAATAATCAATCAACTACTTTTGGTTTAAATTCAGCCACCAATTCTCTGAGAAAAGTTCCTTTCAGGTCTATAATTTTATCGATAGTTTTAATTTTTGGATTTTATATCCCTTTAAATCAAAATGACGCGGTTAGCAGTAAGCAAACAGTTAGTTATGCTGAACTTTATAAACGTTATTTAACGGAGGATTATACTTATACTCAGTCTCTAATTTTAGGTGGGTATAAGAATAATTTTCGGGGGGCAGTTAATTACCTTAGAGAACATTTGAGGCCTGATGATGTAGTTGTTTACACTGATAATAACGACACTTTTTTATATTTAACTGAATACGGTATAAATAATTCTAGTTATTGGTTGGGGGGCAGCGCGGTTAATATAGCTTTTTTTGCGGATGAGTTTGGTAATAACTATAATACTTATACTTCCGATCTCGCCTTGGTAGATAATTCTGACCTAATGGATATTGAGGCTGCTTCTCGGGAGGGTGATGTATATATCGTTACCGAGTTGAATATATTTGCATCTAATCTTTCTAAAGACTTGAAAAGTTACATAACTACAAATTATAGTCTGGACTATGAAGATGTTTATGGGCAATTAGGCTCTCGGATTTTTAATAATGATGAGCCGGTAGGCATGAGAGTCTATAAAAAGATTTAAGAGAATTAGTATTAATATTTTTTAATAGATTATTTAGTAAAGTATTCCCGATACCATAGTTCTAAACATAGCAAGCTCCACAATTTCATACCCTCATCATTACCGCGGCTTTTGTTATTTTTAAAAATTCTTTTTACGTAATCAATATCACATATTTGATTAATGAACAACGAGCTTTCAATAACGTTTTCATAAAAATAATCACTTAATTGATCACGAAACCACATCCCGACTGGTATTCCGAAACCCATTTTTTTTCTGTTAATTATTTCTTCTGGTAAAATTCCAGCTAAAGACTTTTTTAAAATATATTTACTGCTTCGTCCTTTAATTTTTATTCTCGAAGGAATCCGGGCAGTAAGCTCAACTAACTTATGATCGAGTAAGGGAGATCTATTTTCAAGAGACTGTTGCATGCAGGCGATATCTACCTTAACCATAAGATCTTCGGGTAAATAAGCTTCAAGATCTGAATTCATGGCTAGGTCTAAGTAGTCATTAGCGAGAGCAGACTGAAAAATCTTTTCAAAAAATTCTGCAGATCGATAGGGTTTCATTTTTGATAAGTAGTATTTATTTAGTAGGAATTCTTTTTCTGCATCCACAAAGATACTCACGTAATGTAAGTATTTTTCAGGAAGATTCTTGTAAAGAGATTGAGCAAAAATAATTCCTCGCCTAGCAAGGTCGGAGTGGTATTTATTAGAAATTGTTTTTAATAATTTTTCACCGATCTTTATAGTTTGTTTCGGCAGTATTTTAGTAGCTAAGTTTGCGTAGTTGAGACTTTGATAGCGAAAGTATCCGCCAAAGTTTTCATCTCCACCATCTCCACTTAAAGCAACTGGTACGTGTTGCCCAGTAAGTTTGGCTAAATAATGAGTGGCAAACATTGAGGCGTCTGCATAGGGTTCTTCGTATGCGTATATAAGCTCAGGTAATTTTTTAATCATGTCAGCCTGAACATTAAATTCATGATGATCTGTTTCAAACTTTTTGGCCACAATTCTCGCGTAATTTGTTTCATCAAATTTTTTTTCATCAAAACCAATTGAAAAAGTTTTGATTGCCTTATTTGAGTGCTTATTCATCATAGCTACGACTAGGCTGCTATCGATGCCTCCAGACAGAAAAGCTCCCACCCCAACATCTGCTACCATTCGTGACTTTACGGAATCTTCAATTTGTTTAATTATCAGTTCTTGTAATTCATGTTCGTTGATTTCTAGTTTGTTACGATAATCAAGTTTCCAATAGCGCTTGATCGTCAGTTTTTTTGACTTAATATCTAAAGTAAAATAATGAGCGGCTGGTATTTTTTTTATATTTTTAAACCCAGTATTGGGCGGTGGGGTGTAGAGGTAAGTTAAATAATCATAAATTGCTTTATGATCAATTTCTTTTTTAATCTCCGGATTAAGTAAAATTGCTTTTAGCTCTGATGCAAAAATAAAGACTTTATTGTCGAAATAGTATTTTAGGGGTTTTTCTCCAAAACGGTCGCGGGCGCCGAATAGTAAATTATTTTTTTTGTCATAGATTACAAAGGAAAACATGCCGTTCATTCTTGATAAACACTCTACACCATATTTTTTATATAAATATAAAATTACTTCTGTATCAGAAGTAGATTTTAATTTAATTCCATCTTTATTCAATTCTGCCCTAAAGTTTTGATAGTTGTATACTTCTCCATTATGCACAATTGTTGTTAATCCATCGTTTGATTCCATCGGCATATGTCCATTCTGGCTCAAGTCTAAAATCGATAATCTTACACTTCCTAGCCCAACGTTTTTATCTGTCATTATGCCTTCATCGTCTGGCCCACGATACTTAATTTTAGTAAGCATTTTTTGCAGCAGCTCAGCCTTAACAGGCCGGCCACTAAAATTTACTTTACCTACAATCCCGCACATATTTATTTTTTTACGAAAACAAATTGGTTGTTACCCAAACTTTTTCCCCCATCAGGTATAATTTTTTCAAGTTCTAAATTTAATTTTTGGCAAAAATTTATTATTTGGTCTGTACTAGCAAATTCGTAAGGTAGGCCTCCCAGCCAGTCTCGATTATCAGTTTTGAGTTCCATGCCCCTACTTAAGTGGCTCATGCTAGTGAAGCGTGATTTGAATATTTGGTACGCAAGTTTTATATCTTTATCTTTTTTCAATGACGAAAAGGTGGGTTTAAATATATACCTTAATGTCATGATGCCTTCCATAATTTTTTTTATTATGCTTGGCGAATAGGAGTAAAATTTTTTTATTTTTAGCCACTCATTCGATCCAAGTCCACCTTTTTTTTCATTATAAATCGCTATTACAAGTTTTCCTCCTGGTTTAATAACATTCACTATATTAGTTATTGCATTCCACATATCTCCCGTATGATGTAGCACTCCCCACGAATAAACAATATCTGCTTTCGTTAAATTATTAAGCCACCCCGAATTTAATACGGAACCTTCTGAAACCTGCCAGTTTCTTGGATTATCAAACCTATTTTTTAATTCTTTAGTACAATTCACCGCATCTTGGTCGACGTCAAAGCTGATAATCTCTTTCGCCCCCATTTTATATGCGGCCAGGGAAAAAAGTCCGCTACCGCATCCAGCATCTACGAAAGTTACATTATTTAAATCATTTTTATTAACTAGATTTTGGATTGAAGAAATTGCTTGACTGAGTCTTTGAGAGTCAAAACCTTTCAAAAATTTTTGCCAATTTTTTCCAAAAGCAAATGTCTCCGGTGATTTATTGTTTTTCATCTATTATAGAGCTTTATTATTTATTAATTTATTTAAGTGCATTTTGAGTACAGGAACATTTTTTATTGGATTGTGGTTTTCTTGTACATAGTTATGAGTATTAGTTGATAATTTTTGCCAGTATTCATCATCGTTTAACATTTTTTTTAGCATATCATTTAGTTTTTTGATGTCACCTGAAGCACAATCACCACATTCATTACGCGTTAGGATATTATCCGGGTCAACATTTAGTGAGAGAACTGGAGTATGATGTGCCATAGCTTCCAGGAAAGTGTTGGGAAATCCTTCGTAGGTGGAGGTATTAACTAATACTTTTGATTCTTTATAGTATTTTTCCATAGAGTCAGGTGGCAGATTTGTGAAAAAAGTGATGTTTGGAATATTATTACCTATTTTTTTTAAATTTTCATGATAGTTTAATAATTTTGGGTTTGGCGTACTTACTATAATAAATTTGTAGGGTGAGAAATTTTTTGCTAATTCAAAAAATATCTCAGCTTGCTTTAAGGGAACACTTCTGCCTACCCAAATAATTTGATTATCTTTGGGTGGTTCTTCTTTTGTTTCTTTTATTAGACTTAAATGCAGATTTGGTATCACAATGCTATCTTTTAGATATTTTTTTAATAAATTATTTTTTTGGTTAATTGTTTGGGTAATTATTAAATCTGTATTCCTTATTCCAGAAGCATATATTTTGCCGTATATCCATTTATTTTCTTTTTCGTACCTTCCGTCACAGTCAATATCACTACTAACCATGTAAACCAGCATTTTTTTTCTTAACTTAATCACTATTTTCAATATCCCTAAACTAAAATCGGCGGTCCTAAACACGTAGATATCGTCTTTGCCTATGAGTATTTTTTTTATTGTAAATAATAATCTATTAATATCTCGCCAAATTTGATATCTACCGCCATTATCACTTACTTGTGAGTGGTGTACGAGGATGTTGTTAATTGTTTCAATGCGTGGCTGATTAAAGTATCCAGTAATTAAACTTACTTTGATATTTTTATCTCTAGCCAGAAGTTTTGCCCAAAGGGCTGTTTGTTTTTCCGCTCCACCAGTTGGGTTGTTGTGCTTTGGGTTGAGGTACGGGTATGCGCCAAAGTTTATAAAACATATTTTCATAGTAGGGAGGCGATAATATTTTGCAATTGGTAGCTAATTTTTTTTGGGTTATGTTGTTTTTCCAGGTAAGTTAAAGATTTTTGACCAAGCTTATTTAATAGGTCGGAGTTGGCAGTTAATTGTACTAATCTTTTTTTAAGTTGTTGAGTATCATTATTGCAAAAAAATCCAAAATCGTTATTTGAAAGACTTTTGTCTGGGTTGATCGATAATGATAGTATGGGTGTTTCATACGACATAGCTTCTAGGACTGAAACAGGCCAGTCACCTTCAAATTCAGAAGTGTTAACAAATATTTTTGTTTTCTTCAGTATCTCCTTGACTTCAAGGTTGGGTAGGCCAGGTATTAATTCAATGTTTGTCTCTTGAATTGTAAGTTGTTGAATTTTTTTATGATAATTAAGATGTCCCAGGACAGGGGGGCATATCATAATAAATTTTTCATTTCTAAATTTTTTAGCCAAATCTATAAAAACTTCAGGGCGTTTCCAGGCAACGCATCTCGCATTCCATAGTATTATTTTTTTTGATTGATTGAGTCTATCGGTTGGTAATTCAATGCTTTTTTTTAGAATAGTACTTTTAATTAATCTCTGATTTAGTAGATTTAATTGACTATGATTTTGGCATATTATTAGGTCAGCCTTTTTTAAACCCCATTTATAAAGATTACCGTTTATCCATATATCAAATTTTGTTTTTGGAAATACATTTAAGTATTTTCTTTTTTTCGGATCCATATGACTATTAATTAGGTTGCTATTTTTTTTGTACCTTCCGTCACAGTCAATGTCTGAAGCTACGAAGTAAACTGTTTTTTTCCCTAGGATTTTTGCAAATAAGGTAATATAAGCTAGTTCTGGGCTAGCCCCTCTTGTTAAGTATATTTCGGCATTAATTTTTTTCATTAAGAAGAAAAATTTTATGCGGTTTACTATTCGGTTATTAGTTTTTTTTCTTTTATATACGGTAAAGCGATCACATTTTTCGATTTTAAAGTCATCGCCACTACTTTTAGAGAAATCTTTAACTATAAAAGATACATCATATTCTTTGGGTAACGATTTGGCATGCGACACAAGTGCAGTCTCGCTTCCGCCGTGAGGGCCATCAGCACCTTCTTTTAGTAGAGGATACGCATATGCCCCAATAAAACAAACTTTAAAATGCTTCATTAAAGTAGTCATTCTTTAAAAATACTTTGGCCTTATAAATATAAATTAAAGCAAAAATTGTGTTGGCAATAATAGTTGTAGTAATAGCACCGTAAATTCCCCAGATAGGTATTAAAATATATAGTAAGCTTAAACTTATAAAAGCCTTTATGGTTAAGGCAATTGTGACTGTTTTTGCGCCACGGACTCCTTGCGAATGGAGCAGTGCTTGGTAGATTAAATAAATTACTGACAGCGCATTACTTAAGGCAAATAGAATTATTAAACTTGGAAGTAAAACATATTCTTGACCGAATAACCGTACGGTAGCGTAGATCAAAATGACTGATGCAATAAAAATTATTGGAAAAGAACGAATCAAGCCACGGCGAAGCAATTTGAATATTAGTCTTTTATCTTTAGTTCCAGAAATAGCCGGAAAGTATACTTTATAAAAAGGTGTAAAAATTCTATTCATAAAAAGATTAGATCCTGTTAAATATGCCCCATAAATTCCAACCCAATATAAAGAAGTCATTTGATTTAGAAAAAAAACGTAGGCTTTCGAGGCAATTACCCCAGTTATAGCAGCAAAGAAAATAAGTGTCGTATATTTTAGCATCTGTTTAGCCATAGTAAGGTCGATTTTTATTTTGAATCTTTTTTTCGGTCCTAAAATGTAGACCATAGCAGCCCCAAATATACCAAGTAGTGTCGATAACGTAATAGCGACGTGAGTATACTGAGCACTAAAAATTAAGATTGAAAAAGTTATTAAAAGTATAATTGACTGAAAAATGTTTGACTTAACTAGTATTTTAAAATTATTTAGGCCTCTATGGCAGGCTTCGTAAATAACCATCAGAGTGGAGAATATTCCCATTACTAGAGCCCACCAAAAAAGTTCATTAGACAGTCCCAACCATTTTATCCAGATTGATTTGGTAACAATTAGGCTAACTGAAGCGGTCAGGGTGGTCACAAGTAATATTAGGCTTAGGGTTTTAACTATCTCGTATTTTTTATCAGGGTGTTTCGGTAACTGGCGCTGCATGGAGATATCCAATCCGTAATTGAATAGGACAGAAAATATTGCGGCAGCATTTATAATTAAAAGATAGCGTCCAAATTCTTCAGGGCCGATAATTCTGCCCGCCGCAATCATTACTGGAAAAGCGATTACCCCGCCAATCATGGGGGCAATTAAGGAGTAATTTAAATTTTTTATTAACTGAGTATTATTAGAAATCTCAATTCCGAAAATTTTAAATATTAAATTTTTAGTTAAGTTTGTCACAAGTTTATTTAAGATAGACCCATTTTTTGTGGAAGGGGTACATAATAGTGGTGGCAAGTAATCTTTTTGCCCAGGGAAGCTCGTGTTTCCATTTTTCGTCTTTGGTTATCTCGGTTGGTGGGTTTAGTTTAATTACATTTCCATCTAGATTGTGACGAAATGTTGTATTGATAGTTTGCAATGGATTGTCTAGGTTGAGATTAATATTGGTTAGGCTTTTTATTTTATTCAAGAATGGTTTTGGGTCTCGGCAAAATTTTTCATAACTGATGTGAATCCTGTGGGGGTTATTTTTTAAAAGTCTCGAAATACTTAAATTTGTAAATACCCATAAAAGCAAAGCTCGGCCAAAATTATTATTTTTTAAAGACCACTTTTTGTTACTTGATCTGCATAAAGAATTAATTACCCCTCGCCCATCTCTGACAAGAAAGATTGGAAAAATTTCTAAGCGCGTGTTATTCAAAATATTCCGGAGACGAATAGGGGATTTAGATGAATCAACTAGGTATTCGACCTTGCTATTACTTTCTTTAGCTGATGCGATTGCCGCTGAGTATAATTCATAATCGTCATACGATCTATTTTTTATTTTAGATTGCTTGGGGGTTAGAATAAATTTTAACAAACTAAAATTATTATGAGCAGAATTCGATTCGTCATAATTAAAGGCTACGCGCTCATTAACATTTTTCCAAAAAATACACTCGTCAAGAAATTTACCACAGGTACAATGGTAGTTAGGTTTTTTTATTTTTGCGCCTTGTTTAGCTCGATAGTTAGCATAGCTAGACACTTCACCTAAGCTAAAGGCTTCGGGGGCACTTCCTAGAATCATATCTAGTAAGGTAGAGCCGCTTCGTGAAGTGCCGGCGATGTAGATTATTTTAATTTTTTCAGGCATTAGTTAATTCTTTAGCTTCTTTGTATAGGCCAATGAATGACTGGGCCATTTTTGACCAACCCATTTTTCCTGCCTTAGCCCTGCTAGTTTGAGCCATATTTTGGCTTAATTGTTTATCTAAATTTAACTCGCCAAGTACTCTTGCGATGGCTAGTGCATTTTTTGTAGGTATTATAATCCCGTTAGTTTCATCAACCAACTCGTGAGTACCCCCAATATTTGTAGTAATAATTGGTAGTCCACAGGCCATTGCTTCCAGTACACAATTACTCATACCTTCATTAAGAGAGGGTAAAACAAATACATTGGCTTGCTGGTAGTATTTATCCATTTGGTCTGTAGCAATTAAGCCAGTAAATTCTACTTTGTCTGATATTTTTAGAGTATCAACTTGCAATTTTAGTTTTTTATAAAGTGGTCCTTCACCAACCAAGATAAGCTTGGCCTTAGAATTTTTTTTTGAAAATATACCGAAGCCTTCAATTAAATATTGTAAACCTTTTCTTTCAACTAATCTGGATGTCGACAGGACTACAAATTTTTCATTTTGATTTTTTTGGGTGGGATGATACATATTTAAATCAACTCCATTCGGGATTATCTGGTAGTTATGATTTGGTAGAGTTTTTTTAGCTAATTCAATCAAAGCTTTTGAGTTTCCAATTACAATCTTGGATTGCTTCCAAATTTTTTTACTTAACCTTCTTAAAACAAATTTATCGAGCCACGCAAATCTGGGATCAAATCCGGGAACGTCGCTCCCGCGCAATGAAACGATGTAGGGCTTTTTTAGTAACCAAGCAATAAAACCGCCCGGCACGCTAAACCATCCGTCAACTACATCATATTTTTTTTGCCGACAAAGTTTTTTAGCAAGTAAATACGCTTTTATGGTATACAAAAAAATGTTCGTTCGACTTTGATGGTGTAGATTACCTTGCTTTCCGACATTTAATTTATATACGTTAATGTTCTGATAAAGTTTAGTCAGAGAATTTTTTTTATTTGGAGAAGATGTGATCAGGTCGATAGATAAGTTTGGTTCAGTTGAAAGTTCTCGAATAAGATGGAAAATTGCGTTAGCCGAACCTCCTCCCAAAGGAGGATATTCATAGCTAAGAATTAACACCCTTAACATCTTATTCGTTATTGATAATATTTTTTATACTGTAAGGTTTTGATTTGTTTGCTCGGTAGTAGTTTTTTAAGGCTACGTCGGCAAGTAAGCCGGACACAATAAGTTGGATACCGGTAAAGACCATAAAAAATCCGACCATTGGCCAAGTGCTAGTATGAGGCCAATTAATATTAAATATTTGTATAAATAATAAGAAGAGTAAAAGCCCTGAGCCGGCCGTGCCAATAGTTAGTCCAAGCGAGCCAAATATATGAAGTGGTCTAGTTGAAAATTTTCGCCAAAACCAGACCGAACCCATATCTAGAAAACCTTTTAGAATTCGCGAGGCTGTGTACTTGGTAACTCCGTTGGTACGTGGTCGGTGGTCAATTTTTATTTCTGTAATTTTAAACCCCTGCCAAAGAAGTAATCCGGGAATAAAACGATGCATTTCTCCGTAAAGGTCTAGGTTGGCTAAGCACTCTTTACGAATTGCTTTAAAGCCACAACCGGAATCGTGAATATGGTCGTCAATTAGGAAGTGTCTTAGGAAGTTAGCAACTCTTGAAATAATTTTTTTACTAACTGGATCATTTCGTTGCCATCTCCAACCCGTGACTACATCGAATCCTTCTTCAATTTTGTTAAGCATAGCAGGTATGTCGGAAGGATTATTTTGTAAGTCTCCATCCATGGTAATCACAATATTACCTTGGGCGATTCTAAGCCCCGCGTCTAAGGCAGCCGTCTGTTGAAAGTTTTTTCGAAAGTTAATGATTTTAATTGGTCGAAGTTTTTGAAGAGCGGATAAAGTATTGTCAGTAGAACCGTCATTGACAAAAATTATCTCATAAGATTTACTGAGTGGAGTTACAGTGTTGATTATTTCTGTATGAAGTTGGGTGACATTACCTTCTTCATTGAAGACCGGTATAACAAATGAAATATCCATAATGTTTGTCAGATCGTTTGCTTGGTTATTAGCCTAATGCTAGAATGTAGGCTATACATTGATAAGGTGGTACCTGTGTATAGTTCGGTTATATTACCACTACCGAGATCCTTTGGAAAATATCGCTAATTTAAGTTAATAATAATTATTTGAAAGGGGGTGAGACTATGGCAGATATGCTAATTGTCAGCTCAAAAGTCAAGGCTCACATCAAGTCACAAGGATGTGCTACCTCAGCCGACGCTTTAGGTGCAATCAACGATAAGGTTGTAGCTATGTTAAATGAAGCTTGTGGACGTTGCCAAAAGAACAAGCGTGCAACCGTAAAGCCTCAAGACGTTTAATTTGATTTTACGATCGTGAAAAAATAAAACTCCGCGTTTGGCGGGGTTTTATTTTACATTAATTTAAAATTATCAGTTGTCCCTCTTGTGCCAAGAAACGCTTATTATTTGTGAAAAAGTATAGAAAATTAAGAATAAAAGTATTGGGATTAATGTATTTAAATATCTCGGTAGAGCATGAATTAAAGAAGTGGCTGCCAAGGTAATTATAGTAAATCCAATAATTGGCCAAATTTCGGGTGCTACTTTACGTCTTTGTTTCCATAATGAGTAGCTTGTTACGATAAGAAATGTAAATAAAACACCATTGACGAACATATAACCCAGAGTAGCCGGTCTTTGTAGAGTATTAGTGTGAGGATACGCAAACCAAAGTCGTCCAAAATTAGTAAGCCAATTATAAAAATATTTTTGCGGATACAGTTTAATATTTTCTATAGCTTTTTGGGTAAATAATTCAGCCTGTTTAACATGGTCATCTTGCGGAAGGGTTAAGAAAAATTCTTTGTGAGGAGCGTATATTTCCTCCTGGAACACTCTATTATTGTTTTTCCAATCGCCATATTGTTCTGGATAGGGGTTACTTGCCCAGTATAACGATGAACCACCCACGTAGGACCAATAAAATATTTTTCCAGTAGCCTGATAAGTTTTTATTAAGTATGGGGTGCATAAAAGTAAACTGAGTCCCAGGATAATCATAAATTTTTTCCATCCCCTCCATCTATATGAAAATAATAGAGTCATGATTATGGCGATTATTATGATGTAAGCAAAAATTACTTTTGTTAATATTAAAAAAGCTAGGATAATTGAAGCGGTGATTATTTGTTTTCTTTTTATATTTTCCGAAGGCCTAACAATCTGATACATTAGAGTGCTAACCAAAAAAATTGTAGCCGGTTCTGTAAGTACTTTAACCGCTTCGGGGAAGAAGGTTGGGTATAGACCAAATATATAAGAAAAGATTATCGCAGATTTTTTTGAGGTGTAATGCTTGAGAGTCTTATAGAAAAAGATTGTGGCCAAAAAGATAAAAATTAAATTTAAAAAGCGTATCCAAAAGAGGGAAGCCCCAGCAGATACTAATGGCCAAATAATAAATGGATATCCCGGGCCATTGGCAAGTAATAATTTTTCTGGATTTACAAAACCTTGCCATAGGTTCTGGGCATGAAATATATACCTGGTTTCATCACCCACTGGTTCAGATCCAAATATAAGAAGAATTAGAATGTAGACTAAAATGAGCGGGGTTAATTTTATGATATAATTTGATTTATTTGTTTCAGAAATAATATTCATCAATTTTTTTACTATGTATTCTATCCGTGGAAGAGTAGGAGACGTTAAATAGCTTAATATTAAACAAAATAAGTCTTATTTTCAAGTATGGTTTAGATGGACTAACGATATATGAAAATTATTCAAAGAGTTATCAAGCGATTTCAGCCTTATGGCTATCTCCCAAAAAGATATTCTCAACTATATAAAATAGTGAATCGTGTCATGCCAATAAATATTATTGAGATTGGTACCTGGAATGGTGATAACGCTATACGCATGATTAAAATTGCTAAAAAGTATCATCCAAAAAAATCTATTAATTATTTTGGTTTTGATTTATTTGAGAACTTAAGCCAGAAAAAGTTAAAGGACGAAATGAGTTTACGACCACTCCATAAAAAAGAATTTTACGAAAAGCTAGGTAAAACAGGGGTTAACGTACAACTTTTTCAAGGAGATACTATTTTAACCCTACCTGAAGCTTTAAAAAATTTACCTGTACCGGATTTAGTTTTTATTGATGGAGGGCATAGCTTGAAAACCGTTGCTTCGGATTGGAAAAATATTAAAAATATAATAAGTAGCCAAACGGCCGTGATTTTTGATGATTACTGGGTCAATCAGACTTCTGCAGGCTGTAAGCCATTAATCGATTCTATTGATAGAGTTATTTATGAGGTAGATATTTTACCAATTTTTGATATACATGACAGCCAGCGTTTGGGGAAAAGAGTGACCCATATGGTAGAAGTGAGGGTAAAAAAGTAAGAAAATCATAGTTTACATTTCGTATAATTCGTGGTAGAATTCGGCATTAATTAATTTATAAATTATGAGTGACTGGGAAATTTTTTTTGAAGAGAAAATAGGCGAGATCGCCAAAGAAGATTATATTGTGGATATTGGCGGGGGACTAAAGTTTGGAAAGGGTTTATCGCAGTACGAAAAACTTTTTGAATCAAAAAAATACGTTGTGCTAGACAAAGAGCCTTCGTACAATCCCGATATAATCGGCGACATTCACGATTTACCCTTGGAAACAAATAGCGTTGATGCAGTTGTGTGCAAGGCTGTTTTAGAGCACGTCGAACAACCTTGGTTAGCGGTCAAAGAAATTCACCGGGTACTTAAACCAGGCGGTAAGGCATTATTTTATGTGCCTTTTTTGTATCCTTATCATGCCGAACGAGGTACTTATAAAGATTTTTATCGATTTTCAAAAGACGCTGTCGAATACTTGTTCGGTAATTTTTCAAATTTAGAATACGTTAAGGTCCGAGGGTTTTTTGAAACCTGGTTTTATTTTTTACCTGGCCGAATTAAAAAAGTCTTATCACCGGTCGGACGAGTCTTGGATCGTTTTATTCAACAGTCTGGTAATCAGACTTCAGGATTTAATATTTACGTAATTAAATAATTTGTTTATATGCCGCGAGCATTAATTACAGGCATAACTGGGCAAGACGGTTCATATCTGTCTGAATTTTTAGTTTCCAAAGGTTACGAAGTTTTTGGTTTGGTTCGCCGCACCAGCGCCGATCCACTAGAACGCATTAACGATATAGTCAAAGAGGGTTCCATAACTTTGTTGTCCGGTAATTTACGAGATTTGTCTACCATCCGTTTAGCTATGGAAAAAGCCAAGCCGGATGAAGTATACAATTTGGCCGCCATGTCGCACGTGGGTGTGTCTTTTGATTGCCCCGACGAAACTTGGGAAGTGAATTACTACGGGGTAGGCCGTGTAATTAACGAAGCCCTGCGAGTTAATCCAAAAGTTAGTATTTACCAAGCGTCTACTAGCGAGATGTTTGGTTCGACTCCGCCGCCGCAAAATGAGCAATCTAATTTTGCACCGGTTAGTCCTTACGGTGAGTCAAAACTTAAGGCTCATAATGATTTCGTTAAACAATATCGAGAAAAGCATAATGTTTTTGTATGTGCCGGAATATTGTTTAATCATGAATCACCACGGCGTGGAAAACAGTTTGTAACTCGTAAAGTGACCAATTCTTTGGCCAAGATCGCTCTTGGGTTGCAGGAAAATTTTGCGGTGGGAAATCTTGAAGCCACCAGAGACTGGGGCTTTGCCGGTGATTACGTTAAGGCCATGCATAGTATGCTCCAGCAGGATAAACCAGAAGACTTTGTGATCGCGACTGGCAAAAGTCATTCGGTTAGACAATTGATTGAAGTTGGGGCAAAAGCACTCAATTTAGATTTGCATTGGGAAGGCAGCGGGTTAGACGAAGTAGCCAAAGATTCTTCTGGCGTTGTCCGTGTAAAAGTAGATAAAAAGTTTTATCGCCCAGTTGAAGTTGACGATTTAAGGGGGGACAGTAGTAAAGCTCAAAAAGCTTTGGGCTGGAAACCTGAAGTTAGTTTTGATCAGTTGATCGAGATGATGGTCAAGGCAGATTACGATTCTTTAAAAAAAGAAATAGGTACAGACGAGGGGAAGGTAGGGAAGTAAAAGTATGACCATTTGTTTTTTTGGAAATTACATTCACGATTATCCAAGAATGAATGTTTTTCGTCTTGGCCTTGCAAAAAATAATGTAAAAGTTATTGAATGCCATACCAGAAAAACCGGTTTGGCAAAATATATATCTTTATACAAACAGCATAAGGCAGTTAAAAAAGATTATGATTTTTTGTTGGTCGGAATGGGTGCGTACACTTTAACTTGGTTTGCAAAATTGATAAGTAAAAAACCAGTGATCTTTGATGCCTTTGTATCGGTTTATATTACAAACGTACATGACCGGCAATTAGCCGGACCTAAAAGTTTGAAAGCTAAGTATTTTAAATTCTTAGATAAACTTGGCTGTCGGTTTGCTGATAGGGTATTACTGGATACCCAGACTCAAATTGATTTCTTTATTAATAATTATAAGTTAGCAAGATCAAAATTTATTAGAGTCCTGGTTGGATCCGACGATTCTATTTTTTTTCCAAACCCAAAAGTAAACAGTGATAAAGAAAAATTTATAGTCCATTGGCACGGGCATATCGTACCTTTTCACGGCGTCGGTATTATCTTAAAGGCCGCTGAGTTGTTAAAAGACAATAAATCAATTGAGTTTCAAATTGTAACCAGGTTTAACAGTAAATACCGTAAGCTGCGCGATCAAGCAGAAAAGTTAAAACTAGATAATCTTAAATTTCATCCGGAGACCGATTATAAGGGAATTGCGAAGTTTATAAACCAATCCGATATAGTTTTAGGAGTGTTTAATGATAATTTAAAAAGCCAAGTGGTTGTACCAAACAAAATAGTAGAGGCCGCAGCTTGTAAGAAGCCAGTGATTACCATCAAAACTAAAGCCGGTCTCGAGGTTTTTTCTGAGCAATCGATCGAGTTTATCAAACCTAATGACGCCGAGGCGTTAGCCGAGGCTATTGCTAAACTTTATAAAAATGAATCAAGTCGTCAAGATTTGGCCAACAATGCATATCAAATTTTTCAGTCTCAACTTACACCTAAAGTAATAGTCAAGAATTTTATTGAGTCATTAAAGTCTGTATGAGACTAATTTATATCGCCAACGCCAGGATCCCGACCGAAAAAGCACATGGCTTACAGATTATGAAAATGTGTGAGGCATTTGCGGAAGAGAGCACAGAGGTAGAACTTGTACTGCCGACTCGGCGCGATCCGAAATTTAATTCAGTCGAACCGTTTAAGTATTATGGAGTTGAAAAGAATTTTGACATTAATAAAATTAAAACCGTCGATCCTTGGTGGTTAATTTGGGGGCCAAAGGGAATTTATATAAAAGTTCAGTTAATTTTATTTTCTCTTAAAGTTAGAACGTATTTAAGCAAGAAAAAAATTGAGGCTGACGATATTTTGTATACACGAGATGAATATTTACTACCTGTTTTACAAAGTGTGGCATCTTCGACCCGAGTTATTTGGGAGGCACATAATTTACCCAGAAACAAGGCTCGGTATCTAAACTATTGGAAAAAATGTCACAAAATTATTGCTATTACAACTGGATTAAAAAATGAATTGGTGGCTCTTGGCCTAGATCAGGGAAAAATATTAGTTGCACCGGACGGAGTAGACTTGAAAATTTTTTCGGCTGCTTCAGATCCAGATAAGGTAAAGGCAGAATATGGTTTGCCAGCTGATCATAAGCTAGTAATGTATGTTGGGCACTTGTATGAATGGAAAGGCGCGCAAGTTTTGGCTGACGCAGCAGGTCATTTACCTGCTAATGTATCAGTCGTTTTTGTTGGTGGTACTCCGACCGACTTTAGTAGATTTAAAGAGCAAAATAATTCTAAAAGTAATATACATTTTATTAAGCACCAGCCGCCGAGTAAAATCCCTGGGATATTATCTGCCGCCGATGTTTTGGTGCTGCCAAATTCCGGACGAAGTAAAATTGGAAGTACATTTACTTCACCCATGAAACTTTTTGAGTACATGGCAGTTAAAAAACCAATTGTTGCATCTAATTTAGAATCTATAAAAGAAATTCTTTCCGATAAAAATGCAGTTCTGGTTAAAGCAGATGATTCGAAATCTTTATTAATGGGAATCGAAAAAGTCATTAAAGACAAAAATCTAAGCGATAATATTTCTGAACAAGCGTATCGAGATGTTCAAGATTACACTTGGCAAAAAAGAGCAAAAAGTATTTTTTCTTCCCTTTTGAAGTAAAGGCCCAGTAATAATCATTAAGCTTGCTAAATTAGGATAAAATTGTTATAGTTTTCCTTCGTTTTAGTTAAGGGTCGGTTTATTCATGATTTGAGTAAAAGCTTAAAATAAGGTAGTGTATACGCTATTAAACATTATTTAAAAACAAGTTTTAAACTAAATGGAATCAGAAAAAAATAAAATTTTTAATCCCGGTGTTGACCGGGTTTTAGTGGCTCAGGCTGTTTTTGATCAAGCGGAAATGGACGCTGTCCAAGAAGTATTAAAAAAAGGTTGGCTCGGGCCAGGGGAGGCAAGTGCAGAATTCGAAACCAAGATTGCCCAGCTATTTGGCAAAAAGTATGGTTTGTTTGTAAATTCTGGAACTTCGGCCAACATTGTGGCTATGGAAATAGCTAATTTGCCAAGAGGTTCAGAAGTAATAACTCAAGCCTGTACCTTTCCAGCAACTCTTTCTCCTATAATTTTTTCTGATCATATTCCTGTTTTTGTGGATTCATTAGTTGGCACATACAACATTGATGTAGATCAGATTGAATCGGCCATTTCAGAGAAGACTAAAGCCATATTTATTTCGCACGCTGTGGGAAACATTAACGATATGATTCGAATCCGGGAAATTTGCGATAAGCACGGTTTGTTATTTATTGAAGATTCTTGTGATACGCATGGTAGTAAGTATCAAGGTGAAGCACCAGGAAAGTGGTCCGACATTACAACCACAAGTTTTTATGCGTCTCATAATATCACTGCTGGCGGTGGGGGAGGTATGGTTATGGTTAATAGCGAGGCTATGATTAAAGACGCCAAAGTGGTCCGAGATTGGGGACGAGCATTACCAGAAAATTACGATGAAAATATTGACGAGCGTTTTGATTTTAAAGTCGACGGTATCCCTTACGACGGTAAGTTTACTTTCCTTAAGCTTTGTTACAATTTTAAGCCAGTAGAAATGCAAGCCGCCTTTGGTTTAGTTCAATTAGAAAAACTTTCCAAGTTTAACGAAATTAGAAAAAAGAATTTTGCCAGGCTTTATGAATTTTTTAAGAATTATCCCGAGCATTTTATTTTGCCAGAGACTTTGCCAGAGACCGACATAGCCTGGCTGGCATTTCCACTGACAATTAAAGAAGGTTCATCAATAAACAGAAAAGAGCTGCTTACTTATCTCGAAAATAATAAAATCCAAACCAGACTTCTGTTTTCAGGTAATGTTTTACGACATGTGCCGTACAAGAGTATTCCGCACCGTAAAGTAGGTGATCTAAAAAATTCTGATTTTATTATGAAGAATACTTTTTTAATTGGACTTAATCACTCGCTAACCGATGAGATGATAGATTACGTTACAGATAAGTTTAAGAATTATATAAAATGAAATTATCGGATTACGTAATGCAGTTTTTGGTTGATCAGGGTATCGGCCATGTTTTTTGTATAAGTGGTCACGGAAATCTTCACCTTCTAGATTCTTTAGGGAATAACCCAAAACTTGAACATGTTTGTACGCAGCACGAACAAGCCGCTGCTACAGCTGCCGAGGCTTACGCCAAAGTTACAAATAATTTAGGGGCCGCCTTAGTTACAACTGGTCCCGGGGGTACAAACACTATTACGGGAGTGGCTGGGGCTTGGCTTGATTCAGTCCCTGTATTTTATATTTCCGGCCAAGTAAACAGAAATGAAAGAATTAGGGAAACTAAAGTTCGTCAGTTTGGTGTCCAAGAGTTAAATATTGTTGACGTGGTTAGCCCAGTCACAAAATATGCGGTGACTGTGATTGAACCCGAAAAAATAAAATATCATTTAGAAAAAGCGTTACATTTAGCTAAGTCAGGTAGACCCGGACCGGTTTGGCTAGACATTCCACTAGATGTTTCTCATGCCGATATCGATCCCGATGAACTAGAAAGTTTTTCTGCTCCCGAAGATGCTAAGTCTCCGGACAATAACTTATCTTCTTTAGTTAAAGAAGCCGTTGAGCTCCTATCAAAAGCAAAGCGACCGGTAATTTTAGCCGGAGTAGGCATTAAGCGCGCTGGAGCGATTAATGAATTTACAAGTTTAGTCAAAAGGCTAGGAATACCTGTATTATGTACATATAGTGGAGCAGACTTAATTGCCGACGATAACCCTTTGTCGTTTGGTCGACCGGGAGTTAACGGAATGCGTTCAGCAAATTTTGTTGTTCAAAATTCAGATTTAGTTTTAAGTATAGGGACTAGGCTAAATACGACCATCACTAGCAGTCGTCCAGAAACCTTTGCGCGCGCGGCCAAAAAGATTGTGGTAGATATAGATGAGAACGAACTTAATAAGAATTGGGTTAAAGCAGATGTCGCTGTAAATACGGACGCTAAATTGTTTTTAGTTGAATTTCTTAGTCAGTTAGAAAGTTATTCTAGCCAAGTTGACGACAAGTGGTTAGAAAAATGTCAGGCTTGGAAACAAAAGTATTCGTCTGTTCTTCCAGAATATAATGATTTAAAAGACAAAGTAAACTCGTTCTTTTTTCTAGATAAGTTAAGTGAGGAGATGGATAGCAGCGACGCGTACATTCACGACATGGGTAGTAGCTTTTCTTGTTCGATGCAGACTTTTAAAGTTAAAGAGGGTCAGTTTGTTTCTTCAAATTATGGAATGGCGGGGATGGGATATTTTTTACCGGCTGCCATCGGTACTTGGTTTGGAAGTGGAGGCCAGCAACGCCCAGGACGAATTGTGTGCGTGTGCGGTGATGGCGGGCTACAAATGACTATCAATGAATTTCAAACCCTCGTCCAGTACAAAATACCTTTAAAAATATTTATTTTAAATAATCATTGTTATTTAACTATCAAGCATTCTCAGGATACATATTTTGATGGCCATTACGTTGATTCTACTCCCGACAGTGGTTATGCAGCCCCGGATTTTATAAAAATTGCTCAGGCTTATGGCCTAAAGACGGCTAGTATTAAAAATCAGGATAATCTAGGTCAGAAAATTAAAGAAGTGTTGGATACTTCCGGGACAGTAATTTGTGATGTAGATATGCCGGGTGATCAAGCCTTAATTCCTAAATTAACAGCTCGCAAAGTAAACGGTAAATATTTACAAACTCCTTTAGAAGAAATGTTTCCTTTGTTGCCTCGGGAAGAGTTTTTAGAAAATATGATAATTGAACCTCTAAACGACTAAAGTATGAGCGAATCTAATTTAACTAATTTAAAGAGGGCAGTAATTTTTGCTGATGAGGAATTTGATGATGTTGAATTGACTCACCCAAAGCAGGCTCTCGAGCAGGCTGGTTTTACGGTTGATATAGCGACCAAAGATAAGCAAGACATGTTTGGCAAGAAGGGTACCTTGGCTAAGCCTAATATTGATATAAAAGATTTAAAGGCTGACGATTATGATTTAGTAATAGTTCCCGGTGGTTATCGTTCTCCTGATCGTCTCAGGATTTATCCTGAGGTTCTAGAATTTTTACAAGCTATGGACAGTGCCAAAAAAGTTATTGGTGCTATTTGCCACGGACCATGGGTCTTAATTTCAGCTAAATTGGTTCAGGGAAGAAAAATGACCGGGCACGTAGGCACCAAAGACGATTTAATAAACGCAGGCGCAAATTTTGTAGACCAAGAGACTGTGATTGATGATAACCTAGTCACTGCCCCGCATCCAACTAAGGTTGAAGTATTTACGAAAGCTATTTTATCTAAGTTTGAATAAGGTATGAGCATTAGGCGTGTAAGATTTTCTGAGCTGGATATAAAAAATTTGGCTTCCAAGGTTCCTCCAGAGGAACCTATTGATCGGGTTACGGATTTTTCAAAATATCTAGTACAAAAGCCATGGGGGAGTGAGTACCTTATGTTTTATAATGATTTTGTAGAAATTTGGTCCTTAAATATAAAACAGGATCAAACCACCTCGACTCATTGCCATCCAAATAAAAAGACAGCCTTAATTTTGTTGTCTGGTGAAGCAGTTTTTACTACCTTGAACGGAGATTTACATTTAAAACCTTTGGACGCTGTAGTCATTGAGGCCGGCGTTTTTCATTCTACTAAGGCAGTATCGCCTGAAGGGATTAAGCTTATTGAAGTAGAAACCCCGCCTGCCAAACACGATTTAATTAGACTACGAGACAAATACGGTCGGGAAGGTTTGTCGTACGAAGGTTTAAACAAAATGACTGTTAGTGAAGGGGAGTGTATTCGTTTTCCACAAGTTAGTGATGGCGATACAGTCGAAAATCAGTTGGAGTTTAGTAGGTTATGTATAAAAAAAATTGGTCCGCATGATTTAAAGGGACTAGATGATAAACATTCTAATTATTTATCGGACTGGGATTTGTTAATTGTTTTAGAGGGAGTGATTTATGGTCCCGAAAATGATGAAATTTATGGAGTAGCCGAAGTTTTACGGGCTGAAGATATTTTAACAACCAAAGATCAAAATAAAATATTTAATTTAACAGTCATGGGGATTAAAGATGAAAGTTTGACCGAGCAGTCTAAACAAGTCGAGAAGAAAAAGGCTTCCCGTAGTTTAATGTCTAAAATAATTTCAAGATAATTATGTTAACTGATAAGAAAATTTCGATCATCGTTATTTGTTATAACGATGCTGGAAGTATAAGGGAGATGTATCGGCGAGTAACCGAAGTAATGAAGCACATTACTCCAAATTACGAAATCATTTATGTAAACGACGCTAGTCCAGACAATGCGATCGAGATTTTACGTGATGTAGCCAAACGGGACAAGAAATTTACTGTTCTATCGCACTCACGTAATTTCGGAGGACAAATTGCTTACAGTACTGGCTTAAAATATTGCACTGGCGACGCAGCTATTTTACTCGACGGAGATATTCAAGACCCACCAGAGCTTTTTCCAGAATTCGTTAAAAAATTCTTAGGTGGTTACGAGATAATTTATGGAGAGCGGATTAAGCGTCGGGGGTCTAAGGTTTGGAATAAATTTTATAAATTGTTCTACCGGTTATTTAAGCGCCTAGCATACATCAACGTGCCGCTCGACGCCGGCGACTTTGGGCTCATGAGCCGTAAGGTTATCGATATTATTAACAAAATGCCAGAGCAAGAACGGTATATCCGTGGCCTGCGCGCCTGGGTAGGCTTTAAAACTTTGGGCATTCCCTACACGCGTTCCGAAAGGTTCTCGGGGGAGACTAATAATAGTTTCTTGTGGAGCATTATTTATGCCAAAAGATTAATCTTATCTTTTTCTAACCGTCCCCTGGAGTGGATTTCGTACTTAGCATTTTTCGTAGTTATTCTGTCAGGCGTTGGTTTAGTTATCTATTTAGCCTTGTATTTTATTTTGCCAGACGCGCCACGCGGTATTCCAACAATTATTACATTAATTTTATTCCTTGGCGGGATTCAACTTTTTTCTCTATCGGTTATTGGTGAATACGTGGGTAAGATTTTCGAGGAAGTGAAAGGAAGACCGGTTGGGCTGGTCCAGGAAGCAATAAATTACACGGGCAAGAAGGAAATAAATTCTTAATACTCCGTTATGTCGCCGGTAGTTATTTTTGATTTTGATGGGGTATTAGCCGATTCTTACGAGCAGATTTTTAAGATGGTCGAGGAGGCATTTTCAGCCATAGGAATGAAGTTAAATAAAAGTCAGTATTCAGATTTTTATCTGACAAATGTAAAGTTAGCAGAGAAAAAAGTAGTAAATAATGAAGAAAATTTTCTAAAGCTTCAAAAACAAATTCAAGATAAAACTCCTCAGTTTTATAAACTAGTTAATTTGTTCCCATTTGTTGATCAGGTAGTAAACGAGCTTAGTGATGAAAATAAATTAGCAATTGTTTCTTCTACCCGATCCGAATTGGTAACTGGAAAATTAGCAGAAAAAAACTTAGATAAAAAATTCGACTTGATTTTAGGTGCTCAGTCAGAAACAAGCAAAAGAAATAAATTGATTTCCGCTATGAAAGAACTTAAGAGTGATCCGCAGGATTCTTGGTTTGTGTCCGATACGGTCGGAGATATTAATGAAGGTAACACATTGGGTATGAAAACTATCGCTGTCACCTGGGGTTTTCATCCTAAAGAAACTTTGGCTAAGGCTAAGCCTAGTTTTATTGTTAATTCATCTGATGAATTATTGTCATGTATAAAGTCCACTTAGTAGACGGCCTGCCAAATATAAATTTGCAAGATATTAGTCTTGAGAAAAAACTTTTGGCTGACATTGCCGAAGTTACTTCGGAAAACGTGAAAGATGAGTCGGAGTTAAGCGATACTTTTTACGAAGCAGATGTTATTATTCCATGGCACTTGCTTACTTTATCGGCTGCGACAATAAAAAAATTAAAACAGTGTAAGGGTATTATCCGTACCGGAGTGGGGTATGACAGTGTAGATGTAAAAACAGCAGGAGAGCAGGACATACCGGTATTTAATATTCCTGACTACGGTACTCAAGAAGTAGCTGATCACGCCTTAGCTTTGATTTTGAATCTTTCGCGACGGGTTAATATTTATTTGGATAGTGTTAAGGGTGGGGTTTGGGACTGGCAGGCAGCGAAACCCGTTACTCGGTTAAGTAATATGACGTTGGGAATTATTGGTTACGGCCGGATCGGTCAAGAAGTAGCCAAGCGAGCCAAGGCATTTGGGTTTAATATTATTTTTTATGATCCGTATTTGTCTGACGATTTTAAATCTAAGTCTGGAAGCACTCGGGTCAAAACATTATCTGAATTATTATCAATGTCAGACATTGTTAGTTTACATGTTCCACTGACCGATGAAACTAAATATTTAATAAGTGAAAAAGAATTAAACTTAATGAAACCAGATAGTATTTTGGTTAATACATCGCGCGGCCCAGTGGTTGAAAGTAAAGCCTTAGTAAAAGCATTAAAGCAGGATAAGTTAGCCGGAGTGGGGTTAGACGTAATAGAGAACGAACCTCAAGTTCCAGATGAATTAAAAAATGACGAACGGGTGTTAATTACCCCGCACGCCGCATTTTATTCCGAACAAAGTATGCATGACTTACGCCGGAAGTCGGCTGAAATAACTCGTGCAATTTTGTTAGGTGAGGATTTACCAGAACCAGTGAACGCAGAGTTTTTAAAATGAAAAATAAACGAGTTTATACATCAGAAGATGTAGTTCAAGCAAATAAAACTCTTTATAACGAAACAGCTCACGAATACGATAAGCGCTTAGAGCTTTATCATCCTCAGGTATTAGATTATTATCAAAATTTGTTTAATACAGAAATATTTTCACGTTTTGAGCCGATTAAGACTGGCAGTAATTTAAATATTTTAGATGTTGGTTGTGGGACTGGATATTTAGAGCAGTTTTTAGCTAAGCAGTCAGCCAGAGTAACTGGAATTGATATCTCCTCGAAAATGCTGGAGCAGGCCCGGGCAAAGTTTCCGGCCGTAGATTTTAAAGAAGCAGATATATATAGCTTTGAAGCTGGACAATTTGATGCCGTAATAGCTAATTCTTTTTTACATCACTGCAAAGACAATCAGTTAATTTTAAAAAAAATAGCCGAGCTAGTTAGGCCAGGGGGAGTATTGTTTGTCGGTATGGAATTAAATAAATTTGTTTATAAGTATTTATTCTTTGTAATTACTTTATTTAGAAAATTATTTTTAAGAAAGAATTTTTTCAAAGTCAGCGATACAGAAAAATTAGCCGAGTATCATATTTTTCATGGTGAGGGTATGAGTCCTAGTTTTTTTAAAAAAGAGTTATGTGAAATTTCAATGAGAGCCCCTTTTCTCGTAAAATAAATTTATAAAATTCTTATGGACAAGCAAGTTGTACTATTTGATGCAGACGGCGTAATCGTTCGCTCCGAGCTGTTCGGCACTCACTATCAAAAAACCAAAGGTATTGCAAAAGAAGAAATGCTACCGTTCTATCACGGTATTTTTCAAGAGTGCCTCACAGGCAAAGCTGACCTAAAAGAAGTAATCGCTCCGTGGCTGCCCAAATGGAAATGGGGTGGAGATGTAGACGGTTTTTTGCTGCAGTGGTTTGAATACGAAAACAAGGTAGACCAAAAAATTGTTGAGCTTATTCGTGAGTTACAAAAAAATGCCGTCTCGTGTTATCTGGCAACCAATCAAGAAAAATACAGAACTCAATATATGAGAGAAAAAATGGGTTTTAAAAAGTTGTTCGACGGCATTTTTTCTTCCGCTGAAGTGGGCAGCAAAAAACCTCAGGCAGAATTTTATGAATTTATTTTCCAAAAACTGAATGTAAACAAGGATAAAATCTTGTATACTGATGATACGGCTTCACACGTAGAAGGAGCCAAAGAAGCAGGTATAGACGCTTACCTATATACGGAGTTTGAGCCATTTCATGAGTATGTGAAGCCTCTCCTAAAATGAAAAGGGGTTCTCATTGAAACTCAAGCCACGCTGCGCTCTCGCTCCACTACGTTCCGCTCGGGTCACTTAACACAGCATAACAGGTTCGGGGCTCAGCCCGCCCCTCACCCAAATTGCTCGTTCACTATGTCGGTGTGCTCTGCACAATTATACCGCCTTCGTTCACTCGCAACTTCTGTTATGCTGGAACGTTAAAAGCCTTAGGCTTTTCTAAGGTAAAAATTTATAATAGTGGTCGCCAGACTCTGGCTAAAATTAAAGACGAAGCAGGCGTAGATTTATTCCCTTATTTTCCGAAGTTTATTTTGGATCATCTTGGGCCTTTTTCTCAGATTTTTCATGTGGTAGCTTATAAAGACTAAGGCATTAAGGTATTTATGAAAATATTTATTACTGGTACATCTTCGGGAATTGGTTTAGGGTTGGCCAAGCTTCTCTCTGACGAAGGTCATGAGGTGTGGGGGGTTGCGCGTAGGGAAATGAAATCGGTAAAGTATCGTTATTCGGTTTGCGATATTACGGATCATGCCCAAGTTAGTAAGGTTATGGCCGAAATGGAAGAAGCTAAGTTTTTGCCAGACGTAGTTGTCCTAGGTAGCGCTATTTTGCCTAAAGACTTAGAGGGTAGTTTTGATTACGAAAAATCAGCTCAGGGTTTTGCGACCAACTACGACGGCGCGCTGATTTGGGTTAGTAAGTTATTACCAAAGTTTTTGGAACGCAAGTCAGGAAAATTTATTGCCGTGTCTTCGACGTCGGCGAAACGACCAGATATTAAAAGTGTCGGGTTGCCGGCCAGTAAGGCTGCGTTATCTATGGCTTTTAGAAGTTTAAGATTGCGATACCGGCCAGATAACATAAAATTTTCTACGGTCTTTTTTGGCCCAGTAGCTACGCCAGTGATTCCCGAGTTTACGACTAAAGACGGTGGTAAAAAATTCTTTTTTGTACTTTCTGCTGCCAAAGCCGCCAAGTTATTAAAAAAAGCAATTTTTGGTAATCGCGATAAATATTATTTTCCGTTTTTGTTTACCTGTATTTTCCGTTTAACTTTGTGGATTCCGGACAGGATTTATTCTAAAATTAGTAGTAAGTTAAAAAGTTAAGCATTTGTTTTATGTTGTCTGGCGCAGAAATCAAACAGTTTCAAAAATTAGTAAAAAAAATTAAAAAACCTGAACTGCAGCAGGAAGTTTTTGATAGCTTGGTAGAAGTTGTCCCTTTTGCGGCTTGCGAGATGGTAATTGTAAATAAACAAAATGAAATCTTGCTTACCTGGCGAGAAGACGGTATTTGGAAGGGGTGGCATTTTCCAGGAGGATTATTACGGTTTGGTGATTCGTTTGAGCACAGACTAAAGCAGGTAGCCCGGATTGAGCTTGGAACGAAGTTAAAATCGCATAAGTTTTTGCTGCCGATAAATTATAAAGGAATCGGACGCGGTCATACTGTGTCTTTTCTTTTTGTGTGTCAATTAACTGGCCAGCCTAAAGACGGTAAGTTTTTTAAGGCGATGCCGAAAGATATTATTCCGGATCATAAGTTGACTTGGAAGAAGGTTAGGGGAGTGTTGCGGAAAAAATAGATATGGAAAAATCTTCGATTGCAAAAATATTATTTCTTATCACCACTGTTTTTTTTGGTGCGGCTTATGTATTTATTCGTGAAGGAGTAACCGTTACGGATCCGTATAACTTTATTTTCTTTAGGTTTCTTATAGCCGCTGTTATATTATTTGTTCTTTTTCCTAAAAGAATTATCAGTATCCGAAAGGATGCTCTTAAGTACGGGCTAATAATTGGAATTCCATTTGCGATTGCTATCACTTTATTGGCTGTTGGCCTACAAACAACCACAGCTTCAAAAGCAGGATTTATAGGTGGACTTTATATTATAGTTGTTCCAATTCTTTTAAGAATAATAAATAAGGAGACACCTCTAAAGCACCATCTTTTTGCGATAGCTGTAGCAGTGGCAGGGCTAGGTACAATAAGTCTACGCCCTGATTTTTCTATTGCTATTGGAGATATACTTGTATTTTTATGGTCGGTATTTTTTGCAATTTATATAGTTCTGGTAGGGAAATTTGTAAAAAAATTCGACGTCGTCCAAATTACTTTTGTTCAATTTATATTCACGCTTGTACTAACTGGGGCAGTAGCTTTGCTGACAAATAATCTTGAGTTTCCAGAAGGATATATTTTATGGCGGGCTCTAATCTTTGTTTCTATATTTGTTACCGTAATAGCATTTTTAGTTCAAAATAGATTTCAGCGATATATATCAGAAGTTACCCTTGGTTTAATTTATAGCCTCGAACCAGTTTTTGCGGCTGCGAGTGCATATTTAATATTAGGTGAGGTTTTAACCTCTAGGCTATGGTTGGGTGGGGGACTTATTTTTCTAGCCTTAATTATTGCCGAGCTACCGATCAACTCCAAGCCCTAACCTCCCCGCCAACTAAACACCGCCCATCCAGATCCCGCCTAAGAGAAAGCGGGTTTTTTGTTTGACAAAAAAGCTTTAATATAATAAAGTCTAAAATCACCAATTACGTTATTGGTGTCGGCTCTTTGACTACATTAACCACATCACTTTCAAATCTGGAAGGAAAACGATGATTATTTCAAGGCGTACTGACTGGTCTAGAGAAGAGGTAAGTGCGGCGGTTCAAATTATGGAAAAGATGAGTAAGTGTCTTGACGCCGGCCTTCAACTCCCGATAAAAGTTCACCAAGCTCATCTTGGTTGCAAAATCAACGTGACCACAGAAATCGTGGCTATCAATGAGAACAGTGAGGTCTGGCTAGGTGAAAGGCCTGACGATCCTGATGATACCTTTCATGGACAGCTCGATATTCCGGGCACAACTCATTTACTTCAAGATACGCGAGAATCAGCCCTGGCCAGGGCAAATGGAAAGTTGTTGGGCGCGGCGATTATCGCTTTCAGGTTTTTTGACGTTGTATATATCTCTAAAGAGTCTGCCCGCGGACCATATATCAGCCTTTTGCACGAGGCCAAGATACAGGGCCGTCCTACCGCCCCTGGTGAATTTTCTGATCCCGATGGTTTTCCAGAACGCTTAGTTACTTCGTGCGGGGATAGAGCACGTCTTGTTTTTTCAAATAGAAGGTTTGTCTAAAAGGCAATCATGAACGGCAACGAACCGGTGTTAAATCACCGAGTCGTTGCCGTTTTTCGTTTCTATTGTGCTCTACGACCTATTATGATACAGTATTTGGGTCATTTATTTTTTTAAATATTCAATTTTTATGCAAGTAACGCGAAAGAAAAATGCCGAATTCACTGATGAAAGAGGCATTATTGCAAATCTTTTACCAGAAGGCGTAGATATAAAAAGTGTTTTGTATATTACTTCCAAGGCTGGCAGTATTCGCTCTAATCATTATCATAAAAAAGATACTCATTTCTGCTACATTTTATCCGGCAAGGCTGAATGGCACGAAAAACCAGTTGACGCACCAGAAGGCACAGAGATTGAAAAAGAAGTATTAGGGGTAGGGGATATGGTGTTCACTCCAGCCATGATTATCCATGGCGTTAAGTTTTTAGAAGATACTGTTTTCTTAGCTTTTGCTACCGAGTCGCGTGACCAAGAAAACTACGAGGAAGATACGGTTCGGGTGGAACTAATTTAGTTTGTTCGATGAAATGGCTGTGGCGAAAATTTAATAATTCGCATATGGCCAAATTTGTTTTTGTTGGCGGCTTAAATACTTTGGTTGGCTACAGCATTTTCGCAGGATTGCTGTTTTTTAATATCCATTATGTTATTGCCTCAGTGGCCGGGCATTTAACGGGTATGGTAAATAGTTATTTTTGGAATAAGTTTTTTACCTTTAAGACGCCGGGCAAAAGTTTAAGGGAAGTTAGGCGTTTGATCGTAGTCTATTCTATTAACTACGCTGTCGCGTTGGGCGGGTTAATATTATTTGTAGAGATATTTAATTTACATCCGTTAGTTGGACAAGCAATTGTTTTAATATTTACTACTCTCGGGTCATTTTTTGGCCACAAGTACTGGACTTTTAGTAGTCATAATAAAAATTTAGAGCCAGTAGTTAATAATGAATAATGAGTAAAGAAAACAACAAAGTTTTAGTCAAAGTTTTAGTTACTGGGGGCGCAGGCTTTATCGGATCTCATGTAGTAGATAGTCTGCTTGATCTAGGTTACGAGGTGGTAGCCTTGGACGATTTAAGCGGCGGGTTTACTGAAAACGTTAATCCCGAAGCTACGTTTGTCGAGGGAAGTATAAATGACGTGGACTTAGTTAATAAGCTATTTGCTGAACACGATTTTGATTATGTTTTTCATTTAGCTGCTTACGCGGCCGAAGGCTTAAGCCATTTTATAAAAAAGTTTAATTATGAAAATAATTTGATTGGCAGTGTTAATTTAATTAATGCCTCGGTTAATCACAATATAAAGTGTTTTGTGTTTACTTCGTCGATTGCGGTGTATGGAGAAAATCAGTTACCTATGAAAGAAGATTTAACACCTCAGCCAGAAGATTCTTATGGCATAGCTAAATATGCAGTCGAACAAGAGTTGGCTAGTAGTCTAAAAATGTTTGGGTTACCTTATATTATTTTCCGACCGCATAATGTGTACGGTGAAAAACAAAACATTGGAGACAAGTACCGAAACGTAATTGGTATTTTTATGAATCAGATTATGGCCGGAAAGAAGTTATCAGTTTTTGGAGACGGTGAGCAAACCAGAGCTTTTTCTTACATCGGCGACGTCGCCCCGATTATCGCCAAATCAATAAAAGAACCTAAGGCACTTAACCAGGTGTTTAATATCGGTGCCGATAAACCAGAAAGTGTTAACAGGCTTGCTAAAGTAGTTAGCCTAGCTATGGGGGGTGACGGAGAAATTGACCATTTACCGGCTCGAAACGAAGTTGATCACGCTTATTGCGATCATGCTAAAGTAAAGGAAGTATTTAATTACACGGCTGATACGTCTTTAGAAGAAGGGGTAAAAAAAATGGCTGAGTGGGCCAAAACTATTGGGGTTAAATCTAGTAAAGAGTTTGGTCATATCGAAATTGAAAAGAATTTACCGCCTAGTTGGAAAAATATTTAATTTTT
>NYZO01000081.1 GCA_002687185.1 archaeon | reverse complement strand
GCAAAAATTATTCGTGAGTTGGCAGCCACAGGAAAATCAGTTATTATCATTGAGCATGACTTAGCGGTTTTAGATTATATTTCTGACGAGATCCAGATTGTTTACGGTACAAAAGCGGCCTACGGGATCATGGTCCAGCCTCAAGCAGTTAGAGCCGGCATTAATGAGTATTTGGAAGGATTTATTTCTAGTGCTAACATGCGTTTTCGCGAATATAAGATTGATTTTAAGGGTACTGACCAAGAGCGTGAGACTTCAGATGATGTGTTGCTCGAGTATCCAGATTTAAAGAAATCATACGATACATTTAAAGTAGAAATAAGTGGCGCAACTATCCATAAGGGTGAATTGCTCGGCATCATGGGCGCAAACGGTTTAGGTAAAACTACTTTTTTGAAATTATTAGCTGGTGCTGAAAAGCCTGATGATACTAAAAAATTAAAGATTCCGATAGCGTATAAACCACAGTATTTATCGCCGGTTAAAGGCACAGTCCAAGAAGTATTACAAGCCGTATCAAAGATTAAACTTGCTAAGGCTTGGTACAAAAAGAATGTAATTGAAAAGCTAGGTTTGGATACTGTCTGGGAATTAGACGTGAAACATTTATCTGGCGGCGAATTACAGAAGTTACATATTGCCCGTACATTACTCGAAGACGCTGATGTTTACGCGTTTGACGAACCGAGTGCTTTTATTGATGTAGAAGATAGAATTCAAACGGCTAACATTATAAAAGATTTCGTTATTACATTTGAGAAATGCGCAGTCATTGTTGACCACGACGTACAGTTCATGGACCATGTTGCAGACGCTATGCTTATCTTTGACGGAACTCCTGGAAAAGAAGGCTCAGTTGTCGGACCTATTGCTAAAAAAGAGGGCATGAACACAGTTTTAAAACAATTAAATATTACTTACAGAAAGGATCCTGCTAACGGTCGTGCTAGAATTAACAAAGAAAATAGTGTTTTAGATCGTGAACAAAAAAAGAAAGGTGCTTATTATTATAGTTGAGTTAGTTGTATTTCTTCACCAGCGTGTATATTCGTCCCAATTTTTCCTCCGCTTAAAAGCCACACAATCATATCACGTTGTTTATAGTTATGTAAGTCTCCTTTCACAGTTACTTCTTTTCCTTTTACCAAAGTCGTTAGTTCAGGGTAGAGTTCTTTGATTTTTCTAACCACGGTAACACGCCGTTCTTTCTCTACAGGGAACGTGATTGATTTGATAACATAACTTCGGTTAACCATAAAGAGTAAGTAAGCGTTTATACTTTATTAGTGTTTAGGGTAAAAGCCCGGAAGGTTTTCGAAACAATACATTTTCACATAATTTAAAGGATTAATTTTCTAATCTTTCATGAATAACTTTTTTAAGTTTTTTTATTAATTTATGAATTGCTTGTTTATTTCTTTTAAGATAAGAAGCGTTTACAAAAAATCCATCGTAAGCTATTTTATTACGTGTGATTCTTAGATAATTAACAAGGGTGATATCTGCTTCAGTTAATTGTCTATAATATTTTTCTAAATACACGATCAAATCTTTATGTGGTTTTGAACTTTTGACTTTATAGCCCTCTACGAGAAGAATACTTTGCATGAGTATCCTAATAACATCATAGTATGCTTTCAGGACGTGCGATGGGAATCTTTTTGTATCAATAGTTTTGATAAACATTAGTGTTTGGTTTGCCATCTTAACCATCGACTTAGCTCTTTGTCTGTCGGGTGCAATTTGGATAATGTATTTTTCCATAGATCTTCAGATACTGAATTCATTAAATTCTTTTTGAGGCAGTTTCCAAAAAAATAACTTTCTATCTCGGAAAAGTAAAGGAAAGGGGACAAGCCAACCGGAGAAGGCACGGTGTCTTGACTCGGTGTATACTAACTATCTACGAAAAAACAGTAAGATATCCTTTGAGTACAACGCCATTGGCAAGATTATTTTTCAATTCTTTACTCAGTTTTCCAAACGATTCACTAAAGAAAACATGAATGTTTCGATGAAGTTTTTTTTCATATTGTTCTAAAATTAAATTTTGTTCTTTGCATTGTATAAATATATCGATATCGCTATCTTTGGTGTCTTCTCCTTTTGCAGCTGATCCAAATAGAATTACAACATCCGGCATACATTCGTTTTCAATAAAGTCAATGAATCCTACCTCATATAACGCCTGCACCATGTGTAGTTTTTTGAGTAATTTAAAATAATTATTCTCTTGATTGGCACTGTATACTGGGTAATTATGGATACGGTGTGGTGTTTGTATTATTAATTTTTGAGTTTGTAATTCTTGGAGGTATTTTTTTACAGAAGGCGGGGCAAGATTTATACGACGACTTATCTCTCGCAACTGAAAACCGATCCCCTGGTGTATCGGGTCCTCAAAGAAAATCTCGAGTACTTTTTGTCTGTTATTTTTTTGTAACACTTGTTATAAGAATATTACTTTAGTTCTTAAATGTTATTATTTTTAGGTTAATCCTCTTTATGAAACATTTAAAGTATCCACGACGTAATATCAACGGTTTTACGTCCTTGTATTACCCGTCTTTTTTGCATCATTTTGGGAATATTACGTATCATTACAAACCGTGCTTTTGTAGCAGCCATGTCTATTTTTACAAGATAATAAAAAAAAGAAACACATTGTTCTAATATAATCTTTGGCAGTTGTTTAACGAGTAATTTAGTGGGCCAATTTTTAATGATAGTGTACATCTTATTTCGTATCCCACAAATCACTCCAAGCCCTTTAATCTTTTCAGTAGTTAACCCTTCTTTATGGTATACTATGGCATTTGCAACAAACCTACACCTCCAACCACGTGCTTGTCCACGTAGAGCTAAGTCAAGATCTTCATAATAGATAAAATAATCTGGATCAAAGTAAGTTCCATCAAGTTTAATATCTTCTAGCATAGAACGTTTGTATAAAGCAGCCCCACCACACGGCCCAAGCACCCAATCATTAGTTGTATAGTTATTAACAGACTCTTTTATACCTCGATCTTTTGCCCGGCCGTTTTTAAACACTTCAAGACCTGCAGAGTTAAGGACTTTTTTATCATCTACGTACACCATTTTGCTTGCACACATACCCGCTTTCGGAAAGAGTTGAGCTTCTTCTACCAAATGTTTCAACCAATTAGCATCAACTATCGTATCATTATTAAGTATTACAATAAACGAAGAAGTCGCTTTAAGCATCCCCTTATTGTTGCCTTCAGCGAACCCTAAATTTTTACCGTTTGCAATCACGTCAACTTCTGGAAAATTTTCTCGAACGTATTCAATCGACCCATCAATAGAGCCATTATCAACTAATGTTATAGAAAAATCAGTATAGGTTTGTTTTCGTAAACTTTCAAGACAATCTTGAAGAAATCTACGTTCATTATAGTTCATTACAATAACTGTTGTTTCTACCATCAAAATATCAATTATACTTAAATTTTAAAGGTTCTGAAACAGTTATTCTTTGCATGGTGAGGTGACTCTAAATTGATGTCCTGTGGGTCTACGTTCTTTTTCTCTTCCCCAAAATGATTCTACTACTTCAAATTCATCTCGATAGGTAATACAAACCTGATCCCCAATGGATGCTTGATGATATAGAGGTGCATTAGTTTCTGCATATTCTTCTCCATTTTCCAGCCTGATCAAAACTCGATAGTCATGCAAGGTTTCACCACAGATATCATCTACAAAATACTCTTTATCGATTATTTTTCCTTTGGCCCGATTGACGATAATGGATGGTTCCGTGCGTGTTCGGTCTTCCATAAAATCTTCTCTTTGCGAAACAGTATAAAATACCCCTGAACCTCCCAATCCTATGATAGAAAGCGCTCCCCAACAGATAATAGCGGACAATTTTGACATATTATCGGTCTATTTTTACCACTCTTAAAGCCTTTCAAAATGCTAAATTTTATAAAAAACAACATATTTCTATTACAAATGATACTTGAAGACGAGTTTGGTGATATCTTGTTTAAGTCTATCCAAGGCGAGAAACTAACAATAGAAACAGTTTCAGCTCAGAGTCAAATTCCAATAGATCGATTAAGTCAATTTAGAATTTATTCAGCAGAACCTACAATTGAGGAAATAACAAGGCTTGCAACGATCCTTAACCTTAACGTTAAGGCGCTAATCGATATTACAAAGCATTCTTACGAGCCTTGTATGTTTGATTACGGCACAGAAATTGACGGTATCAGAGTTGTGCGTGTTAGTGGCATGGCCGGCGGTTATCCAGTGTACGCATACTTAATCATAAAAGACAACGAATGCATTATTGTAGACACTACAGGAGACGCACACAACGTCATTAAGGCGGTTAAAAAAGAGCACGTAACTCCTCTTGCAGTACTTATAACCCACAGTCACGGGGATCATATTAGTGGCATAGACAAACTCAAAAAAAAGTACGATATACTCTGTTACGGGCTAGATAATTCAATACTTAAACAAGTAGAAGATAAAACAATATTAGAGTTTAATTCAATTAGCATAAAAGTTTTGTACACTCCAGGCCACTCAAAAGATTCTGTTACGTACATAATTAACAATTTCTTTTTCGTAGGCGATTTAATTTTCGCAGGTTCTTTGGGTGGTGGTATGTATTCCTATGAGTTATTAGTAGAGTCAGCTAAAACTATTTTATCTATGCAAGAGCACGGAGATATATTCCCGGGCCACGGACCAAAGACGTCTATTAAAGAAGAGTTAGAGCATAATGCGTTCATAGTTTAGTAACAAAAAAGATTTATATAACAATAGACATAATTATGTACATGCTTAATGTATGGTGGTATACTCTCGGTAGTGTTATAGTCATTAGTCTGCTCTCCTTAGTTGGGATTATAGCATTCGCGTTTAAAGTTAAGAAGTTCAAAAAATATTTAATTTATGTGATCAGTTTTTCTGCAGGCGCTATGTTTGGTGATGCGTTTATCCATTTATTGCCTGAGGCTGTGAGTACATCCGGATTCACTTTAACGGTTTCATTGTCTGTTTTAGGCGGTATTGCAGTATTTTTCCTAGTCGAGAAAGTGGTGCATTGGCGTCACTGTCATATGTCAGGCCAAGACGGCCATGAGCATCCGTTCGCAATCATGAACGTGTTCGGTGACGGCGTGCACAATTTCATTGACGGTTTAGTGATCGGCGCAAGCTACGTTGCAAGCATCCCTGTAGGCATTGCAACCACTCTTGCGATTATTTTCCACGAGATCCCACAAGAAATAGCTGATTTTGGCGTTTTAATACACGGCGGGTTCACTCGTATCAAAGCGTTATGTTTGAACTTTGTGACGGCTCTTGCAGCAGTCTTGGGTGGTATTTTAGCGTTAGCGTTAAGTGCGTATTCTGTTAATATTACGAATGTTTTGCTACCTTTCGCTGCAGGCGGTTTTATTTATATTGCGGGTGCTGATCTTATCCCTGAGTTACATAAGGAGCGGAAATTAAGCGTTTCTGTAGGACAATTTATCACGTTTGGGTTAGGGATACTAGTGATGGTACTTTTATTGCGTGTGGGATAAGTATATAATTGAGTAGATGTACTAAAAATAAGAGGTGAATGGATGAATCTAAAAAAAGGGCAAGTAGCCATGGAGTTTCTGATGACTTATGGCTGGGCAGTTTTGGCTGTGTCGGTTGCTTTAGGCGCTTTATGGTATTTAGGCGTTTTTGATTTTTCTACACCTAACGAGTGCACTGTTGCGTCTCCTTTTGTGTGTCATGACGTAGCTATTGACAGTGATACAGGCTCTTTTTCGATTACACTTAGTGCCCGCTCGATTGAAGATAATATCCAAAACCAAATTAGTTCTATTTCTATAAATAATCAGGAATGTTTGTTTGATGGTGCTTTGGCTAATAAAGCGTTGGTAACTGGTGATTATGACGTACGGAAAGGTCCTGTAACATTTACTTGTACTGGCAATTTCGGCTCTTCTAAGGACGCGTTCAAAAGTATCATAACACTTAACTATCAAAAACCAGGACGAGCTATTGTTCATACTGTTAAAGGAAAAGCTTCAGGCACAATTGAAGGGAGTGCACAAGTGGGAGCAGGTTCATCCCCAAGTTCTACAACGACTACACTACCAGACAGTACAACTACCACCACGCTTCCCTCATCTGATTGCGCAGCTTCTTGTAATAATTTATTCGGCACAACTATTTCCACCTGCAGTACTGGTCAACCAGCAGATACGTGTTCAGAAGCTATTTCACTTGAGTGTACAAGTACAGGAGCAGGCGAGATAAATTACCAACCTGGTGGTGGTAGCTGTGAAACAGGCAGTTGCTATTGCGGTATAGTTAACTGTTGTAATACTGGCGAGTGTGACGGTAATGAATGCAACGAGCCACCTATTGGCACAGGCTGTCATGATTACTGCCGAGGGTTGAATCCAAATTACCTTTCCACGTGTACAACCACACCTTCGGATAGCTTTTGCATGGAATCATTTACTTCCTGTCTTCCAAATGCTGCACAAGGCACTATTTTCTTGGCTGATGGAGGGAATTGCGCAACAGGGGTCTGTAGTTGTATTGACATAACTTGTTGCGATCAAAATCTTTGCACAAGCGACGGAGCCGCCTGTGGTACCACGACAACAACTACTCTTCCACAACAACAAGGCGGTCCAACTTTCAGTCTAAGCTCAAAAGATAATTGGAGGCTTACACCAACTGCTGACGGTAAAGGTGATCAGATCACATTCGAGGTCATTAATGATCTAGACATACCTGTAACTCTAACTCAAATTATTTTTCTAGACACAGCCGGTCAACCATTAAATCAATTTCCAATCTGGCAGTGGTCAACTGTCATAAGTGCCCGTGACAATGTGGATGGTGATGAGAACAAAGTTAATATAGAGATTAGGAGTATTGTACCACTCGAAATTCCTACAAACATCCCGTTCCATCTAAAATTAACTACTGAAGAGTTTGATGATCCACAAACAATCACCCAAGACGGTCAAGGAGGCCCAATGATTCTTAAAAAATGAAACCTAATTTTGTACTGATCGTAACAATGTTTGTAAGCATACTCTTTTTTGTGGTCCCAATCAGTGCTGAGCCGTCGTTTATAGTTACGGTAGATAATCCTAATGAGGAGATCACTTGCGGTTGCCCTGATCTAAACAATGATGGTATCATTAATTTATTTGACTTAACAAGCACATATCATAGTGCTGATCAGACTTTAGATCAAGCTGGTTATAACGCTTTGATGGACCTAAATAACGACCATATTATTAACAATCGCGATCTAGATTGTATTGGTGGCAGGTTCGGGCAGCAATCAAATACTCTATCTGAATGTACTGTTGATGGCGAAGAACAATTATCCAATGATGTTGAATTATTTACTCCTACCAGGTTCAAGCAAAAAATTCAGACTTGTTTACGATTCTCCGGAGATAACGATGAATCCTATGCTAACAAATTTTATTGGATTGATTTAAAAATTGGTAATACGAACGTTATCCATAAAGGTGAGGGGAAAATCGGTGATAATTTAGAAAAGGTAGGCTGTACCTTTCGAAGTGAACTAACCCTCTCAGATCTAGAATTTGAAATGATCGAATCGATTTATTCGTCAAGTGCTGTACCAGTTATGGTAAGGCTTCGTACAAATTCAGTAGATGACGAGTCTAGTTCTTCTTTAGTTGTTCGAGATCAAAAGACTGTTAATTTTGATATCGAAATTACCAGTATGACAGTAAAGAACGGCGGTAGGCAACTCAGCAAGACCGGGGAGGAGGTTATGCAGGGTGAATTCTTAGACTTTGAAGTCTATTTATCTGATAAAGGTAAGACTGTCAATGCGGGTACAGTCGATATTGTTCACGAAAACAAGTTAATAGAAACGATCAATCTTGATTGTAAAAACCAATTTAAATGTGTAGGTACATGGCATACAGTTAATGCTCCTTTAGATGATAATACTTTAACATTCAATCCGATAATTTTAGACGAGTCGGGTGCATCTGTGTCTACATCAGAAGATTATGATATTTTGATCCGTGGATTCGACCCGTCTTTTTGCAAGGAAGTTATCCCAGGTTTTAATGATATATCAGCTAATCGTGTGAACATCGTTTTCCTTGGGTTTGGTTATGAGGATGAGGACAAGATCTCAGGCATGGAAAAATTCAGGTCTATTATAGAGAGGTTTGTTGATCAAAATGGCGTTAATGATGGCCTACTGTCAGTAACTCCTTTTAAAGAGAATAGTAATAAATTTAATTTTTGGTATATTGACAAGATTAGCCCTCTATCCCATTGCGCTCTTCTAAAAAAAGGAAAGAGTGGTGTATGTTCTGATAAAGATGATCTAGCACAACATTGTTTTATGAGCAACAAACACGTATCTCATATAATCGATTCTGAGTTCATATCCACTGGTGGTAATCCTCTCCAGCATTCGGCACGCTATATTGATTTAAGGCCTGAGGCAACTGAGAATGACCGTATGTTGCGTATACGTGTATATGTCCATGAGTTTGGCCATCAATTCCGTCGTCTCATGGATGAATACGCTACCAAAGATCATCCTCAAACGAACAAAAACAAGCGAAACTGCTATGACGGACCGCAGCGGACGGTAAACGAGTGTCTTGAAAACGCACAATGGAAAGATTTCATCGGCCAAGGTACAGGCGATTTAGAGGTAGGTTGTTATGAGTCTTGTAATACGGTGGAAACTCCATTTTTCAGGTCAACTAAAAAGTCAATCATGCGTAGCATTACTGGCGATCAATACGGGTTTGGCGCATGGAACGAGCATTTACTTCGAGAGAAATTGGATCAGTTCACAGGAGTACCCGCATGAAAAAAACAATTTTGATTTTATTTATGATATTTGTTAGTTTTAACATAGTTGTTGCGGCCCAAGAAAAAGTTATGAGCTTGACGTTGCAATATGATAACGGCACAGTCACTAAAGAAGGGTTAGTTATTGGCGACGGTTTTTTCTTTGATTCAGTTGATCAGCCTACGGACGGGTATCGTGTTGAATTATTGTCCAGTGACGGTAAAGTACTGTATACTCAATATTTCGATTTTTCACTCGGTGTTTTTGGTAGCCCTCCTGATCCTGATTGGTTTGATGACGCAGGCAACCAGATTTATATTCCGCCTAAAGACGAAGTAACTGTAACTCGTAAAGAATCCAGAGTAGAATTGATATTACCTGTATATGAAGAGGCACGGTTTATTACAATTTACGATCCTGATAATCAAATAATTGACTCTATCGATTTGAAACCTGGTAAGCCTAAAGCAGAAACAGCGTTAATAGGTGAACAAGAGATTATACAGGATCAACAAGACGTATTATCTGAGGATGGCGGTTTAAGCGACAGATTTTATTTGATGATTGCGGGCAGTATTTTATTGATTCTTTTATTGGCTGGAATCATTCTTTTCATTAAGCTCACTAAATTCGGCAAGAAGAAAGATAAACCAAACACACAAAACCTAGACCAAAAGGTCATTACGTACTTAAACAAAGGCTATCCTAAGACAAAGGTTCGGGACGGTTTAAAGAAGAGGGGTTATAGTGACAAAGAGATTACAGCTATTCTAAATCGTGTTAGTTCAAAAGTAAAGAACTCGTCAAAACCTAAGAAATATTATTCTTCAAAGGTATAACTTCATCGTTTTTCCCATTCTATAACATGACCTTCGGTTTGGATTCACGTACGATAATAATCATTAAATAGCTTATTTTTGATTGATTTACTATGCAAAAACAGGTTAAAGCGTTAGGCAAAAAGATTATTGGCCCAACCCGTCTTCGTGCGTATCGTAATAAAGGTATTAAAGGTTTATTGGGTTTAAATGATAAAAAATTACGTGTAGGTTTTATCGGTTGCGGCACTCATGCATTGCAAAATCTGTACCCTGCCCTTAGATATTTAGATGTGGAATTAAAAGCTGTATGTGCAAAGACTGAATCTAGTGCAAAGCGTGTTGGCGGTCTATTCGGTGTAAGGTGGTACATTGACTATCACGCGTTACTTGACAAAGAAGAAATTGACGCAGTTCTCGTTGCGGTTAATGGTGATATGCACGCATCAATCTGTCAAGCGGCCATGGAGGCCGGCTGCCACGTGTTCGTTGAAAAGCCGCCTGCAAGAACACTAAAAGAGATCAAACAATTACAAGAGACTAGCAAACGAACTAATAAACAGTTAATGGTCGGTTTCCAAAAACGTTTCGCTCCAACCTATCAAAAAGTAAAAGAACATCTTGATACAGAATCTTTAGGAACACCTACACTACTTCGTATGCAATTTATTGTCGGCCCTCAAGCAGACGATCAAGACGTGTTAGATAGTATCGGCATCCATCACATAGACTTGGCCCAATATTTCTTCGGCCCGATTAAAAACATCAAGGTAGAAAATTATTCTTATAACGGTCAAGAGACTTATGCATTACTTCTCAGGTTTGAAAACAACGCCTTAGGAACGATTCATATTAGCAGCCACCAAACTTGGAACCAGCCAAACGAGCGCGTTGAGGTTTATGGCGAGAAGCATTCCATGATTGTTGATAACATGATTAACCTAACTTTGCGAAAACTTACAAAAGAAAGGCCTGGCATTCCATCACTAACTAACGAGACGCGCTGGCAGCCTAACTTTTCTATCCCAAGCGACGAGAATCAAACTTTATTTTTAAACGGTTTCGTGTACGAGTTGCGCCATTTCATCGAGTCTATTTTAACAAGTAAGCCATGCACAAGTAATATAAACGATTCACATAGCACCTATCAATGGATAGAATATATTCAAAATAACAAAAGAGATTAAACTATGAGCTATAAAACAGTAGGATCACGTATCAAGCAGGGTTGTATGCAAACACCAGGAATCAAAGATTTAGCATATGTCTTGCACGGCAAATATTGGATGAACACACGCAAGCTAAAAAATATTATGCTATACGTCACCAACCGTTGTAATTCTCGTTGTAAACATTGTTTGATTTGGGCTAAACGTCCGTTCGAAGATTTATCAGTAGAAGCTATGAAACATATTATTGAATCAGACAGTGTTCATAAGGCTACCACGTTCGGTCTTGAGGGCGGCGAATTTTTCGAGCATCCTGAGTATGAAGAGATTTTACGTCTTTTCAAGGGTCGAGATTATACATTACTAACAAACGGTATAAGAGCCGATTTAGTTATCGAGATGGCTAAGAAACATAAGATTAAGAAAATTAACATGTCACTTGACGGCACTAAAGAGACGTATAAATACATGCGCGGCGTTGATACTTATGAGAATGTTATTAGAATTGCCCTAGAACTTAAGAGTCAATCTGAGATATTTTTGACGTATACGTTCAGTCCTTGGAATAGTTTGAGTGACTATGAGCACGTAAAAAAATTTTGTGAGGATAACAATTTTGGTTTCGGTTATAATATTTATCAGAACATGCCGTTTATGGATACTACTCAAAAGAGTACGAAATTACCTGAACAAATCCTTCCCACACAAACTAATAGTGAATATTTAATTCGATATAATGATTGGATGGGCGGCAGAGTAAAGTTGCCTTGTTATTCTATCCAGACTAATGTGGTTGTGCATCCAAACGGTAACGTGCCACTGTGTCAAAACAGGGGTGATATACTAGGTAACGTGTATAAACAATCCTTTGATGATATTTGGCAGTCTGCTAAAACCAAACAATTACAAAAAGCGAGCAAAAACTGTAACGGTTGTTGGAGCTCTTATCACCGGTTGTTTGATATTAAGTTTGTACGAAGTTTAGAGAAAGTCATGCCTAAGAAAGCTATTGAGAAATTTATCGGTCCTTATTCTTTTGGTAGTCCAAACGGTCAAACTGAAGAAAAGGTATTGAATGAAGTACAAGTTTAAGGTGAGGTTATTCCTTCGTCTTCAATCTTAAATATTTTCAATATGGTTGCACCTCTAACATCTATTACATGTACGGGTTTTAATTGTTCAGTATATTTAATTATTGAATCATCTCCTGGATAATGGTTGATCATAGCGTTGCTATTAATGTACATGATATATATTGGTTTTTTAGCATCTTTTAATAGATCTATATTACTCCGTCCTAAATTATCTGATTCAATCAAATTGATATCTTCTCGTGGGTGATTATAATACGCTAAGTATCCTGCTATTGGAACTACTAAAGATGACGATTCTTCTGCGTTTTCGTTTATCCAAGCTACTCCTTCTCTATAAGACCCTCCCCAATATTCTACCTCAAATTGATCATTTGCACCCTCAACTCCTCCGACTAACGAATTAAAATAGAGCCCTTCATACGGGTGCATTTCGATCATGATAAATATTAAAGGCAAAAATATTGCTAAAATTCCGACCGCAGTTACTAAAGCTAATCTTTTTTTGTTTAGAGTCTTCTTTAGTTTTTTATAGATAAAGACGAATCCAACACCTGATAATATACAGAGCGCTGGAACTGCATCCAAAAATAACCGTATCCCGTTATATGTGAGTGTCCCCGGCACAGCAAATTTCCCTAAAGTTAGAAATAGCCAGAGTAACACTAAGAGTGCCGCTTTATTGGTCAACTTTATGCTTTGTTTTATTGCGCTATAGATCCCAACAATTGCAAGTATCAATATCGACAATGGCGTTGTTACTGCAATCATTACGAACGGATAATGCCAGGGTGTTGCTATGCCGCGCATTGACTCGCCCATATAAAAGGTATATCCTGGTAAATTACCAAAGAACCATTTGATCGACAAAAATAATCTTTTTTTAAGCTCGGATAATCCCACCCAATAGTACGGCGACACAAGGAAGAAACTGATGATAGCAACTATCGGATAAAGTATTATCGACAACGACTTGAACGGGATCTCAATTATTTTTCTATCTTTGACATATTTTATCTTTTTATAATTTATTATTAGTAGCCAAAGGACTAATATGATAAATATGAACGCTGCGTTTATTGGCGCTTTGACTGCCGCTGTTAGACCTATACTGATTCCAGATATTAGATACCAGTGCCATTTGTTAGATACTGTTGCTTTCCAGAAAGTAACTATTGTAAGCGTTGTAAAAAACATTACCGGAATATCTTTCAAGTTTCCAATATGACCTATTATTCTAGGAAATAATGCAAGCGACAGTGAGGCTATTACGGCAGATAATCTACCGAAATTTTTCAGGGTGAAAATATAGACCAGTAAAACTGTTAATGCAATGAAAATTATCACATGCAAACTAAATGCCCGTGTTAAATCTAACAGATGTAATTTTTCGTTGAATATTAAATTAAAAAATCCACCGATTAAGTCTGAAAACGGCCCGTAATTAAAGATATCATTATAGCTATATTTTTGGATAATATTTGTCTTATCAAACGCTCTACTTTGAGTTACTAGATCGGACACTTTTGAAGTGTCCAGCGACCCTGTCCGAAAATAATCAAAATAACTTTCAACTTCTGCGTAGTGTATATCAAGATCCCATGTTACCCCAAAATCAGAAATGTTATAAAGACTAACGAGAGTTAAGATGGTTACTATTACAGACAGGAAAACTATATCTGAGGGTGAAAACTTTTTGTCTTTTCCCTGTAGAGCAAACATACCGTTAACAGACCTGTAATGCGTTTATAAAATGTTTGAAGGATCTCAATAAGGATAAGTTTCAAAGATAAATAAAGATGGCAGACTTAGTATTTGTTCAACCCAAAACTGGCTTAGACATTAAGGGAGTAACAACGGTTATGCCGCTAGGCGCACTGCATACAGTAAGTTTAGTTGACAAGGAATATGAAGTTAAGTTAATTGACCAACGTATGAATGATGATTGGAAGAAAGATTTGATTCAGGAGATTAAGAAGAAACCTGTTTGTATATGTCTCTCTGTTATGACCGGTGCCCAAATTCAGTACGGTTTAGAACTCACTCAATTAATAATGGACACAGACAAAGATATCCCAATTATTTGGGGCGGTGTACATGCAAGTTTACTACCCACGCAAACTCTAAAACACCCTTTAGTTAATTTGGTCGTTATCGGAGAAGGCGAGACTTCTTTATTGGAATTAGTTAATGCCTTTAAGGAAGGCAAAGATATAAGCACTATAAAAGGGATCGGTTTCAAAAAAGACGGTAAAATAACTGTCACACAACCAAGACCTTTTGAGAATCTAAATGCGTTACCCGACGCTGCGTATCATCTTGTTAACGTAGAGGATTATATCATTCAACAGTACGACAGTCCAAGAATGCTAAGTTTTCTAACCGGGCGAGGCTGTCCTTATCGATGTTCTTATTGTTATAACCTTAAATTCAATGACAGACAATGGCGGCCTATTGACGCACAGAATCTAGTTAATCGCCTGAAAAAACTAATGAAATATCATCCTGATACTGTGGAGTTCGTTGACGATTTATTTTTCGTAAGTAAAAAACGTGCTGAGGACGTTTGTAAATTAATACTCGAAGAAGGGATCAAAGTTAAATTGGTCGCTAATTGTCGAATAGACTATATTGCAAAGCACGACATGGAATTTTTAAAATTGATTAAATCGGCTGGATTTCACGAATTATATATCGGCTTAGAATCTGGAAGTAAAAGGACACTAGAGAATATTAAAAAAGACTCTACACTAGAACAGGTAGACATAGCTAATAAGAAACTAAAAGAGGTTGGCATCAAACCAATATACAGCTTTATGGGCGGCTTCCCTGGCGAGACTAGCGAAGACATTAAACAGACGATTGACTTGATGGTTAAATTAAACAAAGAGAACCCTGACGCGTCTTTGACGTCTATAAAGATATTCACTCCATTCCCTGGCACACCTTTATTCGATGTTTGTAAACAAAACGGGTTTAAGGTCCCAGAAACGCTAGAGGGTTGGGCTAAGTTTGATTATACGACAGCTATCTATCAATGGGGCACAAAAAAGGATATGGCTTTATTAAAGAAGTTAGCATTCATGACATTTTTTCTAGACCAAAAAACTATTATGAAGCAGTTAGGCAAAGGCAAACCTGTTTTGAAATTTTTCATGAAGATTTATGCCAAAGTTGTTAAGGCACGGTGCGAGCACAATTTCTATTCTTTCACTCCAGAGATTAGGGTTATGGAATTTGCAAAAAACAGGATCAACAGTTTATTTTAATATTATTTTCGTCCATAGATATACGCCTTCTAACGTATTCATTATGAGGAACGGAACTAAACTCAAGGGTCTTCTAAGAAAATATTTCCTATAATCTATAATTCTTTTTATTGGCGATACGAAAGCTTGTTTAAACAGACCAATATACGGATTTTTTGCTTTATACTTTTTATAGAGTTTTGGGAATCTATCGTATAATTTAAAATCTGATAGATGTTTTAGCACTTTCTTTTTATTGAATAATTTATTTTTTATGGCTGGATGATGTACAATAGCATTTTCATTAAAGACTATTTTCGACCCTATCCCCATAACTTTAAACGCTAGGTCAAGGTCTTCGTTAAATGCGTACAAGTAATTTTCATCAAACCCTTGTACACTATCGATAACATGTTTTCTATAAGCGATATTACATGTTTGAAATCCGCCACCTCTCAGGTTTTGCACTTGGCTCGTGAACGGCGTTGTGTTAGAACTAACTGTTTTTCCCTCAACAGCACCCACCTTTGGATCTGAGAAAGGTCTAACTAAATTCTTAATCCAATCTTGTTTTGGCACACAATCATCATCAGTAAACGCGATTATTTCTCCAGATGATTTTTTAATACCTAAATTTCTTGCAGCTGCTGGTCCTTTATTTTGTTGTTTGAAATATTTCATGCCAGTTATTTCTTCTGTCCCGTCAGTTGAGCCATCGTCTATCACTATAATCTCATAATCAGAATAGTCTTGCTTTTTTAAACTCTCTATTGTTTTCTCGAGTAAATCTTTCCGGTTATATGTGGCAACTATTACTGAGACTTGCATTTTATTATTTCTAGCCAATCGTTTGCTATCTTTTCAACACTATACTTTTTCATAGCTAAGACTCGGCTATTTGCTCCATATTTATTTCTTAGTTTCTTATCTTTAATTAATAAGTTCAATTTTTCTAGTAAAGCTTTATTGTTTTTTTGCGGTATTAAGAACCCGTTCTGATTATTTTCTACAATCTCTTTTGGTCCTACGCAGTCAGTTGAAATGACCGGTAATCCACATGCCATGGCTTCAATCAAAACTATGCCAAACAATTCTTCCCAATCATTAGTTGCATAGGAATTTGAAACTAACACATCCGACCTAGCATAAATCTCAGCCATTTCTTTTCTATCTTTTATGAACCCAAGGTGTTCGATCGGTAGTGTTTTTGATTTATCATGGATTAATGAATCGAGCGGTCCTCGGCCAACAAAAACAAATTTAACGTTCTTACTCTTGACATTTTCTATTGCGTCGAGTAGTAACAAGACTCCTTTCTCTTCATTCATTCGCCCAACATAAAGGACTGTCACATGATTCTTCTTTTTACCAGGACTAAACAATGAACAGTCTACACTGTGCGGCGTATGAAAACCTAACGCTCCAAATCTCTCAACTTCTTTTTTTGTTTTGTTTGTTGAGCAAATGGTCTTTGTATTATTCAAGAAAGATTCCCATAACTTTTTTGTAACAAAATTCGGTTTTTTAACATATTTTGTACCGTCCCAATACGGCCAGGAAGTATGATAAATAATATTTTTACCTAATAATTTAAGGATATACATTAAATAAATTGAAGAACTGTACGGTGCAAAAGCTAATAAAATATTTTTTGAAAATAACAATTTGATCGGTGCAGTTAACGATTTAAAAGGTGAATAAACTTTTTTTCCTTTCATACCTGAATACAAATTCGATAAGAACCTCGAGCTGATCAAGTCTATGCTTAACTTTCCTTTTTTCTCTAGAAAATACGCAGCACGAAAAAGGTCTTTATTATAACTTTCTGTGTAGATTCGAAGTTTCATTTTTTTAGGGACTGTTTTCTACAGATAAGGGATTGTGTTATTAATCGTTCCATAATTAACTTGATCTTTTAACATCTTTTTTACATGTTCAATAACTGTTTCAGGTTTGATAGTTTGCAAGCATAAATTATTTCTACATTTTGAGTGTTTATGGTTAAAGGCGGATATACACGGACTACAGTGATAAAAACTATAAAGAATAACACATTTCTTTCCTAGCGGGCCATACATGAATGGCGAGTCTGTGCTAAACAACGCTAGTGTCCTTGTTTGAACAATTGCTGCAAAATGTACCGGTCCGTTATCATTACTAATTAACAGTTCTGCTATATGGATTAGCTCAAATAGTTCGTCAAGCGACGTTTTCCCTGCAAAGTTTAAGCATCGATTATTAGCCACTCTTTCTTTTATGTACGCACATGTATTAAAATCGGCCCTTGTCCCGCATAATATAATCAAATGATCTTGATATTCGTCTAATAACGATCTAGCAACTTTTACAAAATTCTCTTTAGGATAATTTCTGATCGCTAAATTCCCTCCCACATCAGGCGCAATTACAATAATTTTGTTAGATTCATATTCTGGATAGACTTCTTTAATTTTGTCTTTAACTTTTTTATTCAGGATCGGATTCGGATAATATTTCGGCGGGTTAAGCTCTAAGCTACTAACATTACCTTTATAATTTGGATATTCGTATTCAAAATTCAAAGCCGTCTTAGTTATGGCTAAGAAATTTTTAGATATGTGTGTATTTTGATTAAAGGAACACTTGAAATCATAGAACGACCCTCTGTACAATCCTTCAAGTTCGTACTTATAGAATCCCGCTCTATATTTTGACTTAATCATAAACGATATCATTGCTGGAATCCTCATAAAAAGTTCGAAATCTAAGATCAAGTCTATTTTTTTCTTCCTTAATTCGTGAATCTGTTTAACCAAAGATGTACAGAAACTAAATAAATTCTTTCCTGAAATAGCATATATATTTTCATCAGGAATAACGTTCAATCTTTTCCAAGAATTTTTCATCCCTTCTAATGTGATACAATAAATGTTCGGGTTCTCTATCTTTTGATGTATGTATTCTACAGTCGGGTTAAGCATTGTAGCAACCCCCATCTCAAACAGTTCTATTAACAGTATATTTTTAACCGGCCCTCTGCCTTTAGGTCTAAAAAAATGAAGTCTGGAAAATATGAAACAAATAAAACTACCTAGAGTTCTGTCTAAAAACCTTAATTTTTTTGATTCTTTCATTTTTTTGTTGCAACCGAATAAATTAGGAAATAGTTATGCAACACTAACTCTTTAACTCCAAACCCATTCTTTATTAATCTGTTTCTAATATCTTTTCTTGAAAAATGGTTGATGTGCCCCCATCTTTGTTTATGAAACTCGTTGCCTTTAATGTCTCCTTCAATAAAACACAATATTCCAAACAATACATAAAAAGGTGTGAACGGTCTATCGTATGGAACGCTCATAATGAAAATTCCGTCTTTTTTTAACACTCTTCTAATCTCTTTTAGAGCATCATCTATTCTTTCCAAATGTTCTAATACTTCAGATAATATGATTATGTCTGCTGATTCTGATTCTAGTTTCGTGTCATAAACATCGCCTATTATTTTCTCTTTTATCCGTCCTCCTTTGAGTGCGTGATCTAAAACATTTTCGTTAGTATCAAATCCTACGACTGGTAATTGATCAGAATTCCACGTACAATTACCGCACGCTAAATCTAGTATGACTGAGTCTTTTTTAATATATTTTTTAACTAAATTATTGGTTTTATTAAACCTTGACTTATGGTACCAGGCTCTAAAATGTCCAACTTTATTTTTATTAGTGATCTCGTAATAATAATCTCCTGATACTTCTTTATATTTCTTATACCCTTGAGAAAACATGTTTTTTTGATCTTCTAGAGTATATAAAACGTTTATGGTCTTTGTGTTAATGTTAGTGTTTCAACTTCAATTAAGACCTATATTTTTAAGATTCTTTCAAAGACGTACAAAAAGTTTTTATACGATAAATGTTGATTTAATTTGATTTAAACGCAAAAAAGTCTTAATATCTTTCAGTAAAGATTCATAGAAGGTGTTTGTTAATGGAAGAATCACTCAATCCGCAATCTATTCAAGAAGATCAAGCTACTAGTATGGTAAAGACTACTAAAGTTTTGTTAATGAACCCTCCTTTTTCGCTTGAAAAACGTTATGGTAAATCGATTGCAAAGATTGGTGCAGTGCTTCTGCCTCTCGGCCTTGGCTACGTTGCTGCGGTGATCGAGCGTGCAGGTTACCCTATTAAGATTTTGGACTGTGAGGCTGAGAATCTCGATGGTGAAGATGTCTTACAATATTGTATCAAAGAAAAGTTTGATGCCATCGGTGTTTATTGTAATACCTCTAATTTTAATACTACTTTGACATTATGCCGTCAAATCAAAGCAGCTCTTCCAGGAATTAAGATCATCACTGGCGGCCCTCAGGCTACCAACGAAAAAACAGCTACCCTACAAAATGACGTTTTTGATTTCATTGTCTTTGGCGAAGCTGAAGAAACTTTTGTTGAGATATTAGATTCGATCGAACACAAATGGGACGATAACAAAAAGCGGTCTATCCTGGGAAGCGGTTTTAAGCTACACGATACTAAGGAGGTAATAGTCAATCCTTCAAGGCCTTTCATAAAGGATTTAGATACTCTCCCATTCCCAGCACGACATTTATTTAAACAGGATATCTACAATCCCGCTCCAAATCAGTTCAAGAAACTTCCTTACGGCTCGATCATGGCTTCACGCGGTTGCCCATACACTTGTACTTTCTGCAACATTGTTAGTATTTGGAAGCAAGAATATCGAATAAGGAGCCCTGACAACGTCATATCCGAGATGAAACATCTTAAAGAT
>NYZO01000080.1 GCA_002687185.1 archaeon | reverse complement strand
TCAACTACCTCATCGGATAAATCTTTATTATACGTTCCACCCTTCGCAGAGACAGCCGCAGAAATACGCCCACGTACTGTCTCTCTTTCCTCACTCGTTAAGGGGTTGTCAGAGAGCCGAAAATGGGTGCGTGGTAAATTTTGAAGATTAGGGTCTCTAGATGAAAGTCTGCCCGTTAAGGTACCCCAATTACAGAAGGATGTGTGTACAGTATTAATATCAAAATAGGGTTCAAGGTAAGTAGACCGTAATTTATCTAAGGTTCTATATTGCCGCATGTACCCCGCCACTGGGTGATTAACTTGGGCTAACGCTTCTTCCCCCCACGAAACATTCCCTTTAGCGGTTTTAACAATAGGCTCGATGCCTAACCCCTTTAAAGCTTCCCCTACTTGTGCTGGGCTAGTAATTAAAAACTCGTACCCCACAGTTTCAAAGATACGCTTTTTAATCTGTTCTTGACGCTGTAAAATTTTCTCTGCCGATTGCATCGCATAATCGCTATCAACAGTTATCCCACGTTTCTCCATTGCATATAATACATGAGTAAGTTCTTTCTCAAGTTTAAAAATTTCAGTTTGGTTTGTGCGCTCTAATTCTTTAATGCGATCTTTATACAATTTCCACGTATATTCTACATCTTTCTCACAATACGGCCCAAGAATCGTTGGGGGTGCCTGAGAGAAATCCTTATTCCATTTATTCTTGCGGAGTATTTTCTTCGTGGTTATATCGTATTCTGCCGCTTCTTCGCCGTAACTTCGTTTAATTGTAGCGGTAAGCGAAAATTCTCTAACATCCGCAGGTTCTGTAAGTCGTACTAATACAATTACATCAAGAAGTTCTTTGTCCGATACAACAAGACCCTCATTCTCTAAGAAATGTAAATCAAATTTTATATTGTAGCCTATAAGTGTAGAACGTTCATTCATAACTTCCATTAGTTGGAACAATTGTGGGGGGTGTAAATTCACAGCTTCGAGAGAGGGGTAGTGCCTAAACGGGAAATAGTATGTATCTCCAGTTTCGACAGCTACCCCAACCCCACAAATCTGATTTTTACCGTGCCACTCTAGACCATTGGTTTCTACGTCTACAACCCAAGTTGTATACTGTTCAAGGTCTGCAAGAACTGACTCATATGTGTCTGGAGTAACGAGCATTAGTTGAAGAGGTCATCATCCAGCAATGTTACTTCTTCTGTCTCCAACGACACACCTTCACTAGAGGGAGTTGTTTGACTTACCTGACCGTAACGATCTTTATAGTAGTCTTTAATCCCTGCAAGTTTAGCGATTTCGGATATTTTCTCAGCAGGTACATCAGTATTTCTAGCTGTGGCTGTCACGGTGTATGATGTATCGTACATTCCTGTGCCAGTACGCTTCACCCTAACAACACCCTTGTTCAATGCTCCCCAATCATTATAGACATCTACAAGTTGGTTCCAAATGTAATTACTTCGACCAAAACCTAACGGAATTACTCTAAAATCATTAACATGTTGAACGAACATTTTCTTACCTTGAGGGCCTTCAACTTCTTCCCAATCATCGAACCGCTTCTCAGTGTGCATAACATCGTGGACATATGCCCAAAATGCAAACTTATGAGATGGCCTTATATTATCGGGAACATCTGATGCATCTACGTCGTCATCTTTTAGGAGATTAATCCAACGGTTCCCAGATCGGTACGTGTAGAGATGTACCTCATCTAAAAGAAGATCATTTTCCTCACCAGTCGCTACCGGGGTAAGGAAAGCTTGATCACCATCTTTGAAAAAGACTTCCTGACCAGCGGTTTGTGATTGAGGGTTCGCTCGTTCGTCAACCCTGTTTTGTATAGCGGATATACCACCCATATTTACACTCCTTTAGCCTTTACCAAAAGGCTCTATTATCAATTACTTGTTTAAGTAATGTTTGTTGACGTATCTCTTGTACGTCTTTTACCCGTTCGGGTAACTCTATCCATGATACCACACAACTATCTCTCATGCAACTATTAATTTTATTAATTGCTGTTTGACCGGCATCATCATTATCTAAGCATAACACAATTTCTTCGGGGCGTAATGCTTTTAACCTATCTTGTTGTGCGTAAGAAAAAGAAGCCCCTAATAAGGCAACACTTGTGTATCCGTTCTGGTTTAACCACATAGTATCTAAGGCCCCCTCTGTAATACAGATAGTCTGCGTCGATTGTATCTTATGTTCCCCAAATAAAAGTTGAGACTTTCTCAAACCCTTAGAATACATATACTTGGGAGTCGCATCAATCCTACGTTCCATCCATCCCACCAAGCGTTGTTTGGCATCATAAACGGGGATAATTAAATCCCCGTAGTCATTCATGCCGCAATCCCAATCTTTTAGAGTTTTACGAGAAAACCCCCTATCAAAAATCCACTCAGGAACTATCTGACGCTTACCGGGGTATTCAACTTCAGCAAGTTCGTCCTCACTTGGAAATTCGTTCTCAAAGAAATCAAAATCAAATTCAACTGCATTATTTGCAATGTCCCGTTGTATATTTTCTATACCTTGACCTGTAAATTTTGAAAGAAGCGTTACTAAAGAACCCTGCCCACATCCTGCAAAACATATCCATTTACCTATCGTTACATTAATTGAACAGGAGGGTAATTCATCTATATGAAAGGGGCAAGAAATATTAAATTGGTCACGTTCTAACGGAACATCTATCCCCGCATCCAATAATAAACTAGCCCAATTAACCACTACGACAAACTTTCTCGCTTTACCTTCGAGGCACGTAGAAACAATACAATATCACTACTGTAACCATTAGTATCTACTACCCGCCCACGCTTTATATCCCCAATAGTAATGGCTACTTTTGGTTTTCCCGGCCCTTTAGACGTACCCTGTTTTACAACAATGCTATCTGAATTTTTAAATATATCAAACAATCCCATTATCATTACTCCTTATTAAAAGTCATCATCTTCACCAACAAGTTCAAACTCATTATCTTCATACATAATACCACAATCTACATCCCAATGCAAGTAATATTCTTCGGACGGTAACACACCATCTCGATACTTCTGTATCTGCATTAAACGTTTATCATCATGATCTTCAATAAGACACATAGCCATAGCAACATCAGCCGCTCGTATAAGAGCATCACCAAACGCTACTTGATCTGCCCTAGGAGGCTCAAACATATTTGCCGCCTCTCTAGTGGCTTGTGTTGAAACCCATATAGCTGTATTTGTAGAGATACAAAGATTTTTCATCCCATAGAAAAGGGCGTGTGATTGCTCCCACATAGCTTTTTTGCTATCTCCTGAAGAAATTAAATAGATACCATCTAACACTACAAAGTCAGGTGAATGCTTTCGGACTAACCTAGCAATACTCTCTATAGAAATAGTAGCCTCTCCTTCTATATGGTCACATACTAACAATGAACGCCCATTTAATTCTTTTAGGAACTTCATATACTGTTCCTCGTCAATAGGGTCTCCATTACGTAATGCTCTATGTGAAAAGTTATAGCCCATTTTCTTGGCTAGTACTACATCTGCTCGTAAGCTTATAGCCGATATTGTCATTTCAGTAGAAATTAATAACGTCTTATACCCATTCATAACAGCGGTAGCCGCAGCTTCCACACACATCCAAGTCTTACCGACGGTTGGGCGGGCAAACATAGCAATTAATTCCCCCGGCATCCACCCCACACCTGTATTATTAAACGAAGTAAATGGAGTCGGTATACCCATTAAACCATCCCCCATTTGCCGACGCTTGGTTCGTTCTTTCCACTCTTCTAATCTAGCAGGAGTTCCATCATTATATATGGACACATCCTCGTCAGTTTCTATTTCGACATCTCCTAACGTAGAAATAATCGACGAAAGGGCTTTTGAGGGATTATCTTTCAATAATTCTTTTTGTGACTGAATTGAATTGACAATTTTTCTATAAACTACTTGATCTTTAAATTGATCTACAGCATAGTCATAATTTAATGTTTGTGCTGACGTATCTAACGTTGGGTAATTTTCTGACAAAGTAGATATAGAGGGGGTCTCTTTATATTGATCTACATAATTAATAATAAATGTATGTACTTCTCCATGCTTTGCGAAATCTTTACCAGTGTATCTAAAGTTTTTAAAGTTTATGGGGTCTACCAGATTAAATAAAACACCGGATTCAATATATTCAAAACTCTGCATTACTACCTCGCTATATATATCACTCGTGGGCCATGACCATGAATATAGCATACCACACCATCTACCGCTTTGTCATCAGCAATTTTCTTAGCTTCTGGAAAAGAGGAGAAAGTTCCTTCTATCCATACCTCTTGATTATAACTAAATCCAACCCTTGCAATAGATATCACTCGATATTGTCCATCAGGAGCGGTACGTCCGCTTAGATCGCTAACAAGCAACTGTTTTCTTTTAGGTGGGGTAAATTTAGAAAATCCCCCTTTTCTATTAGTTCTCTTTGGCATTTGACCACTCCAATAACTTTGTTTCAATTTTCTTCTTACGCTGCTCGGAGGAAGCAGTTGGAAACCATTTAGTGTCTAAGAGTATATATTTGCGCCAGTACGCTTTTACCTTATTATTTCCATACGCCATGACTTTATAATACAATTCCGGGTTATGATCAGTCAAGTAATACTTAAACTCAAAACCCTTAAGAATATATTTAATGGATACATAATCTGAGTTAGTATTAATACCGTTATACAAACCTGATAAAACCTTAAACAAACCATATTTTTCAATAGCTTGTTTAATAATTTTTAAATCATAACCTATAAAGCCTTTATCTATATAGTCCTTATGGTGTTTACGTGAATATAGCCAAGTAAATTCTTTTCGCACATCCTGCGAATTGAAATCACTTAAAGGTTTTCCGTTCCGTTTAACCATAGCAAAAGCCCTTGTTCTGTCCTGCCGCCCAATTTCTGCTTTATTCGATTACGAATTTTATAAGCAGACTCTTGTAGGGTATTAGAAATTTCATCCATTGTCAAATTTTCCATGCGTAATTCTAAAAAAGAACCTTCAATTTCGGAAAGTTTTAATCGTTCTAATATAGAGTTTAACGTAAGTTTAGAATCCATGTCAACTGTAACTGATAAAGCTTTCTGGGCTGCTGGACTACCTACCCAATGATCGGATGCATAGTCTTCAAAAGAAAGAAACATATCTAAACTACGTAATGCAGGGCGACGTTGTGCCTTTGTAATAAGGGTTCGGATAGTATTAATCATTGTAGTATGTAAATAAGTATGGAAAGATACTTTACGTTCAGGGTCAAACCCTTTAGCTGCCTTAAGGATAGAAATTCGTAATTCTTGTGCGATATCTTCTCTATCCATACCCCTAATCGAAGTGGTTTGTAACATTCGATTTATTTTGGGTTCCCATTGCTTTATTAAATTATCGTCGATCAGCATCCATAAGTTACCCCCTTACCCTCTAATTGATATACTTATAGTATAGCACACTTAAGCTGGGAAATCAATTCAATTCATAGCTCTTCTCTTCTTTTCGGGCTTTATAGAGGCAAGCTTTACTGCAATAAATATACTTACTTTTAGAAGATAGCAACTGATGTCGTCTACGCCTAAATGGGGTTCGACAGAATTTACAATGTACTAAAATTCTATGGTAATCATATCGGCAACTATCATGTATATGGTGAATACGTTCTGCACGAGTTGCTGAAAATATAACATCTTCCCCACACGCTTTGCATTCAATTCTTTTTGGGATGTTCTTTTTAGCAATAAGTATACTTCTAGTAGGAAGATCAGCCTTTTTTAGAACTCTATGGACATATGCTTTATCCACGCCGATCTGTTCAGCCATCTTTGTTAAACGTATAATTGGATTTTCTGTACGTAAGCGAACTATTTGTTCCCGTTTAGAAGGCATATAACTTTTATTCTATAGTAGCGTCGAAATCTTCTGGGGCAGGAGCTTCTTCTACTTGGTTAGGATTAAAGTTTTCAACCGTAACAATCTCAGCGTCAGCTTCCACATTAGGATTGAAATTGACCAATTAATTTTTCTCCTTTAATTCGTTAACTTCTTGTCGCAATTTTGTAACTTCCTCTAGCAACATAACTGATAAACCATTATATTTCACTGATTCTGGCTTCCCTTCTTTATTGTAATTAATTAATTCAGGATACACTTCATTAACTTCTTCTGCTATTAAACCAATATCTGGAGCATTATCAGATTTATAGTTGTAACTTACTGGTCTTAAACTGTCAAGTTTTGAGGAATCGAAATCTAAAGTTTCTACATTATCTTTATATTGTATAGAGCTAGATTTTTTTGCAAATAAACCACCAGCCGTTACAATTACATCGGTTCCTGTAGTGGTTGTCGTAGTAGCATAAATTCCTGACGCTGTGGTAATAAATCTTGCAGTTCCTGCGACTGAAATAGAAACTTGATCATCCCCGTACTGGTACATCCCAGAATTGGGGTCGCTCGTAAAAGAAAAAGTCGGTGCGCCTTGAGTACCATCACCTGATAAAATTCTACCTACTGGAGATAAAATGCTATCCGGAGTAGCTTTTATCCTTGTGTTAGCCCCACCCGCTAAAGAAATATTTGTCTCTAATTCATAAGTAGCGTGGAGACCACTTGCCGATGTTTGCGCTTTCATTGTAGCAATTTTTAATCTATTTTTAGAACTTATATATAATTTAGCTGATAGGTTTCTAAGACTCGTCCTTGAAACTGCCGTATCTAAATAAAGAATATACTCACCATCCCCTACAGTTAAAGTCGCACTTGATGCCCCAATCTCATATACATCCCCATTATCTCCAGTTAATTGAAAATCTCCTGATGGGGAGCCGGGGGAGCCGGGAACGTATTTTGCCCACGCAACCGTCTGATAATCGGAACTTGTTATTTCTGCGTTCATAAGCCATTTAGTCATTGCGTTTATCCCTCATTGAAGTTGTTTGCATTGGCGTTGTCAGGGGGTATAGGGCCGAATTGGACTGCTTGTTCATTTACCTGTTTTAAAATGTTGGGACGGAAAAGCGCAGATGAATCGTTTTGTCCTATAGAAGATATCGAAGCAAAAGTTGCACCATTACCTTCGTCATAAACAAGTTCTGTAACTAAATGATCCTTATCTACCTGAACTAATGGATTCACAACCCTTACAACATGTCCAGCACGAAGAGGGACGTAAATACGTATTGGATTACTAACATTTAACGCAGTACTATCACTCGTGTCTGCGGCTGTATTCCCCCCATAAACTACCGTAGTGGCTGTGACACTCGAAACATACGCATATCTGGTAATGGTAGTTGAAGTTGCGTTCATTTCACAGATAACATCTCCAACAAGAACCCCGTAAAGTCGTGCGTCGCCAGTTGTGCCGCCATTATTATCATCAAAAGCATCACTTTGGAAAGTAATAGTTCCATTGACACGACTAGTAATGTCCGCAGCGGCGGCAGTTATATATGTGTAGGGGTAACCCGATACTTTAAATTCTCCACGCTGAGTACCGGTTCGTGCATCTCGTGATAGAACGGAAACAACTTGTTTTCTTAACAGTGCGGGATCAGAACTTGTTGAATTTTTAATTATTTTAGTTTTCTTAAAACCAAATGTTTTAGCTAATCTAGTAGTAGTTCCGCTGTTTGTAATAACGGTCTTACCTGTAGTTGATCCCGTCAAAGTTTGGTAGGTTTCAGGCATATGAGCATTAAACGTAAGGGCTTCTGTCTCATCACTGTTGCTAAATGGACTAACTACAATAAAACCGGGGTCGTCTAAACTTTCAAGACCGCTCCCAGCGATATGGGATTGATATTCAATACGTCCAAATCCTCCCGTCGCTGAATTCATAATTTCTGTTTGCCCAAAAGGTTTACCACCCCAATTGTCTGGTTGACCGAACGGATTACGATAAATAACATCACCATCACTATGACTTGCTCCGGATGTTCCGTATTGATGATCTCTACTACCACCCGTATCGGTGACTGTTATAGTCTGGGCATCCGCAGCCCCAGAAGTAGTTCTACCTGCTACTAGCATAATTTCATTACCGACTTGAATATAGTCACCGTTGTTTACAACTTGGTCTGATGTAGTAGCCCCAGCGAATGCATCTCCAGTCGAAAAATCATCAATAGGTATAGTGGGTGTCGTAGCGTTTGTAGCAGTACGTATTTTACCAATTTTTACCAAACCTTCTACAGCGAGTCGTCCATTCGCACTTGTTATATTAAGGCGTTCAAATTTTCTACGTTTAGGAGTTGATGCGCCTCCCGCTACGCCCTTAGCTACATCCCCGGCACCGTCAATTTGGTTACCCCTTTCGGTATATTCTAAGATAACATCTGTAAATAGTTCATTGGATGCGGTATTGAACGAAAAATCATTTTGCATAAGTTTAGTAAACCCATCAGCAGTAAAAGATGAAGCGGCTGGATATTTAATAGTCATTCCGTATGTTTTGGGGGAATCTGGACGAGTTCCACGCTGATAATAATTCCAATGTTGG
>NYZO01000079.1 GCA_002687185.1 archaeon | reverse complement strand
TTTTTTCTTTTCTTTCTTTACTTTCTTTACTTATTTTTTTACAAAAAAGAAACGCCCGCCCATCATTTTTCAATGAGGGGCGGGGATAATTCGTTAATCGTTGGCTTCCACCGTAGTAATTTCAGCTGCCAAGTTAAACCTAGTTGATCATAGGCAGAGAGTTCTTCAATTCTTATTTTGTTGTGCAAACAAATTATTTTTCTTTTATACCAGACTGAAAAAATTCCTAATGGTATTAGTAATAAATAATACACAAGCATTAGGGGCACAATTACCATTAGGCCATAAGGCCAACCTTCAATCACACCAATTGCCATAGACAAACCAAGGATACAGGCGATGGCTGAAATACTTCCATCATATCTACTCATAGTTGCGCTTCGCCAAGCCCAAGCAAAGCTCATATTAATGACACTAAGAATTAGCAAAAGTTGAAGATCGGTTTCTATGCCATGGTGTTGTATGTACCAAAGTTCAGGCAGCATCGCCGTCATACCATCAAGCCATCCGCCCGCCAGCATCAGGCTGTCCTGACGATAGTAGACGAGTAAAGATATGAATACTATACAGCCGGCAATTGGTATAAAAACATCATGTTTTCGATCGCCGACAGTATTGAAGTGCAGTCTAACGTCAATTTTGGTTTGTGGAGTAATCCTTAGTTCCTTTATTTTTTCTTCGATCAATCCACCAAACCTTGGGTTATCCCAAAATTCCAATATTCCGTACATCATACAGCAAGTTCCTACCAATGTACTTACGTAGATCAGCTTAAAAGATTTTGGCATGTCTTGCCCCTTACCTAGGTTATGATTTGTAAAAAACGATCACTCTTCTCCTTCTATTATAATCCTAAGCCCTTTAGAAGGGGAGTGCAAATCTTTATAAACTTATCCACTTGTGTTCGGTTTTTGTTCGGTATATAATAATCTTATTCAATATAGCGCCTGTGGATAAACTTGAATCATGAAGTAAGAATTATGAATCATAGGCCCATACTTCATAATTCATGCCCCATAATTCAATACTAATTTAAGTATTATGAGTAGTAAATTAACTAAAAAACAATCAGAAATTTTAGATTTTATAGTTGCGTTTATGTCCGACAAAGATTATGCCCCTTCCTACCAAGAAATCGCTGATCACTTTGGATTAACTTCTCGGTCTACCGTTCATCAACATATTCAAGAATTAAAAACTAAAGGTTTATTAGATTCTAAGTTTAATACTACTCGCGGACTTAAAGTTGCTAGCAAATTATTAAAATTTGGAAAATCAATCGATTTACCGCTGACCGGTATGATTACCGCTGGAAAACCTATTGAAGCCATAGAGGAAGGCGGGGAAGGACAACGTGAAACTATTGGGGTACCGATTGATTTAATCAAAGACCCAGCCAACTCGTATGTTTTGCAAGTTAAGGGCGAGTCTATGATTGACGAAGGAATCCTGGATGGTGATTACGTTATTATTCGGCGCAATCCTAGTCCGAGCAATGGCGATGTAGTTGTAGCTTTGCTAAATAACGAGTATGCCACACTTAAGAAATTCTTTAGAGAAAAGAACCGAGTACGTTTGCAGCCAGCCAATAAGGCCATGGATCCAATTTATGCTAAAGATCCTTTAATCCAAGGAGTGGTCCAGGCTGTAATTCGAAGATTCAGCACCATTTAGTTATTAGTAAATACAAAATAATATGTCAAAACCAATGAAACATTTTCTATGGCACCGCTTCTTTAATAGAATGCATCGCCGAGAGCTTAAAAAAATAAGGCAACGAAAAGTATGCGCGAAGTGCTTAATGAGCCAATTGAAGTTCTTGTAAGTTTTTTGCCTAGCCAAGCTTTACGTCGCCGCCGTGAGGACAGGCAGGACAGAGTAGAAAGTAGGGCACAAAAAACAAAATCAATTGCTGATAAAAAATCTCACCCTCAAATCAACGGGCCAGGTCGGTATAATCCGATTGCGCCTCTTCTGTTCCGCTGGCGGCAAAAGTGTTACCGAGTCGATAAATTAAATCTGGTACATAGCAGCCGCGATGGCCGAGATAAGATTTACTATTTTAGCGTCAGCGACGACGCCAACTTCTTTAAACTATCTTTCTCAACTAAAACCTTGGGCTGGAAAATTGAAGAACTGTATACCGAGGCTTAAATAGTACTGAGTAATAATACTAATTAAAATAGCGCAAAACATTGGCTCCACGTGGCCTTATGTTTTGCGTTTTAAGTTTGTTTAAATTTTTTATGTCTAAACCGTTGATGCTGCACATCGACATGAATTCTTATTTTGCTTCGGTAGAGCAACAAGCGAATCCTTTCTTGCGTAACAAGCCTTTGGGGGTGTGTGCTTATTTATCGAAAAACGGATGTATTATCGGCTCTTCAATTGAGGCTAAAGACGTTGGTATTAAAACCGGCTGCCGCGTGGCCGACGCGGTTAAACTTTACCCGGCCGTTAATTTAATCGAGAATGAACCTAGTAAATATCGCAGTACGACTACTCTAATTTTTAGTATTCTTGGTCAGTATACCGACCAAGTCGAACCTTACAGTATTGATGAGGCTTTTTTAGATATGACCGGCTGGGCTAATAATTTTAACCAGCTAGAAAAACAAGCAGCAGAGATACAAAACCATATTAAAGATATGGCTGGGGAGTGGATGCGTAGTTCAATTGGGATAGCCTCTACGCGCTGGTTGGCTAAGTTTGCTTCCGATATTGCTGAGCCTGATTCAGTTTTAACTATAAATGAAGATAACTTAGAAAGTATTCTAAAAGCTAGATCTTTAACCGACGCTTGGGGGATTAATTATCGGATGGAGCGACGCTATAAAGCTTTAGGTATTCACGACTTACTCGATTTAAAACAAGCTGATCCAGGTAAACTTTTACGAGCTTTGGGCAAACCCGGGTATTTTATGTGGGCAAACCTTAATGGCCGAACTATCGATAAGGTGTCTAAACCCAAAGATCCAAAAACTATCGGTCATTCTTATTGTTTACCTAAGAAAACTACGGATTTGGGTTACCTAAAAGGGGTAATGTATAAACTTTGTGAACGAGCTGGACGTCGATTACGTGATAAGAATTTAGAATCCGCCGGCGTGGCTGGTATAGTTGGTTTTGTAGATGGGGGAGGATACCGTAAACATGTTCGTCTGGGCGAACCGATTTTTGATACGTTGTCTATTTTCGAAGAAGTAGATAAATTACTTTTTTCAACTCAACCAAACAGAAAGATTAGATTTTTAGCCATGAACCTTTTTTCTTTAAGACCAGTTTCTGGTCAAATGTCTTGGCTGGATAATTGTTTACAAAAACGGCAGTTAGCCAAGGCCTTGGATGTAATAAATAATAAGTATGGCGACCATACTATTTACCCGGGACAGATGTTTGGGATGCAGGGGTATGCCCGCGATCGAGTTGGTTATCGTAAGACCGTAGACTTACCGGATCAAGAAGAAATAACTACTTTAGTAAATGAATATTTAAATTAAGCTATAAGTTTTATGTTATAATTTATTTACTTAACCCAAAGAATGAAAGTAATAAATTGGCACACATTCAATAGCAAACAAGTATTTGCCAGACTTAAATCAAGCGCTAAGGGATTAACTTCCAAAGAAGCTAAGAAGCGTTTAGGTATATACGGTCATAACGAACTGCAGCGAGCCAAGCCATTGTCTCGGGCAGTTATTTTATTACGTCAATTAGCCAGTCCCTTAGTTTATTTGTTGGTTGGAGCAGCAGCTGTGGCTTTGTTGCTACAAAATTACATGGATGGCTTAGTTATTTTAGTAGCTGTTGTTTTAAACACTATTTTAGGTTATTTCCAAGAGGTTAAAGCCGACGCTTCGATTAATCGTATAAAAATGATGATTGATTACCACGCTAAGGTAATGCGAAATGGAAGTGTGGCCAAGGTTTCTAGTTCAGATCTAGTTCCAGGTGACGTTATTACTTTAGAGCCGGGCGATAGAGTTCCGGCCGATGCACGTTTGTTTAAAGTAGATGAATTAGAAATTAATGAATCGTCTTTAACAGGCGAGTCTTCTTTAGTTAAGAAAACTACTAAGAATGTGGCTGTCGGAACCAACGTCGGCGACCGAAAAGGAATGGTTTTCCAAGGGACAGGAATAGCTGCTGGTCGTGGCCAGGCGATTGTTTGTGAGACTGGTTCAACTACAGAACTAGGTAAAATTTCTAAATTACTTCACACAACCGAAGAAAGAAAGACACCTTTGCAGTTTGCCCTGAGTAAATTTAGTCGGACCATGACCCTGGTGGTCATAGCTTTGTCCTTGGGTATCGCCGTAATTGGAGTTTTACAAGGAAGACCTTTATTAGGCATAGGGGAAGCTGCCCGAGAAGGAATGCTTAATACTGCAGTGGCAATCGCGGTAGCTGCCATTCCAGAAGGCTTGCTGGTGGCGGTGACTGTAATTTTGTCGATTGGGATGCAGCAAATTCTAAAACGTAGAGCTTTGGTTAGGAAACTAATTGCTACCGAGACTTTAGGCAGTACTAGTGTTATTTGTACCGATAAGACCGGCACTTTAACTGAAGGTAGGATGGCAGTGACCAAGATAGTTACTTACGAAGAAAACGTAAATTTACGTCGTCCACATAAATATACATCGTCAGAAGTTTTGAAAGATCATGATTTGATACTTAAAATTGCTATGTTGTGTAATAATGCTGTGGTTGAAAATCCGGCCGATGAGCTGTCTAAGCTTAAAGTTATTGGTAACCCAACCGAAAGAGCGTTAATGAGAGCTGGGATTAGTTCAGGTATAGACCGAGATGATTTAGAAAAAGTTCAACCACGTTTAGCCGAAATACCTTTCGACTCGTCGTGGAAGTACATGGTGACTCATAATAAATTAAATAAGAGTCAAAATGTAGTTTACGTAAAAGGTGCCCCGGAAAAAGTTTTAGCCATGTGTTCGAAAGTTCGAATAAATGGACGTAAACCTAAATTTTCAAAGACTCACCAGAAACATCTTCAGGAACAATACGAGAAATTAACTAGCCGTGGTTTAAGACTTTTAGCGTTTGGTTATAAAAAAGTATCGAGTAGCGCTAAACTAAATTTACGCGAAGAACTTAAGGGTATGACTTTTATTGGGTTTGTGGCTCTACAAGATCCACTGCGTAAAGAAGCTAAGCAAACTATTCAATTAAGTCGAAAGGCAGGGATTCGTCCCATAGTCATTACTGGTGATCATCGGTTGACTGCTCGCGCAATTGCAGCTGAAGTTGGACTCAAGACAACGCCGGCCAGTGTGATCGACGGTGAGTCTCTTGATAAGCTTGATGACGATCAGTTAGCCAAAAAATTATCCAACATTGACGTTTATGCTCGAGTTGAACCTCGGCATAAATTAAGAATCATTAAAGCCTGGCAAGATAAAGGTGAAGTGGTGGCAATGACAGGAGATGGCGTTAATGACGCGCCAGCCTTAAAAGCAGCCGACATTGGGATTGCTTTGGGGTCGGGGACAGATGTAGCTAAAGAAACGGCCGATATTATTTTATTAGATAATAATTTTAAAACTATTATTGCTGCCGTGGCTCAAGGCCGGGTAATTTTTGACAACATTAAAAAAGTTATTCTTTATTTACTTAGTGATAGTTTCTCCGAATTACTTTTGATCGGAGTAAGTTTGTTATTAGGTTTGCCAACTCCATTATTGCCAGCCCAAATCTTATGGATTAATTTGGTAACCGATGGTTTTCCGGATGTAGCCTTGGCATTTGAAAAAGGTGAGCCAGAAAATATGACCGAGCCTCCCCGTAAGCGAGGTACCTCGATTTTAGATAGAGATATGAAAGTTCTAATTTTTATAATAGGTATAATTACCGATGTAATTTTATTGGCCGTTTACTACTTTTTATTACAAGGTGATTTAGATCTTCCTCATGTGCGAACTATAATTTTTGCAGCCTTAGGTGTTGATTCTCTTCTGTATGTATTCTCTGTGAGAAGTCTACGTCACTCAGTGTTTACCATTAATCCATTTAAGAATCGTTGGTTGGTGGTAGCTGTTGGGATTGGGGCAATTTTACAACTCGCGGCTATATATGAGCCCCACTTACAAAATGTATTTGGGACAGTTTCACTAGGTAAAGAGTGGTGGTTGATTGGTGCTTTAGGCGTAATTGAAATAATTGCCATAGAAACTGGTAAATATTTCTTAATCATTAGACGTGCACGAAAACGAGCCGAGAGGAAGTCTCAGGCAGTGCTCGCATCCTAGGCACGGGCATTTTAATATTGTATAATTTGAGCACTAAATGTTTATGAGTAATCGATCCCATCCTGGTTTACATAACTTGTTGGGGAGTTGGCTGACTTTGGTCGGCGGTATTGCTGTTCTAGCATTATTAACCTTAGCTAGTAGCCGTCAATTCTTAACAAATAGAAGTTTAGATTCTGAGTTAACTGGTTTACGAGAGTCGGTAGAGTCTTTAAAGGTAGAAAATTTGGAACGTACCGCTTTGATAGATTATTTAAATAGCCAAGCCTATATTGAAGAAAAAGCTCGTATTGAGCTTGGTCTTAAAAAGGCAGATGAAAGATTGTTGGTAGTAACAAACAATGACGGCGTAGATTTACCCGGATTGGTGCTAGGGGTTGATAATGAATCGCAACTTAATTCAAATATAGAAAAATGGGTAAAGCACTTTTCAAGATTTGAGCTGTAAAGTAAACGTCATAGGACGATATTATTAATCTACTTATGGCGCTTAGTTTACAGTTTTTATATTAGCCCGGAAACGGATTTGAACCGTTGACCTTTCCCTTACGAAGGGACTGCTCTACCACTGAGCTATCCGGGCGGGTGCTTCGCACAACCATTTACAATTTACCGTTAACAGTTAACTGTCAATTGTAAATGGTTAGCGTAGCTTTCAGCGAGATACGGGAATCGAACCCGCGTCTCTGGCTTGGGAAGCCAGCGTACTACCATTGTACTAATCCCGCCTATCGATGTCACTATAGGTAAATCGTGATTACTAAAATACATCACACTTCTGCTACTGTAAAGTTTATGACAGTCAAAAAAACAAGAAATCAAAAAATCATAAAATCAGATAATATTAGTTTTTCTGATTTGTTTTCATGCTTTCTTGTTTTAATGTTTTCTTAAAGTAAAATGATACATTTTAAAGGTATAAATAAAATTTATCCTCCTGACACGGCTGCGGTTAAGGATTTAACGTTGCATATAAAACCTAAAGAATTTGTTTCTATTATTGGTCGTAGTGGAGCAGGGAAATCCACTTTAGTTAAATTGCTAACCGCCGAGGAAAGATCTACAAATGGAAAAGTAGTAGTTGGAGGAGTTGATATAACTAGTATTAGGCAAAACCAGATACCAAGCCTAAGACGACAAATCGGAGTTGTTTACCAAGATTTTCGTTTACTTAGGAATAAAACTATTTTTGAAAACATTGCTTTTGCTTTGCAGGTATGCGGGGTTGCGCCGGCACGAATTAGAGATGTGGTTCCTCAAGTATTAAAAATTGTTGGTTTGCCAGATAAGGCGGATCGTTACCCCCAACAATTGTCTGGTGGAGAGCAACAGCGAGTAGCGATTGCTCGTGCTTTAATCCATCGACCCAAAGTTTTAATCGCCGATGAGCCGACCGGAAACCTCGATGAGATAAATGCCAAGGAAATCACTGATTTATTATTAAAAATTAATGAGTTTGGTACGACAGTTATCTTAGTTAGCCACGATCGACACGTAGTGGATGGTATTAAAAAAAGAGTTGTTGTGATGGAGGATGGCAAAGTAGTATCCGATAAACGTCATGCAATGTATGATTTATAATTAATATGCTTTTTGTTTCCATAATTCGAGCTTTTATGTTTGCCGGGCAAAGTTTCTGGCGTAATTTTTGGTTATCTGTGGTTACAATTACGATTATCACTTTAACACTTTTGTCCGTGAATAGTTTGGTTATTTTAAATGTCATCGGAGACCGATCGATAAATATTTTAAAAGATAGAATTGATGTAAGTGTTTATTTTAAACCTGAAGTAACCGAGGCTCAAGCTAGAGAAGTTAGAACTTTCTTGTCATCTTTGGCTCAAGTAAATCAGTTGGAATACATTTCACAACAAGATGCTTTGGAGCAGTTTAAGCAGGCTCATATAAATGATTCTGATATTATAACTTCTCTGGCTGAACTAGACGAAAATCCATTAGGGGCAACTTTGCGAGTAACGGCTAATGAGTTGGGCGACTACCCAGAAATTTTATCAATCTTGGACGGTTCCCAATACAATGAATTTATATTGGAAAAAAACTTTAATAATCATCAAGAGTTTATTGCTCGGATAAATAAGTTGTCAGGTAATATTCAATTATTAGGTTTGGTAGCGATTATATTATTCATGTTTATTGCCACCTTAATTGTATTTAATACTATTCGGGTAGCCATCTATACGCAGCGTGACGCGGTACGTGTCATGAGATTAGTGGGTGCACCAAACTGGTTGATCAGAAGTCCATTCCTAATTGAATCTTTCTTGTATGGATTGATAGCCTTAGGTATAACTATTGCAATCATTTATCCATTATTGAGGACAATCCAACCACATCTAAGTACTTTCTTACTGTTAGTAGATTTTAATATAATTGATCACTTTAATAGTAATTTCTTAATTATTTTTGGTACGCAGTTGTTAGGAATTATTTTATTAGCTGGGTTTAGTAGTAGTATCGCCTTACGAAGATACTTAAAAGTTTGATATAACTATTGACTTTTTTATTATTTTAGCTTTAAGCTTAATGCTTGAAGCTTTGGTGGGGGATCGTCTAATGGTAGGACTGCGGCTTTTGGTGCCGTCTATCTGGGTTCGAATCCCGGTCCCCCAGAGTAACTAGTTATAAGTTTTAAGATTTAGGTTCGCCCAATCATCCGATAGGGCGCCACGTCGCATGACGTGGCGAATCCTGGTCCCCCAGTATTATAGTCATAAGACATAAGTCGTTAGTCTTAAGTCATATGAAATCACTATTTAAAAAAATAATAATCATTGCTGCTCTAATATTTTTAGGTTGGTTAATAAATAAATCGATTTATTGGATCAAGCAGGAAGAAATTTTTAATAAAAATCCTCAACCGCTTGTGGAATATGATTTTGCAGGGAGTAATGTAGGTGAGGAATGATTGGTACTGTAAAGTACTTTTTTTAAATGATAAAACAAATAAATTTATTTGAAAACGAGATATTTGACTATGAGTTTAAAAAGTTTCGCAACAGTCGCAGGTTTCGATTGTCTGTCTATCCGGGAGGGCGAGTGCTAATTACTGGACCGACTCGCAGTACAATAGAGGGTGCTGAACGATTTCTAAAATCAAAAAAATATTGGTTACGTGAGGCATTGTCCAATATTGGTAGCCAACCATTACCAGTTAATTTAAAAAACAACCCAGAAGATTATAAAAAAAATTATAAGGAAGCTAAATTATATATTAGTGATTTAGTGAAACGTTATAATAAGATATATAATTTTAAAGTAGGGCGGATAAGTATCCGCAATCAAAAAACAATGTGGGGGAGTTGTAGCGCGGCAGGGAACTTGAGTTTTAACTACAGATTATTTAAACTACCAGAGTACCTGGCTGGTTATATCGTGGTTCATGAGCTTTGTCATTTAGCCGAACTTAATCATTCTGTACGTTTTTGGGAATTAGTAGCTAAAACTGTCCCTAGACATAAACAAATCAGAAAACAACTTAATAAGTTAGATTTAAATATTAGCTAAACAAAAAAATGAAAATTTCCATAAAAAGCACAAATTATAAGCTTGAAGATGAAGTACGAAAATATGCCACTGAAAAAGTGAATAGCTTGGATAAGTTTATAATTGGGATGGATCCTGAAGTCGTAAACGCCTGGGTTGAGCTAGGGCAAACTACAAACCATCACAAGCAGGGGGGCGTATTACGGGCCGAGGTTCAATTTCATCTCCCAGGTAAAAGTATTAGAGCCGAAGCAACAACCGATAATATTTTTCACGCTATTAACGAAGTGACCGACGAGCTTAAAAGAGAATTGCGTAAATATAAGACTAAACAAGTTGATAAGAAGCGAAAACAGGGCCGCAATCTAAAAGAGATGTTAGTAAATATTTTTAATCGCGATTAGTTTGGGTGTATTAATTTAAATATTAACTTAAATATATATGTCAGAGCACTATATTTGCACAGGTACTTGCCATGGAGTATCTGAAACTCCTGGTACTTGCCAGGCGGAAAACTGTCCGCAACACGGTCAGTCACTAGAATCATGCAGTTGCACTGATGACAAGCACGGTGGTGGGCAAGACGTACCAGCCCCAGACCCAGAGTCTTCCGAGTCTGTAGTTTAGTTGACCGTTTTATAACATCTGTGTCATCGTATCTACACGATACGAATCTTTTTGTACTACCATGTCAAAATATTATAACGCCAAACGAACCAGGTATATTTTTGAGCCTGATTCAAAAAAACCTTTTAAAGTCTCGCGAACTAAACTCGAATTATTTTTGGATTGTCCGCGCTGTTTTTATATTGATTTACGTCGGGGGGTAAAACGACCGCCCGGGTACCCGTTTACTTTAAATGCAGCAGTCGATACTTTATTAAAAAAGGAATTCGACATTCACCGGGCCAAAGGTGAACCACATCCGTTAATGGAAAATTATAATATTGAGGCGGTACCTTTTCAGCACGATGACCTCGATATTTGGCGAGAGAACTTTGTTGGTGTGCAATTTCTACATGAACCAACTAATTTATTAATTTTTGGAGCGGTTGACGATGTTTGGCAAAATAAAAAAGGCGAGTTAATTGTAGTTGACTATAAAGCCACCAGTACTACTAAAAAAGTTAGCCTTGATGATGAATATCGCCAAGCCTACAAACGACAAATGGAAGTTTATCAGTGGTTGCTTAGACAAAACGGTCACAAGGTTAATGACACTGGATACTTTGTCTACTGTAATGGCCGCGCCGACGCAGAGGCTTTCGATTCACATTTAGAATTCGACGTAGATGTCTTACCTTACAAAGGGGATGCAAAGTGGGTGGAGAGTTGTATTACCGACGCACACCAATGCTTAATAGGGGATAATATTCCTAATTCTGACGATGATTGCGACTACTGTGCTTATACTGACGCTATTGCTGGAGAAAATTATATTTAGAGTTTAATTTAGGAATAAAAAAATAGTCTAATCCTCATTTAGTAGCCTGGTTTCTAATTCTTTCTTAGCTAGGGCTGATTTTTCTGCCCAGGTAAGTGCTTTAAATTCGGCTGGCTCATGCTCTTTGGGGGTAGGACTTTCACCACTTGCAGCTGGTGTACTTTCGTGTTCCGCAAAGTAATTAAGCTCTTCTTCTGGCATCTCAGTAAGATGTTTAAATAGGGGCCCCCTCCTATCCGCACTAGCTTCATGGGAAGGCGTAAATTCAGGATTGACCATATATTTAGAGTTATTTTTTAGATTATTACTAATTTATCAAATAAGGCATTTATTGTCCATATGGCTTATGAGGATACACTGATAATCGCGTCTGAGTTGTCAATTGGCTTACAAATAGATTCATATAACTCCCAAGCTTCGTCAAACATTTTATAGGCAGCCTTAGGGCGCCCATCCCTTCTTTTTTTCAACTGAGTTTTATTTAATGATAAAAAGATAGTTTTATCAAATACGTTTTTGTAAGCTTTGGCATTATTTAAAAAAACGCCTTCAACCAGTAAAACTTTTTTCTTATTTACAGCGTAGTTTTTAAATTTTTTTATATCCTGACAAATTTTTTTCGTATCGTGCCAGCCATTGATATAGATTAAGGGAGGGTACTTATGGTTTTTTAATATTTTTTTACGGTATTCTTTACTAGTGCTGTATTTATCAAGGTATAAGACCACGATATTCGGATGTTTTGTATTTAACAAGTTCGCTAGAACTGTTTTTCCAGTCCCACTGCAACCATCTAAGCCGATAATTAACTGTTTTGTAAATTCGTTAGTCCAATTGGATATTATTTCAGATACGCCTTCTAATGTGTTCTTATTTTTCATACAGTTTTATTTATAATTTATTTTTGATTATAAGTAAACAAAAAACAGATACTTTAAGCCAAAAAATACGGCTCAAACGTCGATTGAGCCGTATTTTGTGCTATTATTAGTATATTAATTAAAAGTCATTTTTATGGCAAACCAAAACCAAGTAAAATCTGCTGGTTTATTGATCTTATTTGCAGGGTTACTGCATTTAACTAGATCAGTAGCTGGTTGGTCATTAGTTGTTGGTGGTTACGCAGTTCCAATGTGGATTAGCTGGTTAGCAGTTATAATAACTGGCTACCTTAGCTACAACTTACTAAAAAAATAATTTTTCATGAAAATACCTACCAAAAAGGCGGGTAATTTTGAACTGCCTGTTTTAGGTTTTGGTACTTGGCGCATGGGAGGTGAAGGTGAGCGTGATTTAAATAATGATGACACCAAAGATGTTACTGCTATCAAAAAAGCCGTTGAGGTAGGCTTGTATCATATCGACACAGCTGAATATTACGCAGCTGGGCATTCTGAGGAATTGGTAGCTAAGGCTATTGCCGACATTCCCCGAGATGAGTTATTTATCACCACCAAGGTCAGTCCTTGGAATTTTAAAAAAGACGATCTTATTAAATCCTGCCAAGCTAGTTTAAAAAGGTTGAAGGTCGATTACGTAGATTTATATTTACTTCATTTTCCTAGTGACGAAATACCAATTGCTGAAACAATGTCTACTTTGGACCAATTAGTTTCTGAAGGACTAATTAAAAATATCGGGGTGAGTAACTTTACTGTACCGTTAATTGAACAGGCTCAGGCTGTGACCAAAAACAAAATAGTAAATAATCAGATTCATTTTAGTCCGACAGCTAGAGCTCATATTGATAACGGCACAGTTAAATATTGTCAGGAGAACGATATCTTAGTTACTTCATATCGGCCTATTGGATACTATAAGCCAAAGTATAAACACCTTTCCGGTGAAATTGCTCCGCTGGAACCTTCAACTAATAAGCAGTTGATCGAAGATTTAGCAAAGAAATATAACAAAACCCCTAGTCAAATAGTTTTAAATTGGGTAATCGCTCAACCAAACATTGTTACTTTATTTAAATCCACCAGTCCGGAACATATTAAGGAAAACATAGGTTCTATAGGCTGGGAATTATCCCTCGACGATATAGATAAAATTACTAACGAGTACCCAGTCGGCGATACAATTAATGTACCTGAGAGTTAACCCGTGATTGCAGTTCTTCAAAATATCCGTAGCGCATTTAATGTGGGTACTGTTTTACGAACTGCTGATGCTGTTGGTATAAAAAAAGTTTATTTATGTGGTTATACTCCAGCTCCAGTTGATAATTTATCTAAGGCTCACAAAGAAATAATTAAAGTTTCTCTAGGGGCAGAGTCATACGTAGATTGGGAGAAAGTATCTTCGACGACTGCTTTGCTAAAGAAATTAAAAAAAGAAGGGTATAAGATTGTAGTGGTTGAGTTGGCTAAAAATTCTCAAAAATATTATAAATTTAAACCTAAGTCACTTGATAAGATAGTTTTAGTAGTCGGAAATGAAATAAGGGGAGTTTCGAAACCGGTCATGGACTTAGCCGACAAGATTATTGAGATACCAATGCTTGGTAAAAAAGAGTCCTTGAATGTTGGGGTAGCATTTGCTATAGTAGCTTATCGATTGAAGTTTCCGGAGTAAAATAACAAATAAAATAATTATTCATATGGCCGAATTAATCGAGTTTAAAAATAAGTCGGGTGAAGTATTACGAGGTTTACTAGATAAGACAGAAAGTGACCACGGCGTTATATTTTTACCTGGATTGGGCGGTACCTCACTAAGAACATGCTTTAATCCTATTCGTGAAAAGATATTAGGTGAGACAAATATTTTCCGATTTGATTTTTCTGGTAGTGGTTTATCCGATGGTTACTTTCCGGATATAACGATTCGCGACCAAACTGAAGAAGCCAAATTAGCTATTAATGAATTTAAGCAAGCCGCAGGCCTTAAATCAATTGATTTAGTAGGGCATAGCCTAGGTGGTATTATTGCATTAAGTATTTTAAGTCAGTTATCTGAAGAAATCCGACGTGTGTTGCTACTCGCTCCAGCTTTAAACTTTAAAGCAGTTATAGAAAATTTTACTAAACTAAAAAGTATTCAAGAAGAAGATGGGGGCAAAGCCTTTTTTTGGAAAAATTTAAAAATAGAAAAAACTTTTTTCTTAGAAAATCATGATGCTGATTACCAGTCTTTATTAGATGATGTTTCGACTGAAAAATTATTAACCTTTCATGGACTAAAGGATGAATCGGTCCCAATTAATAGTTTGAAAATTTTAAAAAGTAAATCAAATTTTATAGAAGTTCCAGGTGGCGATCACTCATTGGATCATCCAGAAATTGTTGTTAGCTACATATCCAAGGCGGTAAAATTTTTAAAAGAATGAAAATAGCCATCGTCTCAAAACTGTGGGAATCAACCACTCCTTTATCAACCGGCGGCACAGGAGCCGCCGTTGGCAATTTAGTTAATGGCTTGGTAGCTAAAGGTCACCATGTCACTTTATTTGCTACCGGTGATTCAAAAACTAAAGCTCAGAATCTTGTTAGCGTTCGCCATAAAAAGTTTGAAAATGATTATTCGGAAGTTCAAGAGTTTTCAAATATTCAAAATGCATTCAAACACGCAGGTAAGTTTGATTTGATTCATACTCATGTAGAACACAAAGCTTGTTTATTTGCGGCCCAAACTAAAACATCAACTCTTATTTCTTTGCGTTGGGGAGGGTTCACTGATCATGAAGTAGAACTTCTTAAACAAAACAAAAACTTAAATTTCGCCACAGTTTCAAAGTTTATGACCAAGCTCTTACCGTTTATTAAGTTTAAGGGCGTTGTATATAATGGTGTAGATACGGAGTTACTTAAATTTAACTCCAAACCAGAAGGGCCAATATTATTTTTGGGTCGACTTTCTCCCCAAAAAGGACCCGATATTGCTATCCAGTTAGCTAAAAAGTTGAATACTAAACTTATACTGGCTGGGAAGATGGTAGATGCTGATAAGTCATTTCTAGATAAAAAAGTTAAACCATTTATAGATGGTAAACAAATAAAATACCTTGGAGAGGTAAAGGGGAATGATAAAATAAAACTCCTGCAAAACGCGCCAGTGTTAATCGCGCCTTACCGCATGGATGACGCTTGTGCCAATGTATTATTAGAAGCGATGGCCTGCGGTACGCCAGTATTAACATTTAACAAAGGGTCGAACGCAGAATTAATTAAACATGGCCAAACAGGATTTGTAGTAAATAATATTAAACAAATAGCTACGGCATTTAATAATGTTAGTAAAATAAATAGACAGGATTGCCGTAACAGAGTTGAAAAGTATTTTTCAGTAGACCAAATGGTAGATAGTTACGAAAAGATTTATGAAAAGATTTATGAAAAAATTGTCAAACACTAAAGTTATAGTCGGTCTATCTGGTGGAGTAGACAGTTCCGTTTCGGCAGCTTTATTAAAAAAGCAAGGGTACAATGTAGTGGGTGCATTTATAAAAGTTTGGCAACCAAATTTTCTTCCATGTAATTGGCCAGCTGAAAGACGAGATGCTATTAGGGTAGCTGCACATTTAGATATCCCTTTTGTAACTATTGATTTAGCTAAGGAGTATAAAAAGGGCGTAGTAGACTATATGATATCTGAGTATAAGGCAGGCCGAACTCCAAATCCAGACGTTATGTGTAACAAATACGTAAAATTTGATGCTTTTTTAAAGCAAGCAAAAAAAATGGGAGCAGATTTCGTAGCTACTGGGCATTATGCCCAGGTTCAAGAAAACAAGAAATCAAAAAAACAAGAAATCAAATTATTGGCAGGCGTGGATTCAGAAAAAGACCAATCATATTTTTTGTGGACCTTAACTCAATCTCAACTTAAATATATTAAATTTCCAGTCGGAGGTATCAAGAAATCAGAAGTTAGAAGTTTGGCCAAGAAATTTAAACTTCCTACCGCCAATAAAAAAGACAGTCAGGGTTTGTGTTTTGTAGGTAAAATTGAAATGAAAGATTTCTTGAGTAATTATTTAAAGTTAAAGCCTGGTAAAATTATTAATACTAAGGGCGAAACTGTTGGCCAGCATGACGGGGCTTGGTACTACACAGTTGGCCAAAGACATGGCTTAACCATTACCAGAAAGAAGTCCGGAGACAAACCTTATTACGTGGTAAAAAAAGATATAAAGAAAAATGTTTTAAATGTAGCTCGACGGGCAAAATTAATGGAGGGTAAAAGTAAAATTGTTAAATTAGATAACATAAATTGGATTAAGGACACACCTCTGGTCAAGAAAAAGTATTTAGGGAGAGTAAGGTATCGACAGTCTCTACAATCATGTACTATTAAGTCAATTAGTAAAAAAACAGTAACTTTAGAATTTACTCAGCCACAACTTGTAGCCTCAGGTCAATCATGTGTCTTGTACACAGGAAATACTTGTATCGGCGGTGGAATAATAAAATAAATATATGTCTTTAATTTTTTTCGATTTCGACGGGGTAATAATTGACAGTTTTGAGGCTGCCTATTCAGTATGTAGAGGGTTTAATCCGGAAATATCCAAATACGAATATCGGCGAATGTTTGAGGGAAATATTTTTACTAAGCTAGATTCTCATCCAACGGCAAAAAAGTATTCTCCGCAAGATTTTGGTTTAAAGTACCAACCATTGATTATCGATTTACCTTTTATGCCTGGAATTGATGTTGCTATTAACAAATTATCCGGTGATCATGATTTAACAATTGTTAGTTCGAGTCATTCCGAGTGGGTAGACCATTACCTTACTTCGAATGATTTACGTCGGCACTTTAATGAGATTCACGGTTCGGACGTAGCAAAAGATAAAACTAAAAAATTTAAATTGTTAATTGAAGTATACAAGGTAAAACCTAGTGAGTGCATTTTAATAACTGATACACTTGGTGATATAATAGAAGCTAATGAAGTAGGGGTGCCTTCGTTAGCAGTAACCTGGGGATTTCATAGTAAAGAAACTTTAGATAGAGGCGAGCCTGGCATAGTAATACACAAAACAGGAGATTTAGTTCCAGCCATTCAAAAACATTTTAAATTATAATTAATATAAAATTATGAATACTAAAATTCGAGACTACCTTGGAATTTCGGGAATTATAGCCATGTTGTTAGTTGCTATAGCCTCGGTTAATTTCGTAAATGTTTACGATAAATCCATCGAGCCATCTTCTTTTAGAAGTTTTGTAGTTAGTGCTCAAGGTGAAGCAGTTGCGATTCCAGACATTGCTGAATTTAGTTTTAGCGTGATTACTGAGGGGGGTAAAGATATAACGACCCTGCAAACGAAAAATTCCGAGTCAGTAAACAGAGCAATTGAATATATTAAAAATCAGGGAGTCGATGAAGATGATATTCGTACTATCAGCTATAACGTTAACCCAAGATATGAAAGAGTCGTCTGTAGAACAGGTGCCTGTCCTCCGGCGCAGATTGCAGGTACTACCGTTACTCAATCTGTTTCGGTTAAGGCGAGGGATTTAAGCAAAGCTGGCGTGCTATTGGCGGGAGTTGTAGATAATGGGGCTAATTCAGTTTCTGGCCTAACGTTTACTGTCGATGACTTAACAGAAATACAAAACGAGGCTCGAGCAGAGGCTTTTAAAAAAGCTAAAGAAAAAGCTAAGGACATTGCCAAAGCTGGTGATTTTAAAGTGGGTCGTTTACTAGCAGTAGATGAAAATGTTCCAGGTTTTTCTCCGATTGCGTTTGGTAGGGGTGGGGCAGTGTCACTTGAGTCTGCAGTGCCAAATATCCAGCCAGGATCAGAAGAGATTTCTGTCACAATTAATTTAACCTACGAGATTCAGTAAGTATTAGATCAAAATAAGAAAATAAAAATCCGTAGTTGTCGAGGATAGTCGTAGCTACGGGTTTTTTTATTTTTGGTGTATAATTTAAGCATGGCATTTCTTATAACTATTTGGCAGGATTGGCTATACACGCCCTTGCTAAATCTTTTAATCATTTTTTACAACACGAGTACAAATTTTAACCTCGGTTGGGCAGTTGTCCAACTGACTGTTTTTATTCGTATTTTACTTCTTCCCTTCACAATTATTGTCCAACAAGATCGAGTTATTAATGACGACTTACGAAAAGAGATTGGGGAAGCTCAAAGTGATTTAGCATCCGACCCGGTCCAGCGGAAAATAATAGTCAGGCAAATTTTAAGACGAAGGAGAGTAAGACCTTGGGCAAAAGCCACTACTATTGGAGTTCAGCTTTTAGTTTTAGTTCTTTTATATCAAGTCTTTTTAGGAGGAATTAATAGTGGAGAGAAGTTAAATGTTTTGTACTCATCTGTAGCAACTCCCGATTTTGTAAATACAATTTTTTACGGAATCGACATCGGTACTCGAGGATTTATTTTACCCTTAATTGTTGTAGTATTGTTACTTTTGGAAACTACCTTTGCTCTATGGATGAGAAGACAGTATAACGATTTTAATGATTTGTTATACCTAATTTTATTCCCAGCCTTTACATTTATTGCTTTATATTACCTGGCCTCAGTCAAAGCATTGTTTATATTGACTTCGATGGTCTTTTCTATTATAGTGACGGCAATCAGTACAGCGATATTCAAGATGGTTGAAAACAATAAAACAACAGAAGAAAAGAAAAAGAA
>NYZO01000078.1 GCA_002687185.1 archaeon | reverse complement strand
CTATCGAATATAGTTCCTGATTCATTCAGCTCGCTTACCAACTTCTGAGAAGCAGCAGAGGCGACTCTGTCCACAGGCGTATACGTTCGGGCTCGCCCAGCCCTACGGTCTAAAATGCAGACTATGAAAAAACTATCGATCTATTGTCAACCGTGAGTTACCGCCTTGCATGGCAACATTGAGCAGATCTTACAAACATTCTTCTTCCATTGATCATGAACACTCCTACATCCTTCTGATTTCCTTCTCTTATTAACTATCCCATTTTACCACCTCCATTCTCTTTAATCCCCTTATGGTAAATGAACTATATAAACCATGCGCGCACACTTGTCCGCTTGTCCGTTGGCATATCAGATTTCTTCCGGAGAATTTCCAAAAAACGATCATGTAAAACACGATAAATCAACGCCATTCATCCTCGTCCTAAAGGATCACCCAATGCTTCGCACTGACTTCGAGGATTTCTGGTTACAAACCTTTAAGTAAGTATTTAGAGTTTGCAGATCAAATTAATAACGGAGGAACTATCTACCATATCGAAAAAATTCTAAATGAGATTAAAAACCTAGGCTATCCGAAAACCGTAGAATATTATAGCTCTAAATTTGAGGAGAAAGGAATACTTATTTGGGAGAATACAGAATCAACTAAGACGCAGGATAACCTTTCTTCTTACGATCTTTGAAAAAATAATTCTCCTCAGACGGGTCGAACCCGGACATGTCATCATCAAGTAAATCTTCGTCTTCTAAAATGTCAAGGAAATCTGCCATGAAATCGTTGTCTTGTGCTAAATCTTTCATGATATTGTTGAAGTATATAAGTTTAAAAAAGTTTGGAATTCTAACCGAAAAAAGACGATAAAGGACGCTGGGTTTGTTTTTCTTTTATTAATTGGCTCATTTTTGTAAAAGTTTGCAGAGGTACTCGAAGGAGAGTTTGTACGTAATTGAAAGCCTCTTGTTTTGTGACGAATATCTTGGGTGGCTGTTTGAACAAAGATCGTGTTAATTCTCTTAGTATACCAACACCCAAAGGAGCGTAATAACGATCGTCGATTTCTCGTAACACTAAGGCTGATGCTTGCATCTTTTTCTTTTGTAAATATTCAGTGACAGCTACACGGTTTGCATAATACGCACCTGTAACACTGTTTGCGTACTTTTTCCGAGGAAAAAATGATTCGTAATCGCGCCAAACATGATTAGTACCTAATTTTAATTCTAAAACCTCAAACGACCAGGTTGACGGGAACAGTAAAATAACATAAGTATTGCCAACGTATTCGCCAGTGAACACAGCAAAATGATCTAGAATAGGGTTTGTTTTGACCTCCTTTAATAAAGTTGATGAAGTGATATCGTCCACTGCAGTGGTCGACCAACGGCTCGGGACCAACTTTCGCTTGGTGCCTAACCCGAGTAGTCCAGCCGATAATACATTGATTAAATACGATTGGGATAAAGATGTTTTGTAGAGACTCATGATGGCGTCTGCAGCTTTTAAATCTGTGTCTGAGATGGCCTTCTCTACTTTTTTTGGAACAGACGGGTTCTCGGTTAGACGAATGGTTTTTAGAGGTGCAGTGTTTGCAATAACGCCAGTGTTAAATGAGTCTGTTGCTTGAAATGATGGGGTTTTGTCTAAATTAAATTCTGCAGAACAAGGTTTTTTTGCTACTGTTAATTCTTGCATGGTAGTCTTTAATCGCTCGGTTTGTTTGACCTTGAACCTAGTGTAAACCAATTTTGCACGGTTCTTTAAAACTGAATCGATTGATAGTTTGTTCTTGAACCACTCTTCTGGAAAGCTCAAAACAGTCGGGTTAGTTTCTAAATTAATAGGGGACAAAATACCCGAATAAATATTAGGATACTGATAGCGACCTACGAAAATGTCAGGGGATGAAAAAGCTTCGAAATTTAACATTGATCTTGTTGTTTGCATAGAAAACGTCTTATTATACAATGGACAAGTTAATTTCGTTCCAATGTGCTCGGTTTTACAAATAGGGCAGAACATAAAAACATACTAAGGGACAGAAAGATAAAAAGATTGTGGAGATATTAATTAAAGATTGATAAGTGTGTAGTCATTCATAGATTATTTCAACTTCTTTGCCATATGTTAACGTACATGATTGACTTTCTAAACAAGAGTTAAATCTTTTTGTATCCAAAATTATTAATTTTAGTTTCCCTGAGCAATCCATCGCCATAGTGCCATATGAATAAAAATCATCTGGTGATTCAACGTTACCAACACAATTTCCCCTAATAACTTCTCCAGGACTGTAGAGGCCTATCGGATCACCATCATTGAAATTATACTCAAAACTAGTCTGACCATATGAAGGCCCGGGATATGTCTGTTCGGATTCTAGAGTAAACTCTGTATTTTCATACTTGAATGACAGTGTTTCCCATATACCCCTTACTTGATGTGATGAAGTATCTTTTTTGTAAAGGTATGAATAGTCCTGTATAACCAATTCATTTGTTCTAACACACCCACTAAGCATGCAGATGCCCAAAACAGCGATGGCTCCGAGAATCAGATAATTCTTTGATTTCACCATTTCCATCAATTCAAGACCTTATATAAGTTTACCTAAAATGGATAGAAAACTTCTCTACATGGAAACGAAAAATTAATTAACTCAAAAATAACGGCCTTAACTAATTAAGAAAACAGATTAGAATGTAACCATGGTAAGTAAAATATTTCGAGTGTTATTTGTTTTTAGTATTTTTCTAATAGCAGGATGTGGCCAGAATAGCAACAGTGAACTTACAACTAACTACGAAGAATTAGTAAGTATATTAGGGACTGAACAGATTAGTGATCTGATCAAAGCACAAGGCGATGACGAAGAATTATTACGTGCATTAGAAAAAGATCAGCTTAATACATATACAGTGGAATATGAATATTCCATTTGTTCCTCTGGAGGATCTTGTACAAATGGCGATTATAACCTTACAATCGTAGATGGTAAATACATTGACGGAAATTCCCTTGGGACAACGCCCTCTGCTATGGAGGATGAAATCAGATCATACATATCAACTTTAAATAAAGAAGAACAGGACAATCTTTTGAAAATACAGCTTGATAATGGAAAAGTATGCTTTCATACTGAATCTGTTAATGATTCTTATTGGCGTCTAAGTACTTGCTTTGATGAATCTGATCATGTTGTTTATACTTACCATACCCGCTATGCACCGCCTGCATCCATCTGGAGAGTCTCTTCCCATTTCTCTGACTCAGAAAGAAAAGAGTTTCAAGACAAACTTTCTAAAATAGGACGGATGCAACTAATTGAGAATAAAGTTAGCGAATGTAGTAATAAGGTCTGTAAGAAATTTTTTACACTTCTAAATAACCCTTCAGAAGAACAATATAGTGTTTATTACGAACACACCCTTAAGGACAAACACTCAAAATGGGATGTTCATGATAAACTAGAATATGATGTGCTTCCAAAAATAGATGTGGAGATGAATGAAGACGACTTGAAAGATCAATTGTCTAATATAAAAATTTCCTGTGATCTGAAAGAAGAGAAAAATAATGGATTAACGTGTTTCAATCTTGTAAAAGAGCATGGAACGTATGATTGTGGACTTTATCCAGGACTATACCAGCGCCTAGCTAACAGTTGTTCTTACTGCTTTTCTAAAGAAGGTTATCTACAGTCAGTTGAATGTTTCGGTGATTCAAAATACCAAGAAGAAACAGAGGACTTTAAGAGATATTTCAAGTGGGAAAAAATATGAAGAAAAATTAATTGAGCCTTTGGAGATATAACTCGGCGACTTCAATATTTTTCTGTGATTCTCCTTCGTTTGTCATATCCCACATCACCAATACGTACTTCCCTTTCCTTACATGTATCACCTTAGATGATGGATTCTCTATAAAGAAAAAATAGATGGATTCATCGGCATTCTTTGGCTCGAAATCAATTAAACTTTGAATAGAAGCATTATAGGTGTTATTCCACAAATCAAATGATGCTACAGCTTCGGCTTCAGAAGCATATTCCTCAATTCGAATAGATAGAACCCCTTTTTCTAATGTAATAAACTCCGAAAACATATTTCCAACACCAGGGAGTGATGGATCGTTTATATTGGCATCTAATGATGTTAACCTTATACCAAAATCTGCAGGATCTTCGGAGGGTTTTGGACAGTTTTGATACCGCGGTATACCCTTGCCAATTTTTTCCATCTCAGAGTTAGAAACAATCCAGTCCTCCATATACAAATACTCTTCTTGAAACTTACTACGATCAGTATTTATAGGAGCGTTAACAGGTATATTATGATCCTTGTATTCAATAAGATGTAGAATATAATCACCTTCTTCTGTTTTAATACAGCCTGGAACTTTAACGAACAAACTACAACCTACGAAGAAAAGACAAACAAATAGTATCAAAAACTTAGATTTCACCATCTTTGATGGTTACTGTATGAATCATCTCTTTTAAAATGTTCGGTATATTTGAAAAAAATCTAATCATTCATGTCAGTTACGCCCAAAAGGCAAAACAACAGACCAAACAATACTAACCCTAAGACAATTGAGCCTTGCAAGACATCTTTAACAGCCTGCATCCAACCAGCATACGATAAGGTTAGAAAAATACCGGCAACAATCAATAATAAACCAAAAATAACTTTGACAAATCCATTAAGCATTTTAATTCTCCTTTATTTTGTATAACGTAATGTTGTATCTTTTGAGTAATCATTTAAAAATATTTAGGTTGAGGAATGTGTAGCATCAATTTAGTTGAGAAACAGTTATTAAAGAAGTTTAATTTAATCGCCGTATGTTTAGCGGGAAAAAGCAATCTGAGAGATTAGACGATATAGAAAAAAGAGTGTTTGAACAACTTACTAAACATGAATCAATATTACTTAGGATTGAAGAACAAATCAAGAAAATAAACATAGAAAAGCAATTATTAGAAGAGAAAACTACTAGACAAATAAGTGAAGTGGTTGAGAAATACGAACAAGATAAAAATTCTATTACACAACTTCGAGAAGATTTAGAGCAGGAGGTACATGCGTTTAAAGTTGGACGTACTAAAATGGTGACAGACGGGATGAGCTCAGTTGAGAGGGTGTTAGATGAGCAAATGGATAAAATAAAAATTGATGCAGACGCCTATAACGAAGTGTGTGATTCTATCAAAACTGTTTCTAAAACACTTGAAAACGTAGAAGACGAAATACAAAAATTTCTAACTATTAGCACAACAATAAAAAAACAAGATTTTCAATTAACAAAATTCACTAAGAAAATATTTGAGGCAGATAAAGAAAAATTAGAGCTCATGAAACGAATAGATACGTTAGAGCGGATGGTTGCAAAGATGAGAAGACATAGGTAAATACCTCACAATAACCTATACTTAGAAGTCGCAATCAACAAAAGACCTATTAAACCAATTATAAGCTGTACACCTGACGTGAAGATTCCAAAAAACATGAGGGATCCGCCAGTCAAAGCCAGTAAAATACCGATGAAAAACTGTACCTTTTTGTAAGGACGAGTAGTCATAACATTACACACGTATTCAGAAGTATAAATTTATTTCGTAAGATTTTAGGATTTTCTATTATATTGTGCAATTTCAATAACATTCCCTTCCGTAAGTATTGTCCTACAGGGTTCTTCCATAGTACAATAATCAAGAATATTGTACTACACCTTCTAATACACACTATTTTGTCCCTTCCCCTTCATAAACGTCGTAATATTTTCTATGGTAGTATCTAAAATACGTTCTAAAGCCTCTTTAGTATTAAACGCGTTATGAGGAGTGATCAAAACATTGTCCATCTTCATGATCGATTTGTTAGTAGCAATAATCCTTTTATCACACGAATCACTAAAATTGGAGGATTTTTTGAGGTCACACTCGTTTTCTAAGACGTCCAAAGCAGCACAAGCAATCTTATTAGACTTTAGACCATTCAATAACGCACGCGTGTCAATAATCCCGCCACGAGAAGTGTTAATCAAGTAGACGCCCTTCTTTATCTTATTAATAGCACTGCGATTGATTAAGTGATGAGTTGTCTTAACGTACGGCACATGCAAAGTGATAATATCAGACGCTTGCAACAGTTTGTTAAACGAGACATACGAAAAACCAAGACGCTTAGATAACTTCTTGTCCCGATGTAAATCATAAACTAAAACTTTCATATCAAAACCATGAGCTATTTTAGCCACATGCGTGCCGATGTTGCCAGCGCCAATGATCCCTAAAGTCTTGCCCTCTAAATCAAAACCGCATAACGTAGCATCAGTATTAAAGGCGTGTTTATCTTGGATTGTTTTAATGGTTGAAGGTAATTTACGCGATAGAGATAGGATCAAAGCGAACGTATATTCAGCAACAGTACTTGCGCCGTAAGTTGGGACGTTGCAAACTTGGATGTTTTGTTGTTTGCAATACTCTGTGTCGATATGGTCAAAACCAGTGGACATAGTAGCGATAAGCTTTAAAGATGGAAGACGCTCAAGGATAGATGTAGCCAGTTTCGAGTGGACGAACACAACCAAAATATCAGCAGTCTTAGCCTTGGTTAGATTCTGATCAGTTAAAGAACCGTCAACAAAACGTAGTGAATGATTCTTAAGAGAAATACGGAACTGTTTTTTTTGCCAAGCAACAAGGCCGAAACAAACGATTTTCATTTTTAATTTGAATAACCGATATCTCCCCTATTGATAAAAATTCTTTTGTTATGGATCCTAGTCGTTTCTGTATCAATAATATTTACAGCCTCGTATGCTAATCTTGTAGCCTCAGGGACACCAAGCGGTGAATACGCACTAACGCCCAATACTCGACCGCCGTTGGTTATTATATTATTGCCATCATCAAAAGCTGTGCCGCTATGAAAGACTTTTATATCACTCATTTTTGCAACTTCTTCTAAGCCGCCAATTCGAAGACCAGTCTCGAAATCGATAGGATAGCCATTAGAAGCCAAAATAACACAACAAGAACCGCCCTTCCTAACCCTAAAATTGATGTCACTACTACCTTCTAAACTAGCTTTGATTGGGCGATAAAAACTTTCTGCCTGCATTGCAACAGGCTGCATCTCAGGATCGCCGAACCGACAATTGAATTCAAGTATTTCAGGACCTGATTCGGTTAAGATGACAGCTGCGTATAAAAAACCCTTGAACCCTCTACCATCTCTTTTCATTTCCTTTACAACAGGAGTCATCATCTCGTCTGTAACATAATTAACCATACCAATATCAGCAATAGGTGTAGGACAAAAAGAAGCCATACCGCCAGTATTAGGGCCGAAATTGCCGTCCAATAAACGTTTGTGATCCTGAACAGAAATTTCCATTGGTATTATTCTATTACCGTCAGAAATCCCGAAAACAGAAAATTCTTGGCCAAACAAACGCTCTGAAATCAATACGTCTTGGCCATAACTTGAGATGTGTGAATTAATATTTGATAGAGCCTCCTCTTTACTATCACATACAAGAACACCTTTTCCTTTGGTTAGTCCCCTTGCTTTAATAACGCCACCATCCGCAGTAAACATCTTTTCAATCGCTGCTCTAGATTCATCTTCGTTACTACATATGATATAGTCTGCTTGAGGGATGCCTAACCGTGTCATTAACTCTGCAGAAAAAAACTTATCCGATTCAATTATTGCAGCACTATCGTTACCTGAACCACCCTTAGGCCCGAAAATATTGTAGAAACCTCGCCTATGGAAAAAATTAACAATGCCCTCATCAAGATAGTCTTCTGGACCAACAACTATGTGGGAAACATCTTCTTCTTCAACTATCTTTGCTAGAGCTCGAAAATTATCACCAACGCAACCAACGTTTCTTCCCCTCGCCTCTAAAGAAGTACCTGCGTTGCCAAGCCAATAGAGTACTTCAATATCCTCTTGTGCAATACTCCAACCAAGTGCATGTTCGCGTCCGCCAGAACCTACGATCAGCCATT
>NYZO01000077.1 GCA_002687185.1 archaeon | reverse complement strand
CTCGGTGGTCGTTTTAACGTATACCGCGATACACGTACAGATGCTCAGTATATTGGTGATGTGCAGAAAGGCGCAGTTCCGGGGAAACTCGACGCTGATGCCGGCGTAGTCCGCCCACGCAACACAGAATATGCTCTTATTGGTTACAAGGGACCTGAGTTTTACGACACAGGTATCATCTATTGCCCGTATATACCTATTATGGTACAGCGGACAATCGGTCCGAACGACTTCTCACCTCGTGTTGGTTTGCTGACCCGTTACGGTGTTGTTGACAACATCTTCGGTGCAGCGTTATACTACCACTTGATAGTAGTTCACGGTCTAGGTGAAGGGTTCACACCCGGTCTTACAACCAAGTATCTACCGTACACTTAATCGTAAGCGTTTATCGTTGGGCGTTGAAATGATATATATGCCCAAAAAATTTAAAACCTCCGGCTTAGGTCGGAGGTTTTTCTTGTCTAGAATGATAAATAATTATATATGAAAATAGAACTAGGAGGATATACGTCAGTCGCCGCTCATGCTGGCGGAACAGCCTTTAATGATGCAACAAGAGCTGTTAAAATCATCACATTTACAGGTCAACCCAAAAACGCAGAGACTGTCACAGTTGATAGTCATGTATTTACATTTAGTGATGACAGTTCAGTATTAGCATTTGAAGCACCTCCTCGTTCGTTCACCGGTCGATACCCGGGAGGTCATACACGTACTATTCGAATAGGTGATACAATTGCTGATACAGTTGAGAATTTATTAGTTTCAATTAAATTTTGCCCACCAGTTAACGAAAAAGCTCTCGTTGCCCGTGGATCAACAAATCAAATTATTAATATAACATATCGTAAGTGCGGTACTGATGGTAATTCGTATACTGTTTCGGAGGATGCAACATATGTTGCTGTTACTACTAGTGCAGCGACCAATGCCGGAGATGCCCGGTACTCTGTTGCTCGTGGCTTCGTCGCGGGCAGTGCTACCACAATCGCGCTAGCTATACCTAAGAGTATCCGAGGCGATGGAAAAGCTTCTTTAGAAGGAGGTGTTTGTACAGAACAGAAACCTTCTACTATAAAATCTTCCGCATCGCCAGGTCTTACTGTAACGAAGACCGATACTCATGGAGTAACAATAAACGTACCAACTTCAATAGGTGGTGATGCCGCTGACGTTGAGGTAAAGATAACAACCGGTGATGATACTGGTGGTGCTATTGATGCTTCAAATATTATTGGTGTAGGAGCCTCAACCGGAGACCTAACCACAATTACATCAGCCGTTGTAGATGCTATTAACGGTACAGCTAACGATAGAGTTACATTTGGCGCCGATGCTGCAGCGACTGGTATTGAAGGAGTAACAGCTAGTGTTATGGACGGCTCCGCGGGGACGGTCAAGTTAGAAGCCACTTTAGGAGGCACCGACGGTGATACAATTACCTTAGCTGATACAGGAGGTAGTAGCTGGAAAGTCAGCGCAACGCCTTTAACTGGCGGAGGTGATGGAACAATTTCTATGACAGTACAAGCTGGAGAATATTATCCGATTGTAACTTGTGGTTGCGACAAAGCAATAACATTAGTAAGATAAGTTGCAGTTGATAGATAGGTCCGTATACTATATAATATAAGTATGCGAATAGAAGTTTCACACGAAAGCCCTATATCTATCCTTCATAAATCTCTTGAGTATAATGATTATTGTTATGCGCTAGTTCACTTATTCGAAACGCACGATAATTATTATAATTTCTTTAAAGAAGCAAAACTGCTAGATAAAGAAGTTTATTTAGATAATAGTATTTTTGAACTTGGAGAAAGTTTCGATCATGAGAAATATGCTCAATGGATTGAGAAATTAGAACCTAATTTATATATTGTACCTGACGTTTTAGAAAGCAGCGATGAAACTATAAGTGCCTGGTTAAAATGGGAAGGAACCCATTCTTTTCCACAATGTAGAACAATGGGAGTTGTACAAGGAAAAACATGGAAAGATCTTGTGGATTGTTATAGATTCATGAGCGAATGTGCTGATATGGTTGCTATTAGTTTTGATTATAGCTACTACCAGACAACAGGTTACGGAAATAATAAACTGCAACGGTTCTCCAACGGGAGACAACGTTTCGTTCAACAGTTAGTAGACGAAGGCATATGGAACTGGAACAAGCCCCATCACCTATTGGGATGTAGTTTAGCGCATGAGTTTAGGTGGTATGTCGACAACAATATATACAATATTAAAAGCGTAGATACATCTAATCCTATTGTTGCATCTATGCACGATTTAAAGTATAATGATGAGTATGGTTTAACAGAGAAACCTAAAACGTTATTGGCAGATATGATTGATCATAAAATTACAGATTCAGAGTTTGAACTAGTACAATATAATACTAAAATGTTTAAAAGATATTACGTAGATGAGCAAGCAATGGATAGCGCTATTTAGCCACACTGGTTCGGAAATTGTTAATATTTCAAATGAATTAGGTCGCTGTCCGAATAAAATCATAACAAATAAGCCACCCGGTACTGAAGATATCCATGAAGGAATCCGGGATGTATATTATACTAGTGCGAAGCCAAAAGCTCAAGACTACAGACAATTATTAGATGAAGATGCTATTATTACACTACATGGATGGATGAGAATTATACCAGGATCTATTTGTAGGTCTCATGAAATATATAATTTACATCCCGGTCTGATATCTGAATACCCAGAATTGAAGGGTAAAGATCCTCAAAAGAGGGTATTTGAAAATGACGCGTTGCCGTCCGGAGGGGTAAAAGAATATAATAAGGTCGGTTGTGTTATACATAAATGTTCACCGGAAGTTGACAGCGGGGTTATGATTATGGAAAGATCAACCGGTAATAGATTTTATGGTGAGAAGGGATTAACAGAATATTTACATGAGATGGCTTCCGGTATGTGGATTTCTTTTTTAGAAGGTAAATTAGAATGTTAATATCATTTACAGGTGCACAATCAACTGGAAAATCAACACTACTTAATGAGTGTTGTAATCGTAATTATTTCCGGAAGTTCCACTGTGTACCGGAAGTTACTAGGAAAGTGTCACGTGAGCGAAATGTAGATATTAACGAAGCTGGAGATGACATAACTCAATTATTCATCTTAAATGAACATTTACATAATCATTATGTTAAAGGAGATGCATTACTAGATAGATGTATTTTAGACGGTTGGGTATATACTAATTATCTATACAGGGAAGGTAAGGTAAGCTCATGGGTTAAAGATTACGCTGAAGCATTATATACTATGTTAGTAAAGCGATTAGATATAATATTTTATACTGAACCTCAAGACGTCCCGATCGAAGATGATGGACAGAGAAGTATTGACCGTAAATTCCGATCAGATATTATTAGAGATTTTGAATATGAAATAGACCGCGGCCATTTTGATTGCCCGGTTACCTCAGGTCCAGCACTAATACGCTTAGAAGGTAATGTAAATACAAGAATGAAAACAATTTTAGATACAGTTAAAAAATATGACAACAGTGATAGATAATTCAAAAGTAAGTAAGCATTTAGGTCAAACGTCAGAATATAAAGATCAATACGATCCTCATTTACTAGTTCATGAACCTAGAAGTAGTAATAGGAGACATTTAGAAATATATGATGATAGACTACCATTTGTGGGGTATGATGTATGGAATGCATATGAAGTATCTGGTCTAACCTATAATGGTCTACCAGCAACAGGAGTTGCAAAGATTGTATATCCATGTAATAGTAAATATATTGTAGAAAGTAAATCTATTAAATTGTATTTTAATTCTTTTAATATGTACAAATGCGGATGTACACCTAAAGAAGTACTACAACATATTACTGATACCGCCCGGGAAGATTTATCAAACTTATTAGAGACAGAAGTACAGGTATACATTACAGATGGACATGAACCTAGTTCGGATGATACTATAACTTTATTTCCTAGGTGGCGATACCATACTATTGAAGCATCATTTACTAACTCTTATTTAAGAGGAATGTCAATCGATCAATATACAGAAACTCCAGAGCTCTTAGAAATAGATGATATAACGTTTCATGAACTCGACGGTCCGCCGGAGCTGATCTATAATACAACACATTTACATTCTGGTCTACTTAAAAGTAATTGTCGGGTAACATCTCAACCAGACTGGGGCGATGTTTATATCTATATCAAAAGCCACAATGGAGTAAATATTGAGAGTATATTAAAGTATATTATATCTTTTAGAGATGAGTGTCATTTTCATGAAGAGATATGCGAGACTATTTACAAACGGTTAATGGATGTATATGTTCCAGATGAACTATGTGTAACATGTCTGTATGCCCGCCGCGGCGGTATTGATATAAACCCGGTTAGAGCTTCGTCAGAACATCTTATTAATAAAGACTTAATAACACCAGAAGTTTTACATACAAAAACTCTCAAGCAATAATTGATCCCGCTGGATTATTGACTAATTGTAATATGAGAATAATTAGTTATATGAAACCGCAGTTAACACCAAAGTTTCGACAAGTAATTGCTCTAGCTAAACAAATTGCTAGACGATATGGTCATGTATTTATAACCGGTGAACATGTACTGTTAGCATTTTTTGAACTTGGTAGTTGTTCAGCAGCGACAATTCTAGAATCACTTCATATTGATTTAGACGCCTTTAAACTTTTAATAGTTAAACACCTTAAGAGTATTAATATAGTTGGTGTTGTAGATTCTAACGAGATTAACTGTTCACCTAAATTACAAAAAACGTTAATTAATATAAAAGTAAGATGTGAGAACTCATCTATAGATATAATTGATACCGGTAACTTATTATTAGAAATTGTAAATGATAACACTGGTATGACATCGAATATATTATCAACATTTAATATAACGACTTCTGATATAGAAAAGCATTTTTCGAAAACTCCTTCCCTAATAGATTCACTACATCGAAAACAAGCTACATCGTCTAAAAGATCTAGCAATAAAGAATACACCGAGCAGACATTACTATCACAATATAGTGTAGACCTAACATTGCAGGCAGCTACCGGTCAATTAGATGCGATCATCGGTCGAGAGGAAGAGACTGATAGAGTAATACAGGTATTATTAAGACGTAGTAAAAATAATCCAATACTAATCGGCGAAGCCGGAGTAGGTAAGACAGCTGTTGTTGAAGGCCTAGCTCAACGCATTGCGGATGGAGATGTACCAGATAAATTGCTAACAAAATCTATATATACCCTAGATCTAGCTTTATTGGTTGCAGGTACAAAATATAGAGGAGAATTTGAAGAACGACTCAAAACAATTATAGAAGAATTAACCAGTAATAAAGATAGTATTATTTTTATTGACGAGCTTCATACTATTTCTGGTACTGGTAACTCTGAGGGTGCACTGGACGCTAGTAATATTTTAAAACCAGCTTTATCAAGAGGAGATTTAACATGTATTGGAGCTACCACATTAGATGAATATAGAGAGTATATTGAAAGTGATAGTGCTTTAGAGAGAAGATTTCAAAATATTATGGTTGATGAACCATCACCTAAGGAAACCGAAGATATACTAAAAGGTATAAAAGACAAGTACGAGATATTTCATAATATAAGATATAATGCTAAGGTTATTAAGTGTATTGTGAGGTTAGCTGATAGATATATAACTGATCGAAATTTTCCAGATAAAGCTATAGATATAATGGATGAGGTAGGAGCAAAAGGAAGAGCGAATCTATATAAGAAATGTATTTTTGAGCAAGATATTAGAGATAAATTAGACGAAATTCAAATGAAAAAGGAAAGCGCGCTGGAAGCAAAAAAATATAAACAAGCTATAAAATATGAACAAGAAGAGCATGAATTACTCGAAAAATACACTACCGCGTTTACACAGTGGGATAAACTTCAACAGAAAGCTATAAGAGTTACAGAACATGACGTAACACAACATGTTTCACAAGTAACAGGAATACCGGTAACAAATCTAGAACTTCAAGAAAGTAATAGATTGAGAAGATTATCATACCATCTCAATAGTAGAATTATAGGTCAACGAGAAGCTGTAACTAGTATTGCAAATACTATTAAACGCTCACGCGCTGGTTTAAATGATCCAGATAAACCTATAAGCTCTTTTTTATTTTTAGGACCAACAGGTGTCGGTAAAACCCACTCCGCGAAAATATTATCTGAATATCTGTTTGATTGTCCTGATAATGTTATACAGATAAATATGTCCGAACTAATGGAGCAACATAGCGTTAGTAAGTTAATAGGTTCACCTCCCGGATATGTTGGTTATGATGAAGGAGGAATCCTTACTGAACCGGTGAGAAGAAATCCATATATGGTTATATTATTTGATGAGCTAGAAAAGGCCCATCCGGATGTATTACAGATATTATTACAGTTATTAGAAGAAGGTACACTGACTGACAGTTCCGGAAATGAAGTTAATTTCAGAAACACCATTATCATTATGACTAGTAATATTGGAGCACAGATAATAGATAAAAATAGTACAGTAGGTTTTTTATCTGATAACAATGAAGCAATATCACAAAAAATCAAAAAAGAATTAAAACAATATTTGAAACCGGAACTTATAAATCGGATAGATGAAGTTATTGTTTTTAATAGGTTAACACATGACAATCTTATTACAATTACCAAGCTACTATTAAAAGATTTAAATAAAAGGTTAAAGCAAAAGAAGTTATCTGTAACATTTGACGATAAGGTATACGAATATATTACTAATAATATTGATAATAAGAAGTACGGAGCTCGACCATTAAAAAGATCGATTACTAAATATATTGAAAATAAAATATCTGATGTTATTATTAACAATGTCGAGCAAGACATTAAAACATTATCAGTTCATGTTTTAAATAATAATATTAAAGTTAAGATAGAAAAATATAATCAACCCGTTCTGGTTTGAATTGGTTGGTGATTTTTGATATTATATCGTTTCGAACACTTTTAGGAAACTCGCCATGTTCTTTAATATATTTTTCTAGTTCGATTTCAATTCGCTGCAACATATAACATCTTTTTATATGAATAGCATCATGATCTAAGTCACCATCTAACACTTCTTCATAACATACAGGGCAAATAAATTTATTTTCCAGAAGATTTTTTGCACCTTGTTCATAGTAATCGTTTAATGCAAGTGTAAATCTCATTGTATTTATATTTATAGGACTAAATAATTATATGCTAGGAGGACCTATACTTAATACATTAATCGGAGCCGCAGTGAAGATCGGCGCAAACTTTATCAATGCATGGATTGAACAAAAACGTCAAGATCAGTTAATATTAGCTGCAAGAGATGATAAGATGTTCACTGCATTGGTTGAAAATCAAAAGAATCAATCATCTAGTCCGTTCGTACAAATCACTAGACGTATTTTATTTTTAAGTATAACATTCACATTATGTTTTTTGATGATTTATTATGCTATGAATCCTCATATTACTTATAATGTGATTATCCCTCG
>NYZO01000076.1 GCA_002687185.1 archaeon | reverse complement strand
GGTTGTTTTGGACACACTATACGAGACGTTTAAGCGAAGGAATACAAGCTATAATATTTTATTTTCAATTATTAGTATTCGTTGTCGTAAAGACTTCGGTAAATTAGCAACTTGTGATAATTCGTCGGTGGAAGCGGGCGACGTTAATTTATAGCTTGTTAGTTCGTCGCCCGTCTGGACAATGTTTACAACTTTATCGCCGTATATCCTATATAATTCTTCTGAATAATTCATTAAAAATTCAATCCTAGTAGTGATATATTTCCATCGAAATTGGTGGATGATAAAATATTTAGTTCGGTTATATTTGAATTTGTTGTATAATCCCCGTTTATCATTTTTTTACGGGGATATAACCCGCATACCCCGCCGATGACGGAAATTCTACAAGCGGCGGCGGTATCAACGGCTTTACCCTGTAATATTACCTCACCCGAAATTCCATAACGAGTGTTGGCGTTTATTCGTCTTTCGGATTCGCCCAATACCAGAGAGGAAGCGGCGGCGATTGTAGCAATAGTAGTGTTGTCTACTTCCCGATAGCTATAATTATTTCCCGCATCATTGTTAAGTCGCAGTTGTATGGTATGGTCGGAAGTAGCACCAGTATCAAACGATAGAGATATAATAATTTTAATCATATCATAAGCGGTAAAAGTAGCAAAAGAAATTGTACTCACATTTGAAGGTGTAACCGTTTCGATTATAGTCCAAACGCCCGCCGATGATACCGACGCCCAAGCGCCACCAATAACCTGATAAAAAACATTCGTATCGGTTGAAAAATATTGAGATCCATTTGGAAGGGTTGCGACGGCGGGTCTATTAGCAAAAAGACCCGCCGAAACGTGGACGGTTACATTTTGCCACGCCGCACTATTCCAACGATAAAAAACAAGTCTATCCGTTGCGTATGCCAGGTCACCCGCCGCCAAACCCGACGTGGGGAAATTTCCATATGTGGTATAAATAACTCGGCGAAGTCTTGGAATAGATTCGAAGTCGCTATTACTCATTATTTTTACTCTTGGAAGATTCTATTTTACCCTTTACTTGGTAGGCGGCGATACTTGCGATTACAGCGATTGCCCCGCTCAATAAAACCCCATTAATACCAAGCGATAAAGCCTTATATTCAAGAATTACAACCCCGATAATTGCAATCCAAGCCGTAAAACTTTTTATTACTATTTTCATTCTAAGCCGTAATCCTTTAACCGTGTTGAAGGCGGCGGACGCCGATACGGGAACGGTTGTGCTTGCGGATTCTGATATGTAGGCACGTGCGACGGTGGTTTATAAGGTGTTTCAGACGGTTGCGGAAACGCCGATTCACGTCTTGACGGAGCTTCGGGCGAGCCCGTGTTAGCTTCGTTAAATGTCAATCTTTCAATCGGACTTCGACCCGTCACAACGTCCGAAACTTCGAAGGCTTGTTTTTCCTGATTACTAACAAAATCCTCAATAGGATTAGATCCTGTAAACGGTTCAATAATACCTGATATTCCTAACCATTCGGGCATATTTGCGCCGCCAAGTCTAGCAAGGTCGGACAACAAGTCAACTGCAAGTAAACCCCAACCGACAACGGGTATACCCCTTGCGGCGACTTTAAATCCCAATTTCGCCCCTGCTTTTGTCCCGACTTTGGTTAAAATGGTACGAAGCGGCTTTGTTGCTAAGGCGACTTCGCCGCCTTTAAAAATTGGTCGTATTGTTCGCCCGCCCGACATTACAATTCCGCCATATTGTCGAAGTCCTATCCCGCCCGACCGCACAATAGAAGCCTTGACGGCGGTGTATTCGGGCATCGTAACATCGGGTATCAAACCGCTTCCTATATCGGTAAAAAAGTCGGCGGGGTCGGGCGGCGTCGGCGGGGTTAATTTGAACGGGGGGAAATAAAAGTCGGGGGATCTAATTCCGCCTTGTTCGGGTATCAAAGGGAAGTCAAAACCGTCAAAGGGATTCGGGATATTAATATTAGTATCTGGATTCGGTAAAGTCGGGTTTGGAATTTCCGAAAAACCTTTTTGTATAGCGTCATATAAACCTTGAAAGACTTTACCCATTTCAGGGATTGCGGCGTCTGGTTGTGGAAACGGGGATATTCCGCCGAATAGGTTGGAAAAATCAAAAGACGATCCACCGCTACCCGTACCACCGCTACCAAATGAAGGTAATAAATTATCATCTTTATTGACGGCTTTAATGGCGATATATCCGCCGATTGCCAGTAATGCAATATCAAACGTTTTCAATTTTAAATCTCCGAGCGGGCGATACTATTTAATGTTTCGGGTGCTCGCCAAATATCAATGTCAATTAAACCAGCCGTTACGGCGGCGGCGGCGTCATTATTCGTAATTAAAATACGTTGAATCGCCCCTATTTCGTCATTAGTCGCCGTTCGAATAGTTCCAGAAGGAACAATTAATAAATCGCCGCCCGCCCCGTTCAACTGGACGGATATATTTACAACGTCGTTATTAATAATCTGAATAACGTCAAGCGGTTCGTATTTTTGCGCACGGGGGAATTGTGTATGTATGTCAAAACCAACGGCGACGCCCGCCGCTAATACGGGGACGTCATAATGGAATTTTTGCGACCCTTCCTTCATTATGCGTCGAAGGCGGTCAAGTTGCATTTTTTGGATTCCTCTAATCGTTCTTTGTATGATAAAACTCATAGCACTTTAAAGGGAAGGAACGGGGCGGGGGTTTAAGCCGCCCCGTGTATTTATCGCTTGCCTTTACTGGTAGACGGTTATCGGGATTTTAAAAGCGGCTTGCGTCTCAACAACCAACACGTCTGGACGGTAGTCAATAGCGATTCTAGAATCTTCCCCGACAAGCGGATATTCCACTTTTTCGGGAAGTGCAACCATATCATTTTTATTGATGAGAGACGGGTCGGCTATTGCGGCGACTAAGCCGTGTAGTCCGACGTCCGCAAGTTCCGCTACTGGAACGGTTCGAGTGCGGCGGGCGTTCTCTTGAAGCAACCGCACCACGCCAACATCAAAAGCGGCGGCGGAAGCGGCATAAAAGAACATATACCCCTGATTCATAGGCGTGGCGGGCGAGCCATATCCCCAATGTACGAATTGTTGTGCGGGGATAGTCATTTCCCATACCCGCCAATAAGTCCCGACAGCACCGATTAGTGCGAACACTTCGGCGGCGGTATCAAAGGCGGCGTCGCCGTCCACGATTTGAACGTCGGTTCGATAACCTTGTCTTGCCTGTACGGTCTTTCCGCTTCCCGTTCTCAAACCGCCAAGACCGCCAAGTAAAGACCCTAAATCACCCAACGCCCCAATACCCATAACAGGCACTAAAGGAAGGATGAAAATTAGAGTTAAAAGCGTCCATAAATGTGATAGTTTTCGCTTCATTACATTACGGCTTGACCGTCGGATTCGGGTGCGGCGGAAGCCTGCGAAGCCGCCCCGATAATCGTTTGGAATCCTAGTATCGTGGCGATTGCAGTTCCACGAGTTCCTCTTATGATACTACCCGCAAGACCCGCACCGATAAGACCGCCTAAAAGTCCGCTACCAGTGAATGAAGTAGACAACGCATAAACCAAGCCGCCAGCTAGTCCGACGGCGTAATCAACAGCACTCTCTCTCACCCCTGAGACGGTAGGCGTACCGATATTTTTTATAGCCTTAAACCCCTTCAAGTATTTAATCGAAGGCTTATCCGTCCATAGTTCGGGCGGGTGCGACGCCCCGACTTCCCTTCAATCATACTTCTATTTTACCAAGATTCAGGCTCGATTGTCACTAGCCGCCTGACCGCCTGACCGTTTAATTTTATCAATATCGACGGGACGCATAACTTCCCAATTCCTGCTCTGGTCAACTACGACGAAATGAAACGGCGGTAAATTTTGCACAACGTCGCCCAATCCCGACCGCAAATCGTTCAGATATTTAATGTCATTTTTACCGCCCAATTGAAAGATAAAAAGATAATCCGCAATTTCGGTTAAATCGGTGTTTAATTGCGTCGGGCGTCGGGCGACATATCCGACGGATAAATTGTATTGTGGGTGTCTCGCCCAATCGTTCATATCGGCTATGGCTTGCGGTAACGGATTTGGCTTCGGTTTAGCGTAGCGATTCGCTTCGTCAATGATTAACATTCGATAACGTTTATTCGCTTGAATCAATCGAATGACGGATAAAAGTTCGCCAACGTTTTGCCGATTTTTAGGTTGAAAAACGTGGAATCCGACTTCGGGCGGGACTTCGTGAAGCGTATCATAATAAAGGCATTTATCCCCGTATTCCGCCCCGATAAATTGTGATAACGTTGACTTTCCGCCGCCTTTATAGCCGAAAGCCGCCCAAGTTTTTCGAGTTAATTTAAGCATTTTTCGCCTTCCTTTCCGTGTCCACTTTTATCAAAAATTCTTTTGCTTGTGTCACGGTAAACGGTAACGCCGACAACGCTTCGGCAAGTGTCGCCCCGCCAAGTCCCAACGCTTCCGCCTTCGTTAAGCTATTGATAAATCCCGTCAATAAATCGCCGAAATCGTCCGACATAATAACCTCATTTTTAACGACGACTTTATTCGCCGCCAACGTTTTTTGATTCGCCCGTGCTTCCGCCCAATTTTGCGCCGTCTTTTCCGTCGTTGTCGCCGCTGTATGTATTACAGGTTTACCCGTCAATTCCCGATAACCCGATAACATTTCGTTGACACCCTTTATTATCTCATTTATGGTATTAAATATTGGCGGAATCGGTTGACCGCTTCCCGCATTAGGGACAAGATTTGATAATCCCTGTTCGGTTATTTTCACCAGTTTAAACCCGCCCCGCATTCGGGGCACTTCGACAATTTCGACCCCATTTCGGTATGACAATTCCCGCATTCGTATGTGTCAATTTCGTCGTTGTCCAGTTCCAATTCAAGCTTATGAAAACGTTCCCGTGCGGCTTTGCCCGCCGCCGCTATTTCTTCGACGGATTGTCCCGCTTGTTGCGCGGTATTTTCCGCCGCCGTGACAACCTTGTCCTTCATTTCAACGGTCAATTCCAGACCTTCCTTTGCGGCGGATTCTTGTAATTTTTTGATAAAGTATTCCGTCGTTTTTGGCTTGCCTTCCGCCCCTTTAGTCCGTACCATTTTTTATCCCCCCTTTCGTTTTATTTCCATACCAGTAATTCCCGCTTTTTTGATAAAATCTTCAAGACGTGGAACGTCGTCCGCCGCCCCGAAAACAGGTTCGCAATAGACATTGACGGCTACCAAGTGAAACGCCGAAATTTGGTCGCCGACACTAGGCGGGACACGAACAATCATATCATAATGCGTTCCGTCTTTATATAGGAATTTTATCACCACGTTGTAATTTTGACTACTCATTTTTCACCTTTTTTTATATTGGAATCGGCGGCGTCCGAATCGCACAAACGCCGCCGAATCCTGTGTTTTGGGGAAAGCCTCAATTAATATCGTAGTACGGCGAATGTCCCGCAACTTCGCTTTCGACCCGTGTTACCGTTCCCCGTAATGGAAGCATAACCCCGTCGATAGCTTGTTGCACTTTCCGCACAACGACGATTCCGCCGCATAAAGTGGTCGCAAATAAGTCGGGTCGGGGGTGTCTTGTAAATCGTATTAAAACGAAGTCGGATTTACCGAGTTTTGTTTTAAAATCCCGTACCACAACGGCGGCGACAATGGTTAATTCCTGACCGATTAAATCCGATATTTCAACCTTCGGGTCGTCGGGATAAAAAGGCGGCGGCGTTACCGCTTCCCCGAATGTTCGTATATGATTTTTTACTTTATCTTTTGGCATAATTTTTGTATTCCTTTTTTACGTATTTTCCGAACCTTTTGGGCGGACATTTTACACCCGCCGCCCCGTCGGGTATCTCTTTATTTTTTAGCGGCTTTTTCGGCGGCGGCTTTCGCCTTTGCTTCGGCTTCGGCTTTCGCTTCGGCTTCGGTTTTTTCCTTCGCTTCGGCTTCCCGTTTCGCTATCAATGACGGGGCGTCGTTGACGCCCGCAAATGATACCGCTTTTTCGGCGGTACGGGTAACGGTACAGATTACGTCATTTTCGGAAGCCGTCGCCTTGACGTTTCGGGATTGCGTTCGGCTATCGGTATAGAATACCAATTCGCCATTTTCGACCTTTTCGGGTAACTGGATTGTAACCTTGTATTCCTTCATTAAATAATCCCCCTTTTTTAAGCGTTACCTAATTATACTATAAATTTATACCATTAGTCAAGATAAATCTATCCTTTTTTCTATATATTTTTATAATTCGTACCTGAAATGCGGTCATAAATTTATGATACTTCTATATAATTTAACGGTCGGGAAACATTTCGCTTCCAGATTCTTTTATCATCTTGGTATATTAAATGCTTCTGTACTTCGACCCAAACGTTCGGCGTCAAGCCGCCTTTTATGGCTTCTTTATAACGTAACGGCTTGTCATATTCCCACGTTTCCCCTTCCCGATTTTTACTAACTAATTTAGCACGTTTCGGGACGCCTTTTCGTTTATCCCCGTATAGCTTCGGACGGTGATATTCAACGACGACGCCTTCAAGGTCAAGCGCCCAATCGCCCAATTCTGACCCGATTGTAATTCCGACGGCGGGGCGGGATAATTTCAAACTATCCGTATCAACGTAAATCAAACTATCCTTATTCGCCTTCATTCCTTCATATAATTTCAATCGGGCGTATGACGTAACGAAGGCGGAAATTGCGGGAAATTCAAACGTTGCGGGCGTTGCGTCGCCTTCGACTTGAATCCAGACTTCCCCTTTATAATCAATGAATTTTACCCGTTCGGGAATTATCCCTTTATAGTCCGATAATCGCCCGAAATATTCTTGACGGTTGCGTTGTGCAAACTTACCGTATAAGGAATTACCAAGTCGTTTTATCATTATGTCCATTGGCTTATTATTTTTGGCTTTATATTCCGCCCGCTTCCGCCAAACGAAACGGGCGTATTTTTGGAAGTATGGCTTCTTTTGCCTGTAGTATATAAAGGAAATAACCTTCAAGATTTTATAACCGTTTCGTTCGGCTTCCAGTATTTCCGCCGACGTCCACGTTCCCGAAAATATCCCTTCGGGGAATTTCAACTTCCCGTCAAGGCGAACGGATAATAAAGGAAGATAAATATCGTCGGGCGTCTGGACGATAACATTCCATATCCCTAAATAATTGTCCAGGTATCGTCGCCAACGCTTCGGCGGCTTTTCAATATACTTTCCCGTTTGCATATCGGGAAATTCACAATCCCGCATAATGGTTAAATACATACTATTAACATCATATCCCCACGTCTTTATTTTACCCCGTTTGAATAGTTCCGCCCGTCCGCCATAATACGCCCGCCGTTCGTACAATGACATAAATTCGTTGTCCCGTTCCCAATAGTCGGTAAAATACTTCATTGTAAATAGCTTCATAGCCGCCGACCCGACGGTTAATTGTAACGGAATGCCGCATTCATAATAATAAAAATCTTCAAGAAAATTACCAAGATGAAACGTCGCCTTCGTGTCATTCATAACCCGTTCAAAATGGTCGGATAAATCCGCCTTCGCTATCCCGTATTTTTCAGTCATATCACACGATTCAATCCATTTTTCAAGCGACCCTTCGCACGGGTGATTGAATAAATCCATACACTTTAAGCCGTTTTTAAGCTTCAACATTATAACCCGTTGACCTACCGCCAACACGCTTTTATGGTCGGTTATGTCGTCCAAAAACCAACGATCATAACTCAAATTATAGAATACTAGAATACAAGCATTTTTCTTTAAGGATAACAAGTATTCTTGAAGTTCGTCAAGGTCAGTATAATATCCCTCAACACGCTTTGACGTCCAGTCAACTTTAACTTCCCCGTTTTCTCTATGTGACGTTCTATGACGTATATCGCCGTATATGCCGCCGCATATAAACCCGCCCGTTTTTGGGTCATTCTCAAAATCGAGGGCAAGTAATGGATGATGTATACCGTGCTTACGTTTGTATTGCTTCAATTGCCGACGCATTTATTCGCCTTCGTCGTCCGATTCATCGTCCGTTTCGTCGTCGGAAATATCCTTCAATTCGTACTCGATAATCTCACGTTCTAATATCTTTTGAAGCTTCCAGTTCGACCCGCCGAGTTTGGATTGTGCTTCGGCGACGGCTTCCGCTTCCATTTCCTTTTTATTAATGGTTGTGTAAGCGTGTGAAAAGCCTTGTTTTATCGCCGTGTCACCCGTCTTATAATTATGAAATTTACCAAGAATTCGCATTTGAAAACGGGTCGTTTCCGCCTTGTGCTTTACAATACGTTTTGAAGCCATATCGGAAATGAATTTTTCGGGGTCGGTTATCGTTCGCCGTGTCGCCAACGCCCGTTCGCTTGTTAGACCCGCCGCCCGTGCTTCCTGATAACCTAAGCGACGGGTCGTATTACGGATAGTTTCATAATCTTTACTACCAGACGAAAGCTTTTTTACCCCTGTTTTGAAACGGGAAAGTTCCGCTTGGGAAATTCCCGTTTCCTTCGACAAGGCTTTCAAGGTATAACCAAGACCTTTTAATTCCCCGATATAATTACGCATATTGATTTACCGAATTTCGTCGTCGTGCGGCTTCCAATTCAAGGGATAATATTTCCTTTTCAAAGCCGCAATTATAACACCACGAAATTAACCGTTCCAAATCCCGCTTTTTCTTTTTATAAGCGGGTGTATTTTTCTTATGATACGTCGCAATCAATTCACTTTGAAGTGCGGACGCTACAACAAGTATTTCGGGACGTGGAATTTTCGCCATTTTGTCGCCGCCTTATCGTTTTTAAATCAACGTTTAATAACTTCGATAAAACACCGTTCGGGACTTGTTGAAAAGCCTTGACCGCCGCCGTGATAAAATGGGGACTTTGAAATGAAGGAATCCCGTTATACGGGATTATACAATCGGGGAAGGGACAACCTTCACAATCGGTTCGTTCGCCTTTTATAACGTCGGCTAAAATACAACCGTTTTCGTCGGACATTT
>NYZO01000075.1 GCA_002687185.1 archaeon | reverse complement strand
GAAAGTCATTTATTGTTCATCACGACAGCTTAAATGTGCTTGATGATCTAACGAATGAGCAAGCAGGTTTACTCTTTAAAGCTATAAAATCTTATCACACTGATGGCGATATAGAGCTAGATGCTATCACTAAAGTAGCGTTTTCGTTTTTTAAAAATCAGTTTGAAAGGGATGCTGAAAAATATGAAAAGCTTTGTGAAAAGAACAGGTTAATAGCTGAAAAGAGATATAACACCAAATCTACTACTGGTAAAACTGGTAACCAATCGTCACCAGATAACACCAAATCTACCGATAATAAGAATAAGAGTAAGAGTGACAATAAAAGTAAGAGGTTTGTTAAACCATCCGTCCAAGAATTAAATTCTTATTTTATAGAGAAAGGAATCAACAACACCATAGAAGCTGAGAAAATGTTTAACTATTACGAGTCTAACGGTTGGCAAGTCGGCAGAAACAAAATGAAGGATTGGAAAGCTGCGGCTAGAAATTGGATCTCTAAATTAAATCCAACTACAGTTAATCAACCTAGCCAACCAAGGATGTTTACACAATGATCGAAGAGAATATTATAGGACTGTCACTTAAAGGTGAGATAGACCCATTAAACACAGGATTAACCGATAATCATTTTTCCAACTTTGCTTATCAGAATTTATGGCGAGTCATGTTAGGCGTTCGCAGAAGAAAGCAAATGACAGACCTGTTAACTATTGTTGATTTAATGGAAAAGCAAGATTCGTCTATTAACTGGATGGCTATGTTAGGTTCAATGGTTAAGGACTCGATAGGAAAGGATTCAGCAGAAAACCATGTTAATAAAATCAAGCTTGATTGGAGAGATAGAGAAATATCAAGAATAGGCCAACAAATGATAAGTGCCTCAGAAAAGGATTTAAACGGATTTATTAAAGAACTAATGCAATTGAATCAAACAGAGAAGAAATACCTTCACAGCTTCTGTGATGCCTCAGAGGACGCACTAAAAGAGGTTGAATTAATAGTTAGTGGAGAATCTAAAACAATTCCTACTGGATTGAAAGATATTGACAAGGTTATGGGTGGCTTACATGGCTCTGATTTAATTATAGTAGCTGCTCGCTCTGCAATGGGTAAAACAGCGTTTTTGCTTAACATGGCTGCGGCAAATAAAACAAGACCGTTGGTATTTAGTACAGAGCAATCCAGAATACAGGCTATGTGGAGAATGTTCTCAATACATGGAAATGTACCTAATCACAAAATAAGAACAGGTGATTTAGGCAATACTGAATTCGGACAGATGCAAGGAGCCATTAATAAGATCATGGATGCTAACGGCTGGATATATGACAAATCAGGCCCTTACATGCACGAAATAGAGTCAACAGCTAGAGAGTGTTATCAAGAATACGGATGTACGGCTATCTATCTTGATTATCTTCAGCGTATAAAGCATGAGAATTCTAGAATACCTAGGCATGAGCAAGTTGGTGACATAGCTATGAGACTTAAAGAGTTAGCTAGAGAATTAAACATGCCTGTTGTAGCGCTGGCGCAAGTTAATCGCTCTGTAGAAACAAGAGAGAATAAGCGCCCAGGAATGGGGGATATAAAAGACTCAGGCATGATCGAGCAAGAAGCCGACTCTATTTTAACTTTGTATCGTGACGAGGTTTATTTTCCTGATACGCCAGATAGAGGAATATGCGAAGTTGATTTTAAGAAAAACAGGCATGGCGGAACAGGATGTATAAAAGTTAAATGGACTGCTCCGACGATGAGATTTGATGATTTAACGCCAATGAATTTTTAACAACCAATAGGAGAGTAGATATGTTACCAGAACCATTAAAAAAAAGAGTTCGATAAGATTTTCGGAAAGAGGAAGAGGGGTGAGAAATGAGCAAGTATAAACTGATATACGCCGATCCTCCTTGGTCTTTTAATAACAAAAAGACGGGCGGCTCTATGAGAAGCGGAGCTGATGCACAATACAACACAATGAGTATTGAGGATTTGAAAAATTTAGATGTGGAATCATTGTGTGATGATGATTGTATTCTTGTTATGTGGTGGGTTGGCAGTCAACCACAAGAGGCTATTGATCTTGTTAAAGCTTGGGGCTTTACTATTAAAAACATGAATGGACTTGTCTGGCGAAAACTCACTAAAAACATGTTGGATTTTTTTGGTATGGGCTTTTGGACTAGAGCAGGAAGTGAAAGTGCTATAATCGCCACGAAGGGGAAGCCTAAACCAGCTTCCAGATCTGTTAGAGCTGTATCCTCTCACGTAGTCGGTAAACATAGTGAGAAACCTCAACATTTTAGAGATGCTTGCATTGAACTTGCCGGTGACGTACCTAGGCTAGAAATGTTTTCACGAGGTAATTTTAAAGGATGGGACGTTTTTGGCAATGAATGCAAAAATTCTGTAACTATAAAAAACAAAGTCAAATTAACAGAGGAGGATTTAAAGTGAAGGAACTAATAACAACAGATGAAATTATCAATGCATTAAAAGAATACCGTTGGGATGGCGTTAATGCGGATGAGGGTAGGTTGATGTTGCTAGAATTAATCTCAAAGGCTGCTGCTGGCTCTTATAATTCCCATACAGAAGAGGGTTTTATGAATTCCTTTGGGTTACTTAAAAGAGACAGAACGCTAAACAAGAAAGGGCGTAAATTTGTTTGTGATATGGTTTATGCATCATCAAATAAACGACCTAAATGTTTTGCGTTGATGGAGCATTACAGAGATTAAACACAAAAACTCACAGTAAAGCGAGTAAATAAAAACCAGCATCAAGTTAAACACTTGGCGGCGGCATAGGCGGCAGAGGTGGAAGGTAAGGGCTTCTTTCCTCTCGCCATTTCTTTTCTATCATAATTCCTCATTATTTATTACCGCTAAACTTATTCATAGCGGAGCCAACAATACTGCTCATATGAGGTGCGCAAAAATAAAAACCTAGTATTAACATCATTGCGCCATTCATGCTTTCTGCTCTCTCAGCGATGACTACAGAGCTTTCTAATAGCTTATCTGCATGTTCAGTTAACCAAGGCGCTAACGCTGCCATAACCCAGCTTACACAGTACATGATTAGCCAAACAATCGTACACGATACGGCTATAAATCTTCGGGCTAGGTTTTGGCCTTGCGTATTAGTGAGCCAAGTCAATAAGAACTGTCTAGCCTCAGACACACTTTTAGCTTTATCTTCGGCTTTTTCTTCATCTGTATACCAAAGCTTGTCTAATCCGCTAGAAACCGTATCTATCACTTTCTCTGTTGCTTTATCGCTACCAAACAATCTGCCGAAGAATCCCATAACCATATCTCTTAGTTAAATTTTGTGCATTATATCACCGTTTGAATTTTGGTTATAGGTTGCAATGTTTTTATGAATATTTGGTATTTCACAATCATTAAATAACTCTCTACTATTTAATCATGGCTTGTCCTTTCATTTAAACTTAAATGATAAATGCTATTAATTATTAAATCTGTTTAGGGCAAGTCTTTTTATTAAACAGAATACCACGAAGGATGAATATGAAACGCAGGCAATTTAAGAAACTATGTAAAAAAGCAGCTCAGCTTTTCAGCCTTAAGCGCTGCGGTGTTGATGATGGTATTTGGTACGTCAATTGGCATTGTGGCGGCTTTGAAGATGAATGGGATTCTGAGGATGCTTGGCCTTATCTTGTGAATATATTTCACTCAGAGGTCAATACAATGATTGGCTACAACAGCGAGTGCGGAATCTCGTGGAAGCCTGACAATCTATTCACCAAAGCAACGCCTAAAAACGTTTTAGCTTGGGCTAGAACTCAAGAACTTTAAACAAAATACCCCGAAGGAACAGATATGAGCGCCGAACAATGGGAGCACTGGGAAAAGCTAGCTAATAGCAGAACCATAGAAAACAAAGAGCTTAAAGGTAAACTAGCTTACTGTGATAATCTATCAAGAAAAAGGCTGGAGCAAATAAAGAAATTAAGCCGAGACAATGACGCTTTAAAACTGAGCTTGATGTTTTTAGAAGATCAATTGCTAGATGCTAAGAATAATAATATGTCTACAAATGCAGAAAACGCATTACTTAAGCAGAAGCTAAAAGGAAAAGGAGAACACTAATGGACTACATAGAAGGATTGGAGTTTACTGATAGAAATAAGCTTTATGAGAGAATCAGAGAATTAGAGTCAGAGTTAAAGAAAAAAGATTCTAAAATATTAGAGATATCCTCTAAGTTTATGGCGAAGTTGGAGCGTCATAGAAACGACAAGTATAAAGCTGTTTCTAGATTAAAAGAAATAACCAATACTGAGTTCTTTAAAGCTAAAGATACAAGAGTTAGAAAGGCTATGGTTTTACTTGATTTAAGGTTGAAAGGAAAACTAGATTTAACCATTGACCAGATAGCTACCGCTTGTGATCTTACTAGGCAGTGTATTTACGTTAGAGAAAGAAGGATGATTAAAGATGCAAAAAGCAAAAACTCCTATTTGGGTTAAATTAGTAATTGTTGCTATGACATTTGCTGCTGTCACTTCTCCAGAATGGGTTAGACCTGCAGGTGATGTTTTGACCGGTCTGATTGTTTTTGTTTTGTCAGGTGGTTCGTAAAATAAAATGAAAAACTTCAAGTTGACTCACGGTACACGCTCTTACTTGATACAAGAAATTGAAAGTATGGACTTAACCGAACCTAGGAGAGTTGATATAGATGAATACAGAAGTAAACGAGGTTTAAGCGCTAATGCTTTAAGCTGGGTTTGGTACAATACAATAGGTACTGAATTAGGCATGACTAACGATGAAGTTCATGCAGATAGTAAAATACAATTCGGTTTGCCTATACTGTTTAGGTCTAAATCTGATTACGCATACTCGGTATCAAGGTTGTTAGATGGCGTTAAGTTCTATCAGCTATCTTCTGAGAACCAAAGAAGGGCAATAAACCCGATAGCCGTAACAAGTAAGTTTAACACTAAAGAAATGAGCGAATATCTAGAATCAATACAAAGATTTTACGGTATTCAAGGTATTAATTTAGAAAGCGAATAAATATAAAGTTTAAGGAGAGGTAAGATGAGTGATTTTAGGCCAGATGTAGGGCAGTTTGTGATATTTAGAGATTTTGTTGACGGCACAAATAAAGAAGTGGAGGTGGTGTATTTCGAGGGTGATGATTATGTAATAAAGGTTGATGATCGTCTTATGACTACAGGCGTAAGTAGGCTAAGTAAGATGGAAAAAGGAACAAAAGAGCAGAATATAGCATATGAGATGTACGTCGATGGATTAGACGGATGTGAGCCAGTGAGTAAAGGATGCTGGATATCAAATATAAGCGATAATGACAGGCATCTAATCCTTGTCAAAGCTGGGTGGCGAAAATGCAACTAATACTAACACCTAACAGCACATGCAAATGCAGAGACTGCAATAAACAAATATGGCGCACAGAGCCAAGATACAAAGCTAGAGAAGGCAACTATTGTGTAGAGCATGGTAGAGTAAAAAGCTTGCATGATAGGTCTATGCAATGGATAAAAGATAACTTTAAACAAGTATGCAAATAGATAACGGTACACCTTTAACGGCTAGAGTGATTAATTATATTTATAGGAAATTAGAAAAATGACAAATAACCTAATATTAAAACTAAATCTTTTACTAAAAGAAGCAAAGAAAGAATGTAAAGCCGGTGAGGCGTCAGAGCTGGAATTGGTATTAAAGCAAGCCACCAATATGGTTCATGCTTTAAAGGGTGCTATAGCAGAAGTAAAGTATTGTGAAACTTGCTTATGTGGAATATGGGATGAAGATCCTGAAGTTGGATCTGTATTAAGCAGAATCAAAAAAGAATGCGAAGAAGCATTGAGTGATTAACGGAATATATAAGAGGCTGGAGAGATGAGAGAGATTAAGTTTAGAGCGTTTGATGAATCAAAGAATAAAATGTTTACTAAAGTAACTATTGGCAATACTTGTAATCCTTTTTCAAATGACTACACAGCTCATGCTTACTATGATGATGAATGGTTTCATTTTGACGAGCATAGCGATGACGTTAATGTTATGCAATACACAGGATTAAAAGACAAGAACGG